>CALLVA010000178.1 GCA_938010655.1 uncultured Parvularculaceae bacterium | reverse complement strand
TAGAAGGCGGCACATTGTCTGATGCCGAAATCGATAAGGCCGTTAATTGGGCAGGATATACCCTTGCTGGTATTGAACGGCCTAGCCCAGCCAATTAAGCCAAAACGACAGCACGCTCTCACATTGTCACAAGCCAGTGAGGGCGTGTTGCGCAGAGTTGTTATATGCGGCCAATAGGCTATCTTATATGAAGCAACATTAGGATAACACCATGACCCGCCTCCATATTTTAACGCTGTTCGGCTTACTCCCCCTCGCTGCATGTGCTGGCGAAGTCAGCCAAGCAAAGTCAGAGACAATGTCTGTACCTTCTGCTAAGGCACAACCAGTAGAAACAGACTATGCAATATATGCAGGCGGCTGTTTCTGGTGCGTCGAATCTGATTTTGAAAAACTTGACGGCGTCTATGAAGTCATTTCAGGATATTCAGGCGGCGAGACAGACAATCCGACTTATAAAAATCATTCACAGGGCGGTCACCGCGAAGTCGCAAAAATCGTCTTCGACCCGACTGTGGTTTCTTATCGTCAGCTAACTGATTATTTTTTCCGTCATGTTGACCCTTTGGACGATGGGGGGCAATTTTGTGACCGTGGCTTTACATATACGACCGCGATTTATACGAATAGTGATGAACAACGTGCTATTGCCGCAGCCTCAAAAGCAGAAGCCAATAAAGAGCTGGGTAAAACAGTTGTGACCCCCATTTTGGATGAGGCCACCTTCTGGCCTGCAGAAGAATATCATCAGGATTATTACAAGAAAAACCCTGTGCGTTATAATTTTTATCGAAATGGCTGTGGCCGGGACAAACAGGTCGCAAAAGTCTGGGGCAAAAAATCTAAATAGAATTCGTTCTGACGAAAGTATATTTACGAGGTTCGCATGTTCACATAAGCTAATGCCTATAAGGATTTAGCCAATATGAACGCTCGCCAAAATAAGATACGCTTAAAAAACGATAAATGGTGGCAAGGCGCGACCATTTATCAAATTTATCCGCGCAGCTTCAAAGACACGAATGGCGATGGCATTGGTGATTTGCGAGGATGTCTCGAAGGATTGGATTATATTGCCAGCCTCGGGGTGGATGCGATTTGGCTCTCTCCTTTCTTTACCTCTCCCATGGAAGATTTTGGTTATGACGTCGCTGATTATGTGGATGTTGATCCCATGTTCGGCAGTTTGGCCGATTTTAAAAATCTTATAAAAGAAGCGCATAAGCGCGATATAAAAATAATTATTGATCAAGTTTATTCCCATACATCTGATCAACATGCTTGGTTCAAAGAAAGTCGAAAAGACAAGAAAAACCCAAAAGCTGATTGGTATGTTTGGGCAGACCCAAAACCCGATGGGGCGCCGCCTAATAATTGGCAATCTGTTTTTGGCGGGGTTGCTTGGGAATGGGACAATACTAGACGACAATATTATTTACATAATTTTCTGACATCCCAACCTGATTTAAACTTACATCATCAAGATGTACAAACCGCATTACAGGATGTTGCGAAATTCTGGCTAGACTTGGGTGTCGATGGATTTCGATTAGATGCCATTAATTTTGGCATGCATGATCAACAATTGCGCGATAATCCCCCTGCAACAAATCTGAAACAAGCCCCAACGCGACCGTTTGATTTTCAACAGCATAAATATTCCATGTCCCATAAAGATATGCCTCTTTTTCTGGAACAGCTTCGCGCGCTTTTAGATCAATATGAAAATCGCTTCACCGTTGCGGAGGTTGTTGGACCAGACCCCCTTGATGAGATGAAATCTTTTGTCGCGCCGGGGCGTTTACATTCCGCTTATAGTTTTGAATATCTGTATGCGAAAAAAATTGATGCAAACCTTATTGAGAAAAATATTCTCGATTGGCAAAAGGGGGATGCTTGGCCCGCTTGGGCATTTTCCAATCATGATGCGCCCCGCTGTATCAGCCGCTGGTCTAATGGGCGCGATATCAACATGTTTGCGCGAACGATGATGCTTCTCTTAATGGCGCAACGCGGCAATGTTTTTATTTATCAAGGCGAGGAGCTAGGGCTCGTTCAAGCTGATATACCATTTGAAAAATTGCAAGACCCAGAAGCTATCAAAAATTGGCCAGAAACGTTAGGCCGAGATGGTGCGCGCACGCCGCTGCCTTGGCAAAAAGAGGCCCCCAATTTGGGCTTCACGACCGGGGAGCCTTGGCTCCCGATTGATCCTCGTCATCAAGATCATGCAATTGATTTGCAAAACAACGCAGATGAATCAATGCTGAACTTCACCAGAGATATAATAGCCTATCGACAAAATTCTCAAGCATTGCGCCTTGGCGATATAACACTCTTATCCAAAGATAAGACGCAAGAAGATATGGTGATCTTTACGCGGCAATATGAAAATGAGGTCGTGCTGTGCATTGTAAATTTGGGGATGCAGGCCTGTTCCCTAGACCAATTTACAGGACAGGAATGGTCCCTCGCCTTTTCATCGACGCAAGGCAAAGCGGCAGCTCCTATGAGCTTACCAGACATTCTACCCGCAGGAGCTGGCATACTCGCTTATCGAAACACGCCATCATAACAGAGAAAGACTGTTGATCTTTCAACGACAGGTTACATAGGGGCCTTGATCAAAATGAAAGTGGTCTTTGTGCTGCGCATTATAATTTGGGCCTAAAACAGTCGCGAAACGCCCACATGCTGATTGATGAACCTTTTTTAGAAATTCACCTTTTTTTGTACCATCATTCCAATGGCGCAACACCGAAATTTCTGTCCCATCCCGAAGGCGAAACCCGGAAATATCAATAGCATTGGCATAAGAATGTTCGCTTGGCGTTGAAGTCCCCGCAATGGCTCGGCAAGAATATGTACCAAAATGGCGAACACGCACAACATCCTGTTCGAAAACGTCATTTGCAATCGGTTGCAAGTCATGACGCTCCCATATAGCGAGGCCCGCCAAAGCCGGGCATTTCAACGTAATATCTCCGCCCCAGGAAACTTGTGACTTTTTCAGCATCGCCGCCCCATAAAACCCGCAAGTTGAGCCGATTTTACGATCCTCCATCCGCTCAAAAGCCAAATCACTTTTGTTCAAGACAGAAAAGCAATATGTATCACTCGCTTTCAAACTCGCTATTTTATAATTGGTGATAAAAGTCGGTGCATCATTTATCGCAAGAGGCGTATATGGCAGATAGCGGTCTGGTATATATTTATCGGCCCAATAGACTCCAAAAGCTATTATAGCAATCGCTATAAACACCCCATAGAAGGGGCGTTTTGAATAATAGCTTCGTAATAACATACCCTACCTTTTACAGCCCTTGTGGCGCTGCGCAATTTTGGAAGCTAATATTCAGCATGTCAATCACTGGAGGAACGCCAAAACGCATCGGCAAACCGGTCATGCCGGTTCCACTGGTCACAAATAAATTACCCTCAGGCAAGGCCGCAAAGCCCTTGCGATGAACGTCGCAAGCGAATGTAAAATTACAAGTGATAAAAGGCAGATTAATCTGCCCTCCATGGGTATGGCCCGTGACCATTAGGTCAAACGCCCCCAAATCTGGAACATCCGTCAACATATCTGGATTATGCTGCAAATAAATCACCGCTTCATCCGTCGATGTTTGAACATAAGGGCCAGCCGGGACATCTTGTTGTATCGCCGCCCAATGATCCATCATACCGACAATTCGAATTTTCAAATCATTGACATTCAAGGCAGCCGACTGACCATCAATCACGTTGATACCATCTTCAATCAAAATTTTCGTCAGTATAGGCGCATAAAGCGGGCCGGGAATGCCTTCATCATGATTGCCCATCACCAAATATGTTGGTGCTGTCAAATTTCCCAAAGGTGCAAAAATTTCTTCTAAGTCCTCAAAATCGGGATGATACGTCAAGTCTCCCGGCACCAACACCATATCAGGCGAGAGCGTTTCAACACGTTCAACAATTTTTTCCAACTCTATCGTCACAGGAAAAAGACCATTATGCGTATCGCCAAAGACAGCAATACGCACATCCCCTTCAATGCCTGCTTTGGTGCATAATTTCAAATTATGTTCTGCAACCGTCAGTATACGCGGCTCAACAAAACGCCCATACGCCACACATGTTGCTGCAACCAACACCCCAACGCCCAAAAACCGTGGCACCCAATGTTGAATTCTTGTCATGCCCCACAAGACGAATATGACAAAGGGGATGTATAAATAGGATCCATAAAAAATGGCGATTTTCAAAAAGGTCATGATGCACCAGGAGGGCTAATTGCGGCTTAATAATCACGTCTGAGTGTAAAAATCACATAA
>CALLVA010000177.1 GCA_938010655.1 uncultured Parvularculaceae bacterium | reverse complement strand
CCAACGACCAGAGATAGACCCCGGCCTTCGCCGGGGAGACGTTGAGAGTGGGTGTGAGATATAAAACATCAACTCTCCGTCTCACCGGGCGAAGACCCGGTGCCCATCACTGAACAGCGAGGCGTGCACGGAAAGTCGTTATGCAAAGCCCTCTCGCCAAAAGCACCATCAGCCCCAAGACCCTATGACTAGAGATGGACCCCGGCTTTCGCCGGGGAGACGTTGAGAGTGTGATGCACAAAAAAACCCCGCCTTGAAAGGCGGGGTTTTCCAAAGAGAATGGCGCTTAAGTTTATGCCGCCAAGTTTCGGATCACATAATGGAGGATACCGCCATTGGTGAAGTAGTCCATTTCATCGGCCGTATCGATCCGGCAGAGCAGGGCGACTTTTTTCTCAGAGCCGTCTGCCATTTTGATCGTGGCTGAGACCGTTTGTTGGGGTTTCAAATCTTCCACCCCATCAATGGTCACTTCTTCTTCGCCCGTAAGGCCAAGCTGTTTCCAACTTTCACCGGCTTTAAACTCCAGCGGCAAGACGCCCATACCGATCAGGTTTGAGCGGTGAATACGCTCATATGACCCGGCGATGACAGCGCGCACGCCGAGAAGCGTTGTGCCTTTGGCGGCCCAATCCCGCGAAGAGCCCGTGCCATATTGCTCGCCCGCAAAGACGACAAGCGGTGTGCCTGTTTCTTTATATTTCATGGCGGCATCATAGATCCACATTTGCTCCCCAGTTGGCGCATATTTGGTGACGCCGCCTTCTGTGCCCGGACACATTTCGTTTTTAATTCTGATATTCGCGAAAGTGCCGCGCATCATAACGTTATGGTTGCCCCGGCGGGAGCCATAGGAATTGAAGTCTTTTTTCGCGACCTGATGGCTTGCCAGATATTCGCCAGCTGGCGCATCAGCTTTGATCGCCCCTGCAGGGGAAATGTGGTCTGTGGTAATGGAATCGCCCAGCAACGCCATAACCCGTGCCCCTTTAATTGGCTTCACAGGTTCTGGTTTCACGCCCATGCCGTCAAAATAGGGTGGGTTGGCGATATAGGTTGATTGAGGCCAGCTATAGGTCTCGCCGCCGCCTGCATCGATTGATTTCCACATCTCGTCGCCTTCAAAGGCGTTGGCATAACGATCCGCAAACATTTGCGGGGTGACGCAAGCCCGGACAATTTCCGCGATTTCCGCATTGCTTGGCCAGAGATCCGCCAGATAGACATCTTTGCCATCTTTATCTTTGGCAATGGGGTCTTTCGCAACATTGATATTCATGGAGCCAGCAATCGCATAGGCGACAACAAGAGGTGGCGAAGCGAGGAAGTTGGCGCGGACATCTTGAGAAATCCGGCCTTCAAAGTTCCGGTTACCAGAAAGCACAGATGCAACAGCCATATCATTTTTGTTGATCGCTTCAGAGATCGGCGCCGGCAAGGGCCCTGTGTTACCGATACATGTTGTGCATCCATATCCGACCAGATTAAAGCCAAGCGCATCAAGGTCATCTTGAAGGCCCGCTTTTTCGAGATAATCTGTCACCACTTGAGAGCCAGGGGCGAGGGATGTTTTCACCCAAGGCTTCACTTGAATGCCTTTGGCTCTGGCGTTCCGCGCCACTAAGCCAGCAGCCATCAAGACAGAAGGGTTGGATGTATTGGTACAAGATGTGATCGCCGCGACGACAACATCGCCATGCCCAAGATCATAGTCTTCGCCGTTCACTGCAAAGCGTTTCCCTGCTTCATCCGCCTTGCCATATTCTTTGTCGAGCGCTTCCGCAAAACCTTCTGGACCTTGATCCAGCAAGATGCGATCTTGTGGTCGTTTCGGTCCCGCAATAGATGGCTTCACAGTTGAGAGGTCTAGCTCCAGCGTATCTGTGAACACTGGATCTGGCTCATTTGTGTCGCGCCATAGGCCTTGCTCTTTGGCATAGGCTTCAACCAAGGCTACCCGGTCTGGGGAGCGCCCTGTAGCGGTGAGATATTTTAATGTCTCATCATCAATCGGGAAGAAGCCACATGTCGCGCCATATTCTGGTGCCATATTGGCGATTGTCGCTTCATCTTCAAGGGACAAGCTGTCGAGGCCTGGCCCGAAAAATTCAACGAATTTGCCAACAACGCCTTTCACGCGCAGCATTTGCACCACGGTTAGAACAAGGTCTGTCGCTGTGGCGCCTTCAGGCAATTTACCCGTAAATTTGAAGCCGATCACTTCAGGGATCAGCATGGAAACAGGCTGACCTAGCATCGCCGCTTCAGCTTCAATGCCGCCAACACCCCAGCCAAGAACCGAGAGGCCATTGACCATGGTCGTGTGACTATCTGTTCCGACAAGCGTATCCGGGTAAGCATAAGTCTCCCCCTCAACATCTGCGGTCCACACTGTTTGGGCGAGGCTTTCCAGATTCACTTGGTGACAAATGCCTGTTCCCGGAGGGACCACGCGGAAGTTGTTAAAGGCACCTTGGCCCCATTTCAGGAAGGTGTAACGCTCCCGATTTCTTTCATATTCAATTTCAACATTTTTTTCAAAAGAACTATCGCTTCCGAAATGATCAACCATAACCGAGTGGTCGATCACAAGGTCAACTGGTGCAAGGGGATTGATCTTCTTTGGGTCTTCGCCAAGATTTTTCATGGCGTCGCGCATCGCAGCCAAATCAACGACGGCGGGAACACCTGTGAAGTCTTGCATTAAAACGCGGGCCGGGCGGTAGGCGATTTCTTTTTTGTTGTCGCCTTTCTGAACCCATTCTGCGAACGCTTTAACGTCATCTGTATTGACGGAGCGACCATCTTCAAAGCGGAGCATGTTTTCCAACAAGACTTTGAGGGATTTTGGCAAACGCGAAATATCACCAATTTTGTCGGCGGCGGCTTTTAAGCTGTAATAGCTATAGCTGTCATTGCCAACTTTGAGCGTTTTTTTTGTGTTCAGGCTATCATGTCCTGGCTGCATGGGGTTCTCCAAATGTTACGCTGGTGAAACATCAAGCTCTCCCGAGGGGTCGAGAAGCGACGCGTCAGCGGCGGGGGCGCCCGCAACAGCCAGCAATTTAAGACGATTACGAGCGTCTTATGACAGGGGAATGGCCGCAACTCAAGCCAGCATTATCGTCCAACTGTAAAACGCGCTTGGCCTTGATAAATAACATGAAAAACGGGCTGTGGTTTTTTTAAGCGGCACCGAGTTTCTGACTGCTGCTTTCGTCGCGGTGCTTTTTCAAATAGCGCATGAAAGGCGTGCCCCCTGTGCCCACTTCGGTGTGGTTGCCCTCATTCTTTTTGCCCTGTTTGTTGATATAGCTCGCAGCATATTCAAGGTGGCGACTGCGAAACCCGACAATGCCGTCCAGAATATAATTATAGGCATCGCGCAGATTTGCATTATCTGCCTTTTCCGCAAAAGCCCGAACGCCTGATTGCGCCCTCACATCATCAATCAGTTTGCGGTGAGAGGGCGGTCTATAGTCATGCAATTCATTGAGATAGCGCCGCAGCGGATCATCAGCATGGGTAAGGCCGAGCAAGGCATCCATCATCGGCACGATGGAACTTTGGGAGCCAGTTTGCCCCCGAAATGTCACTGGTTTGCCATTGGTGGCCTCGACCCCTTCATAGATCAGTCCATTTGGCAAAGCGGGATTATCCTGCCAGCCGTGAATAAAAGGACGAACGCGATTGAAGTAAATATAAGGATCACATTTCTCCGGCATACGATCAAAGATGGCGTTGATCTCATCCCATATCTTGCCAATCCGCGAGATGGCACTGGTCAGGCTTGAAATGTCTTCTTCATCTGCGGCTTTCAGCACGCGCGGCATTTCCGCGATAATGCCGCCGGCCTTGGCTTCAATCGCCACATGGATCAGCACGAACCACGCTTCGTCCATGCCGGCGAGAAAGTTTTGCGTCATCATAAGCGAGTCGAGATCAATCTCACTTGCGCCCGGCAGGAAGTCCCAATTGTCGAGGACATATCCTGAGTAAAGCAATAACGGCTTTTGCCCAAGCGCCGCCGCAAGCCCCCAAATGGGTTGGGCGATACAGGCCGGAATGGTCCGTGGTGCTTCTGCTTCCCCCCAAACATAGGCTTGAATGAGAAAGGAATAATGCACCATCGCGCGCCGCCGCGCGGCATCATCTTCTAGGGTTTCAATGTCGAGAAGGGGCAGCTTTTGCAGCTGCGCACGCACTTTATTTGAAACCAAGAGATCCGGCAGGGCAGCGCCCATTTGCTCTAGCGGGTCAAAATTGGGTGGCAATATCGTTTGCTGCGGCGGATAGGGCGACAAGAAGCCCCGCTCAGGGGAAACATCATATTGGTCTAATTCAATAGTCATGGCGCCATCTCCGTTCCGTGAAATGGAACAGTATCACAAGCGCATGTGTTCCACCATATGGAACAGCGAGTTTTCTACTTTCTAGGGAAAACTTTAGGGCAGCACGAAACCATACACAGTGACGAAATGACATCCACTGCCTGCGAGTACAAATCCATGCCAAACCGCATGGCCATACTTTAATTGCTTCCATGCATAAAAGGCAGCGCCAACCGTAAAGCAGAGCCCCCCTGCCACAAGCCAGATAAAGCCGGATGTCGGAAGGCCAATCCAGAGATCTCCAATGAAGAAGAGGCCGATCCAGCCCATACCAAGATACCCAAATAACGAAATTTTATCGAATTTCTCGTGATTGCCATCCGCATAATGGGCCACGAATTTAAGCGTGACGCCAAGCGCGGCAATGGTCCAAACAGCGATCATCACCGCCAACCCTTTGCCCGGGGGCAAGATCAACAAGGCAAAAGGGGTGTATGACCCCGCAATCATCAAATAGATTGCCGCATGGTCCAGCGTTTCAAAAAAGGGCTGAAACGTGGACTTATAAGCCCCGTGATACAGCGTCGAGCATACATAAAGCACGATCATACAGCCTGCATAAATGGCTGCCGCGGAGATCGCCTTATGGCCGGTATCGCTGGCTTTCGTGACCACGAAAACCAAAGCGACAATTGACAAGATCGCCCCAAGGCCGTGGGTCAATGTATGGGTGACTTCCTCTGCGACGGAATAGGCCCGTATCTTTTGTTTTTCAAAATCTGTGAGCGATGATGCTGTCATATGGTGGGTCTCCAAAGGCCACTTAAGCAATAATGAGGGGAAGTCGCAATTATGGGGCGCAGTTCGCTGGCGATTTCTGATAAAATTCGATAAGCCAAGAAAATGACGATACGTTTTGGCATTTCTCTTACTTTAGACAATGTCAGTGTTGCGCGCCTCGGGCAGGTGATTGTCAGCGGCGTTTCTGTGGCGCTTGCTGCTGGGGCGGCGGTTGTGGTGCGCGGGCCAAATGGCGCGGGCAAGACAAGTTTGCTGCGCGGCATAGCGGGCTTGTCTGAGCTTGTGGACGGGAAGATGAGCTGTTCTGACACAGAAGATCTGGCTGAGCTACGCAGTGGGTCTATTCATTATCTGGGACATAAAAACGGCGTTTCGTCGCGCATGAGCGTGATGGAGCATCTGCGCTTTTGGCATGGGCTTTATGCCCAACAAGGCGAGGGGCCAGATTTCCCCGCCTTGATCCGCCGTCTTGGGCTTGAGGGATCTGAAAAAAGCATGGCAGGCAGGCTTTCGGCTGGACAATTGCGCCGCTTGAGTTTTGCCCGTCTTTTGATCGCGCCTAAGCCCATCTGGTTATTGGATGAAGCCGCCGCTGCCCTGGACCAAGACGGCGCGGAATTACTGCAGGAAATGATTGCGCAGCATCGGGCTTTGGGGGGGATTGTGATCATGACCTTACATGAAGGAAGTAGCCCGCCAAATAGCCAGATTTTGCAGCTGACAAGACCAGAAACAGCATTTCTTGGAGGCTTGGGCTGATGTGCGGTATGGCTGTGGTGATGAAACGGGAATTATTGGTGCAACGCCGGGCGGCGGCGGGGGCTGCCGCGATGGGCTTTTTCTTGTTGGCGGGCAGTATCGCCCCTTTAGCCTTGGGAACTGATAAGGCCTTATTGGCCGCCGCTGCGCCGGGCTTGATGTGGCTATTTGCCAGTCTTGCCAGTTTGCTGGGGATGGGCGGTTTGTTTCATGATGATTTGGAGGATGGCAGCCTTGAGGTGATGCTCCTCTCTGAAGTGTCGTTATTTTTCATCGCGTTTGGGAAAGCCTGTGTTTTCTGGCTTTATGCCTGCGCGCCTGTGGTTTTGGCGGCTGTGCCCATTGGCTATATGTTTGGTCTTTCAGGCGCAGCGGTCGGCAAATTGGCGATAGGATTATGGGTGGGCACCCCCGCATTGGCGTTTTTGGGGGTCGCTTTAGGGGCCATTTGTGCCGGGCTCCGGCAGGGGGTTGGCTTCATCATTTTTCTGGCGCTCCCTTTCTTTGCTCCAGCTCTGATTTTTGGCACCAAATATGTCACCAATGATCAATGGTTTAGCCCTGCTTTTTTCTATTTGGCAGCTTTTAGCTTGTGCGTGGTGGCATTGTCGCCTTTTGCCACAGCTGCAGCCTTGCGCCAGCATGTGACATAGGGATTGATTTCTTTACCAAAATCTTTCTCCTGCCACTGTCTTGCCCTGTTTCTATCACTTGAGATATGGATTATAGTCTGTATGACAAAAGACCGCATAAAAGTGAGATTTACGCCATGAAGACCAAGACCAATATTTTGCCTAAAGCTTTTTTGAAACTGACAGCGATTGCCTCTGTGTCGCTTTTTGCAGGTCTCAGCACAGCATATGCGCAAGCGCCAAAATTGGTGGGCAAATATAAAGATTGGTCTGTTTATTCCCATGATTTGCAAGGGGATGTGGTATGTTTTGCGCTCGCAAAGCCGAAAACAAAGTCTCCAAAATCTGTCAATCATGGGGATGTTTTCTTCATGGTCGCTAACTGGAAATCAGGTGTTGCGAAGAATCAGCCAAGCTTGATGGCGGGATATGATTTAAGTGCGAAGCCGGAGCCTGTTGTGCGGGTGGGGAGTGATAAGTGGAGTATGTTTGTTTCAGAAGCAGAAGGCTTTATCGAACAGACAAGCGATGAACTTCAATTAGTCAACTCAATGAAGCGCGGCGCGGAAATGCGCGTTTCTGCTGTGTCCAAGCGGGGAACGTCCACAAATTATACGTTCTCTCTTCAAGGGATTACGGCCGCACTGAAAAGTGCGGACAAAGCTTGTAACTAATCTACCCTATTGAGGCTTGAAGACGCAACCATTGGTTGCTAGTGCGGTTATAATTTGTTGCTTAGCTTTGTGCCTCAACACCGGGTGGGGCCAAGTCTTTGAATTTACGTCTTTTTGTTATTGTATTTATGTGTGGGCTTTGGGCAAAGGCGCATGCTGGGCCGTGGACCCAACCTGCGGGTAGTGGCCAGATTATATCCCGTACGGATCAATATAGTGCCACTAGTGAAACTGTCGATGGCACTTTTGAGTTCGAGCAAAATGGTGTCGGGCTCTATGGCGAATATGGGCTTACGGAAAAAATCACTGTTGGGGCCAATCTATTCTATGCAGATCAAACCACGACAGGACCGATAAACGCCAGAGGCGCAAGCGGGTTAACAGTCGCGGATTTTTTTATTCAGACGCCGTTGCGCCGCCGAGATTATTCAGTGGTGTCAGCGCGGCTGATCTATGGCGCAGAAACCGACATAACCCAGTTTAGAGTAGATGGTACAACAAGCGCAGATGCTGTTGATGCGAGTGTTGAGCCGGGGCTTTTGTTTGGCAAAACACTGGACCAAGCCGGACGGCATTATTTGACGTTGGAAACGGGATATCGCGCGAGCCTTGGCGCAGATGCCGATTTTCTAAGAGCTGAATTTGGCTATGGCTTTCGCCCGATCGAGAATTGGTTGTTGTCGTTTAAAACCTATAGCCGCACAAGCGCACAAAATGCAGATGAAGACGGCTTGGATGTTGATTTTGTCCGTATAGAACCTTCATTAGCATGGGAAACCGGTCGTTACGGGACGTATGAAATTGGCGTTAGTAAGGACATATCCACACGGAATATGACTGCGGGAGAGGCATTCTTCTTTAGCCTTTGGACACGGTTTTAAAAATGGATGGGTCGCAGGGCACAGTTTCGCATCAGCGCCATGTGCATATCATTGCGCCAGCAAGTCTGCTCTCTACGCAAGACGATGCTATTGAAATGGTTCAACAACAAAGCTTCGCCCTTTCTGCGCATCGCCGCATGACGAAAATACAATGGAGCGCCTTGGTCGTTTTGTTTTTGAGCAGTGCCGCGTTTGCAGGTTTTGCGCCGGGGCTTGCGCTGAACTGGTTTTTTGTGACGTTTACGGCTTTTTGTTTATTAGCAACTATTTTGCGGGTGTTGCTCGTAACGGCAGCTATTGGCCATCGTGCAAAATCATCCACAAGCCTGACGTCCCCTATTTCTTCTTTCGAATTGAGAGCGGAAAGGACTGCCGAAGCGCAAGGGGGAGATGATCCTCTCATTACTATTTTGTTGCCGCTTTATCGTGAAGCGCATTGTTTGCCAGCTTTAATCAGCGCAATTGAGGCGCTGGATTGGCCGGCTGAACGCCTTGATGTGAAAATTTTGCTGGAAGAAGATGATCAAGAAAC
>CALLVA010000176.1 GCA_938010655.1 uncultured Parvularculaceae bacterium | reverse complement strand
AACGGCAATCTAAATTACTGGGACTACAGGATAGAGTTATTTCCAGATGCTGTAATTGAATTTACATCGACGGGCTTTCGTCAAACGTTATTAGAGGAACCTATAACAACGGAACTTCAAGACTTAGACCGCGAGATGAACTTTTAAGACATAATCGTTTGAATGCAAATGTTGAGAAAATTCCCACCTTTTGACTCTCAGCAACTGAAAAATGAGCGGCTTAAAAACGCCCAAACTAAGACGCTCACTCCTTTACAGGTTACGGCTGCTTCTGGCGAAAACCTGCCACTGAATTCAAACTAAGAAACTACCCTGATTTGACGCTTGGTTCAGAATGGCTATGAATGCCATATGACCCATAATCTTGCGCAAGAAACCCTCGCCGCCGCTCGCAAAAAAGCGATGGTTATTACGACTGCCGAAAGTTGCACAGGTGGCTTGATTGGCGCTGCTCTAACCTCTGTGGCTGGCTCTTCGGATGTTTATGATGGGGGATGGGTAACCTATTCTTACGGCGCGAAAACCGCAGAACTTGGCGTACCAGAGACCATGCTGGGCGAACACGGTGCCGTCTCCGAACAAGTGGCGCGGCGCATGGCCGATGGTGCTTTGGCGCGCGCCTCAGGCAGAGCGCATATCGCCATTTCTGTTACCGGGATCGCAGGCCCCGGCGGCAGCACAGACGGGAAGCCCGTCGGCATGGTGTGGTTCGGCCTCGCCATTAAAGGGCAGGACACCAAAAGCGATGTCCAAACCTTTAAAGGAGACCGCGAAGCTGTGCGCACGCAAACGGTGGATCATGCGATGAATTTAATTCTTGAGGCCCTCAAATAATGTCAGACGTGACAGGCTATTGGGCGGGGACATATTTTTACAACGGGGCATTTGGTCAGCCTGTCCAGTTTGATGCAGTGTTGCAGCAACATAGTATTTTTCTGTCAGGCACAATTACCGAAGAAAATACTTTCGATGCAGATGCAGGACCAATGCTCCACGCTGTCCTATCTGGCCATGTCGCGCTGCCTTCTATCTTGTTTCAAAAAACCTATGACGGACGCGGCATTGCTAATCATACCGTGACTTATGAAGGCGACCTTTCAGAAGACGGCATGGAAATCAACGGGACATGGAAAACCCAAGGCATTTCAGGCCCCTTCGTCATGAAACGCGACAAAGCCAGCCACGAAGCCCGAAAAGTCAAAACGGTCAAAGCCCCTGAAAAAGTGGAATAGAAAAATTACTTTTTCTTTTTGAAAGGAAGCCGCGATTTGCGCTTTGTCTTTGTGCTAGAAGCAGCGGATTGCGCCGCCGTTTGAAGCTTCAAAGCAGCCGCTTTTTCCTGAAGCAATGCTGCCTCTAATTCCATCTTTTCAACTGTCGCACTCGGATCATAATGCGGCGTCACAAGACCGGCAGAGAAAATGAGCTTGGCGCCCTCTTCCACTGTCATGTCCAACACTTTCAATTGTGCGCGCGGGACGAAAAGCAAAAAGCCCGATGTTGGGTTGGGGGTCGTTGGCAAAAAGACACTCGTCATTTGCTCTTCAGCCCCGTTCAATTTGTGCGAAATTTCGCCTTTTGTCGACGTTACAACAAAACAAATCGCCCAGACGCCTTCGCGCGGATATTCCACCAAAGCGACTTCCTTAAAAGAGCGCTCCTTTTGCTGTAGCGCCATCTCAAAGATATTTTTGAGAAAACTATAAACACTGCGCACACCGGGCATCGAGTCGACAATTTGCTCACCAAATCGCAGCAAGGTTCGGCCAATATAATTTTTGGCAAATGCCCCAAGAATGATCAGACCAAAAATAGCAACGATCAGCCCGACGCCGGGGATATAAAGATCGGCATTTAGGGAGTGTGGCAAAAACTTTTGGACGAAACTGTCTAAAGGGGCAGCGGCTTTGGTGATGAAAAGATAGACCAGATAAATCGTAATCGCGATTGGCGCAATGATCACGACGCCCGCAAAAAAGCTATTGCGAATCCCGGACAGGAAACCTGCTTTTTTGCGGCTTTTGCCATCTTCGTCTTGCGGCATGTCTTCTAATTTAAAGTCGTCTGACAAGGTCTTCCCCTAAAAATGGTTTTCTCCTTATAGAGCATAAGGCGTTCAAATAGAATCAGGAATTGGCTTGGTTTTGCGCTTTCCTAATTTCTATAGATGTATGTGTTTGTTCGGCAATCAAGGGTAGGATTGACTTTTTGTTGGCCCCCTTTCACCATAAGAGCGTTCTAGCTTGGAAAGTTGCTTAGTTTCGTGCAAAATCAAGGCATTATCGTGAATATTTCTCCCGAAAGAAGAAGCAATCGTCAGGTATATTTCGGATTATTAAGCCGAAGGAATAAGTCATGAAATCAATTCGGTGGATATTTCTTGCCGCGACGGGGGCGGTTCTGCTCCTCATTGTGCTTCTCGCCTTCTTAGCCCAAGACAATCTTGTTCGCTTTTTGATGAACCCGCGCGTGCCTTATGAAACATATGTGCCCCCGCCGGCGCCTGATTATGCGTCGGATCAAGCTTGGGTTTTAAAGCCCTCTCAAACTGACGATACGACTGCTGATATTTTCTACGTGCATTCCACAACCTATGCTTCTGCGGACCATTGGAATGCTCCTATTTCTGATGTGGATGCCGCGCAGAAAATTCAGAAATACGCTCTTCCAAATGAGGCCGGTTCATTCCAGAATATTGGTGCTGTTTATGCGCCCAAATATCGCCAAGCCACCTTGTTTGCTTTCTTCACGCAAAAACACCAAGGACGTGCCGCGCGAAAGACGGCGTTTGACGATGTGTCTAAGGCGTTTCAGGCTTATCTTGGAACCGCTTCCCCAGAACGCCCGCTGATTTTGGTGGGCTATGGTCAAGGGGGCTTGCATGTTCAAGGGCTGCTCGCGACGTATTTCCAAGATGACCCTGCTTTGAAAGCGCGCTTGGTCGCTGCTTATGTGATTGATCAGACCACGCCATTGGACATGTTCGACACCGCTTTGGCCCAAACGCCTCCTTGCGAAAATGCTTATGATTTTAGATGCGTTGCTTCCTGGGCGAGTTTTGAACCGGGATTTGAGCGGGAAGTTTGGCGCGCCAAAAATCGTAATTTGGTTTGGGAAAGTAATGGTACTTTGCGCGCCACAAAAGGACGCCCCCTTCTCTGCACCAATCCAATCAGCTGGACCAAAGGTGGCATCGGCGTCAAAGAAGACCACGCTGGGGCTGCCTCCGCCACGGGGCCCGGCTATGGCCAAAACCCGGTCATTATTGAGCATGCAATTTCTGCCAATTGCGAAGACGGCCTTGTGATGGTCGATCAACCGAAACAAAAATATTTGCGCAAGCCAAGCTTGTTTGGCGCGAAATGGGCGCCGCCTACTTTCAATTTGTTTTATGAAGATATCAGGCTCAATGCTGAGATGCGTTTGTCGAAATTGACGCCTGTCTTGGAAGATGAATTAAGCCAAGCGCCGCCCATGGGGGATGTGCTGGAAATTGGGGATAGCCCGATTAATAAAGTGCCGAACTAGACGCGAAGATATCGTAAATCGGCAGCAAAAAAGCTCCCACGAAACTTCGCCTTTTTAGGCAGCTTTTATTTGCAGCTTACGGAGCAATATCAAGATCGTTGCTAAGACGCCCAAAGCCCCCAATTGATGGATCAAGCCAAGGCTAATCGGCACAGCCGCCACCAAGGTCCAAATCCCCAACAGAACCTGAAACGCGATTGCCATTAAAATCCACCCTGCATATCGAGAGAAAGGCTTACCCAGTTTACGGACATAAAAATAAAGCGCCACAGCCAAAAGCGTAATGAGATAAGCCCCTATGCGGTGATTAAATTGTACAGCGGCAATCGTCTCAAAAGCATGGAAAAAATCGGCCTTGCCTTGGAAATAGCCGTCGGGGAAAAACTTCCCATCCATCAACGGCCAAGTATTATAACTTTTGCCCGCGCGAAGCCCAGCAACAAAAGCCCCAAGAATAATTTGCCCAAAGACTGCCAAGCCAAACATGGCGGTCATGCGACTTCTCGCTCGCTCCGCCAAAGAGCCTGCACCAGCCGCAGAAACTGTTAATTGCAAAGCCATCCAAACAATCGCGCAGAACAATATAAAAGCTGCCCCCAGATGCGCTGCCAATCGATACTGACTGACATCCACCCGTTCTGACAAGCCAGACGCCACCATGTACCACCCAAGCGCGCCCTGAAAACAAATCAGAATGAAAACCCCGAAGACTTTCAATTTAAGCGCCGTTGTCGCGAAATAGCCTTTCGCCAAAAAGAACACAGCCGGTATCAGATACGCCAAACCAATAAATCGTCCAAAAAAGCGATGGCCCCATTCCCACCAATAGATGAACTTGAACTCATCCAGCGACATGCCCTTATTGACCAATTGATATTCAGGGATCTGCCGATAAAGCGCCAACGCTTCCTGCCATGCTTCTTCAGACAAGGGCGGCAAAGACCCCATAATCAAGTCCCATTCCGTGATCGACAGACCAGAATCAGTCAGGCGCGTTGCCCCCCCAATCGTCACCATCACCGCGATACAGCCCACCATGAACCACAGCCAACGGCCAACCACCTTGGCGGCATAGTCATTTTTCGCCCCATAGGGACCGTTAGGTAGTGTGGCTGTCATGGTATTTCCGCTATTGCCGATTGATATCCTTTGGAAGCGATATAGACCGAAGCTCACAATAAGGCTATTGATTTGCCTGCGTCACAGAGGACCACGCCCTAATGCACCCCAGACAGAAAAAACTCCTTCTCGTCCTGCTTATGCCGTGGTTTTTCCTGCTTTATATTGGAGCCGTCCTCGCCCTATGGGATTTGATCCCAGACCATTGGGCATTTAGCCTGATCTTTTTCATTATTTTCGGCGTCGCTTGGGCCTTCCCCATGAAGCCTGTTATGGCTTGGATGAACAAATATCCGGTTGTCGAAGAGGACTGATTAGTTTTCTTGGATTGAGACCAGATAAGCCAGCACCGCTTCGGTCCCCATATCGCTAAACTCGAAGTCTGGCATATCCTCATGGCCAACATGAATCCCATCACGAAAATCTTCCGCGAGGTTTTCTGGGTCGTAATTTTTCAAAATCACCCGCAACGGCATCGCGTCGCTCCGTGGACTATCACCACCCCGCCCTGTCGCATGACACGAAGAACACTGCGTCTCAACGATGGACTTTCCAGCTGCAACTAAAGTTGGATCATAGCCTTCATAGGTGGATGCCGCCGCGTCCTCTGACACTGGATCCGCAGCACAAGCTGCAAGAGCTAAAAAAACTGTGGCTGGCATACAATAGGAAACGAACTTCATAATAAATCCTCCTCATGCACCGTACCGCTAATCAAACCCTGCGACAAGTTGGCAGAATGAGATGGGAGACTTATGCGAAGCGCATTTAAGCAGGCGCGCTCAAAAATATTGAAGGGACATGATTAAAAATATCCCCCAGATAAACCGTCTCCCCGGCGCAGGCCGGGGTCCAGCGCTAAACATCTGTTCTAGCGCAGTCGCTCGTCTTTCTATTCCATATCGCCATGCAGTCTCCCCCCTCCGATTAATCGCTTAGATAGGTGAGAGAGCGACGGGTGCCTCTCAGGGTTGCTAAATTGTCGAAAAAGGTTCGTAAACGACCTTTCATTTGGAAAGTGTCTATTTCTAATCAGTGAGAAGTTGTTACGCTTATTGCAATAGCCAAAAGCATTTGAGGCTGACACAAAGGGGAAGACCAATGAAAATAAGAATACTCCTATTGGCGATTATCGCCAGCGCCATGGCGGCGACATCGGCCCAAGCGGCTCTCGTGACCATCGACTTTACGACATTAGATCAAAACCTTGTTGCCAATATTTATAATGAGGGTGGGTTCGAGGTTGACGCCAGTGGAACCAATGATGGCGAAATTGCCGTCGGCAGACTGACAGAATTTTTCTTTTCCCAAGGTGAAGTGTTTACCATCAGCAGAGACAATGGGGGACTTTTTCAGCTCATATCTTTTGATCATGGGAGCTTTAGATCGATTTCGCTGGCGGACGAATTTCAAATTCTTGGGTTTCTAAATGGCGCTCAGGTCGTTGATTTCGGTACATTCGCGGGTATTGCGCTTTCAACCGTATCCAACCTATCCAGCATTTCGATCGATCAACTACAAATCGTTGCGACTGGAGATACTAATGCCGCACCTCCCGTATGGGACAATTTCGTGCTCAACACCATCGAGGCGTCAGAAGTGCCGCTGCCAGCAGCGTTCTGGTTCATGGGCGCAGGGATTGCGGCCTATGGCGCGCGTCGCAAGAAAAAGATCGCTGCTTAATTCTATCATCGACTAATTTGGTCAAAGGCGCGGTTTGGTTCCGCGCCTTTTTTATGAATAGCCTATCGCCTACTAAACGGTATCAACGTCTGTTTCTCAGCCATTTGCGACGGTCAGGGCTATTCAACTGAACGTCCGAACTGGCAATTGGAAAGGGGAAGACGGCTTCTGATCCTAAATGGCTGTTCACGATATTTACCACTAAGTCCGCTTTTAGGAAATTTGGGTATTTATTTTAGGGTACGAGCACGAAGCCAATTTAACTCATCTTGTAAGAGATGCTATCTTGTCAATAATTGGTGTGTTACAAAGTAAGATTAACACACATTGATGCGGAAGGCGGAAATAACAAAATTCCACGGAGAAATACTTGATATGAATGAATACTATATTGCCTTAGGAACTTTTTTAATGATGCTCGCTTCAGGGGGTATTTTAGGCTCACTGTTTTGGTCATTGCATCAAGCGAAGATTCCATTGGAAAAAATAGGTGAAGGATGGATCGAAACTAGACGGTCTCCATTTGATCACGTTATAGGCATATTGAAATTCGTTATGGGAATTCTCTTGATTCCGTTTGGTTTACTAATACTCTTATCCACAGAGGCCGATTCTTCAAAAATTGTGATATTAATGGCG
>CALLVA010000175.1 GCA_938010655.1 uncultured Parvularculaceae bacterium | reverse complement strand
TAAAAAAGAAGGCAAATATACCATCGGTACTTTCGGTACATTCACAATTGCAAAACGCGCAGCCCGCAAAGGCCGCAATCCACGTACTGGTGAGCAAATCAAAATTAAGGCTTCCAAAAGCCTTCGCTTTAAGCCTTCTTCGAACCTTAAAGCAGCAGCTGGCGTTGTTAAAAAGTAATCTATCAACTATTTTGTTGAAAAACCTGTCTTCGCAAGAAGGCAGGTTTTTTTATGTAGCAAGCTGGCATAAGATATTTATATGAAAACGCAATTTCCGGCAGATAGTCTGGCCACGAAGATCATGAATTCGCCTCGGTCTGATTGGCCTGTGGTGACGACACCAATTGATGATGGTCCTTGGCCTGCGCCGTTAGATCAATTCTTGGCTGGGGTCTGCGAGGGCGCGCCTTATTTGCGACGCCTAATGGAAAAGCTAGATGCGCGCTTTACGCACCTACTTTCCTCGCCCGCAGAGACCCTCATTGAGACGATCTTGGAAGAGACAGCATCTCTAGATATCCAAAATGAAGCTGAGTTGAAAGTGCGCCTCAGGGTCGCAAAACAAGAAATCGCGATTTGTCTTGGCTTGATGGATATAAGCGGTATACTGATTGATAGCGAAGTAATGATCTATCTTTCGAAGTTTGCAGATATTGTTGTTGAAAAGTCTTTTCAAGCCAGTTTTTTTATTCTCGCGCAAAATCCCAGAAACTATCTTGATCTGGAAAAATGTCTGTCAACAGAAACGGGTATTACGATTATCGCCATGGGTAAACATGGTGCTTATGAGTTAAATTATTCAAGCGATATCGATTTTGTTGTCATTTATGATGACACTAAATTGCCTTATATAACGGGCAAAGAAAATGACGCAAAATTAGCACCTCAGCAATTGGCTGTAAAAATAACGCAACTTGCTGTTGGATTCTTGCAAGATCAAACTGCAGACGGCTATGTATTCAGAACTGATTTGCGATTAAGGCCAGACCCTGGCTCTTCCGCAATTGCTGTGGCGATTGAAACAGCAGAAAATTATTACGAAACCTACGGCCAAAATTGGGAGCGCGCTGCGTTTATCAAAGCGCGTGTGGCGGCGGGGGATAAGGATGTCGGTGCAAGTTTTTTGAAAATGCTACAACCATTCATTTGGCGTCGATATCTTGATTTTGCTGCAATAGAAGACATTCACTCAATCAAACGACAAATCCACGCGGTCAAAGGCGGCGCGAACATCACTTTTGAGGGCCATGATTTAAAATTAGGCCGTGGCGGTATACGCGAAATAGAGTTTTTTGTTCAAACCCAACAGCTCATTCTTGGGGGACGAGAAGCGCAGTTGCGAGAACCAACGACTTTAGGCGCATTGCAAGCTTTGGTCGATGCGGGCCATCAAACCAGCGAGACAGCTAAAACGCTTACCAGAAACTATCTTTTTTTAAGAAGATTAGAACACCGTATCCAGATGGTCGCTGATCAGCAAACGCATAAGCTTCCGAAAGAAGAAAATGAGATTGAGAGCTTTATCCACTTTTGTGGTTATGAAGATAGCAATACGTTTCGGCAGCGTGTTTTAGAGGTGTTGACTGAAGTACATGATATTTATGCAGACTTGTTCATAGAACATGATGCTCTTTCAGCAGATGTCGGGAGCCTTGTTTTTACAGGTGTTGAGGATGATCCAAATACACTTGAAGCGCTAGAAAGTTTAGGGTTTGAAAACCCGTCTTTTGTTTCTTCTACAATCAGAGGGTGGCATTCGGGGGGGATGCGAGTTTCTTCATCAGAACGCGGCAGAGGGCTTTTAACGCAATTAGTGCCCGCTTTTTTGCAAGCAACAGCCAAAGCAACAGAGCCAGATAGATCCTTCAGGTTGCTAAATGATTTTTTGCGCGACATGCCTTCAGGCGTTCAAATTTTTTCATTGTTCCTAACCAATCCAGACTTGATTGATTTTTTAGTGGATATTGGCGAGATCGCCCCACGACTTTCCCAAAATATGGCGCGGCAGTCTCGGTTGGTGGAAACCTTGTTTCTATCAGGTGGTGACGACGATGGCGCTTTGCTGGTGCCGGCTATGGCGCAAGAGGTGTCTTTCGAAGAAGGGCTTGATCAACTGCGCCGTGTGATTAGTGATGCGCGGTTTAAAACGTCTATTCAATTGGTAACAGGTCAACTGTCGCCTAAAAAAAGTGGTGAAAAATTTACTCAAATCGCCAATATGGCCGTACAAATAGTCGTGCCGCTGGCTTGGGCAGAGATGGAAAGATTGCATGGCCCTATTGAAGGGGAAGTGGCTGTGATTGGTATGGGGCGAATGGGCGCCGGGACATTAACAGCCACATCTGATCTTGATCTTGTTTTTGTATATGATGTTGCAGAGCACGTTTCATCAAAGGGCCTAGCGCCGAACGGCGAAAAGGCGTTGGATGGCATTACTTGGTTTACGCGGCTCATTCGGCGACTGGTCACTGGACTATCTATACAAACATCCGAAGGCGGATTATATGAAATTGATATGCAATTACGCCCATCTGGCGGCGCAGGACCAGCGGCTGTGAAATTGCAGGCGTTCGAAGAATATTATGAAAATGATGCTTGGACTTGGGAGTTTATGGCCCTCACCAAAGCGACGATATTAGCAGGTGGTTCTCAACTCACTCAGAAGTTGGAAACCCGTATTGCTGACTTGCTGACACGCTCAAGAGATTCAGACATGCTTAAGGCTGATATTCTCGATATGCGGAAGCGATTATTGTCGGAGAAGCCCGCCAAATCGCCGTGGGATGTAAAGCGGCTTTATGGTGGTCTGACTGATATTGACTTTGTTTGTCAGTTTTTGAGCCTGAAAGCAGGGGATATCTTAGGCCGTTTGCCCCAGCGCACGAGTGAAATTCTGCCTAAACTGGCCGAAGCTAATTTGATGGAGTCTGAAGATAAAGCGATTTTGTTGAAGGCTTACGCATTGTACGATTCCCTAATCCAGTTTTCGCGCGCCAGCATTGGGGGCATTATTGAGCCTGAGGTTTTGTCGATGTCTCAACGTGTTTCTCTAGCGTCTTATTGCGGCACGAAGGACATTGAGACACTGGGTGCTGAGATTGAAAGCCGGGCGAGAGATGTGGCGCAAATATTTGAAAAGATTGTAGGAAAACCGATCTAAGCCAGTGGCGACAGATTTATGCGTTTGTCCCGTTATAGTAGATAAGAAAAGAAGGACACTTTTGTGCCAAAAGGCGACGCCTTGGGAATTGGGGATATTGATGCCGACGATATGGCCTTGCTTGCGCAGCAAGATAGCGGTGCTGCGGCGCGGCTGCTGGATCGTCATGGCGATCGGTTGATGGCTGTTGCCTGGCGTTTATTGGGAGATTCAAGCGCGGCGGAGGATATTGTACAGGATGTTTTTTTGACCCTTTTGCAAAAACCCCATGCGTGGCAACCGGGAGCGGCAAAATTTTCGACTTGGCTTTATCGTGTCACAGTGAACAGATGTTATGACCGCATGCGCAAAGCCAGCTCACGGTTGGAAAAAGGGGGCGCTGTTTTTGAAACTGTCAGCATGACGCGCGCGAGTGACGAGCGTCTGGTCGAAGATGTGATGATGGCAGATGAACGCGTAGCCACAATCAGAGACGCTATGGAGACCCTTCCAGAGCGTCAACGTGTTGCGATGACGCTTTGCTATTTGCAAGGCTTGAGCAATAAAGATGCGGCAGAAATTATGGAGATCGGCGTTAGCGCTTTTGAATCTCTGGTGGCGCGGGGGCGGCGGCAATTGAAAGAGAATAAGACCTTGCAAGCTTTGATGGCTTCGAAGGGATCAGACAAATGAATATGATTATTGTGAGTAATAGCAGATGACAGATTTTTCTAATCAGCAAAACCAGCCGTCAGGCAAGGTGAGTGATACTGATCTTGACGCCTTAATGGCGGCGCTTAGCGATGAGCAACCGCCAGCGTTAAGCCTGAAGCGTCGTGCTGATATTTTAGCAGAAATGCGCTCGAAGCGCCCTGCGATTGGTTTCCTTGATGAGGTCATGGAGGGGCTATCTGGGTTGTTCCGTCCAAGGATGGGCTTGGCTTATGGATTATTAGTTGTCGCAGGAATCGTTTTTGGAACCATGCAACAAGTCCCGGCTAAATCAGTAGCACCGGAAGATGAATTATTGGCGTTGATTATTACCACGACAGCGGGAACTCTCGCGGAAGAAAATGCTGGAGAAGATATATGAGCCATTGGATGCGATTTTTGTTTTTAGGTTGCGTCGCAGCCTCCCTTGCGTTGAATGTTTTTTTAGCAACGGCTTTCGTGACCCAAAAAACAATACCACAACAGAAGCCTGCCCAAGCGGAGACGTCAAAAAAGCATAAAGGCGTGAAAGGGA
The DNA here is from genome assembly GCA_938010655.1 of uncultured Parvularculaceae bacterium. GTDB lineage: Bacteria > Pseudomonadota > Alphaproteobacteria > Caulobacterales > Parvularculaceae > CALLVA01. The sequence goes on along the minus strand of CALLVA010000175.1, from coordinate 2,929 downwards.
AGGGTCATCTTTCTCTTCGTGGGTTTGTCCGTGGTATACGGATATTACCAAAGGAAAGCAAAGAGATCGTTAGAGCACATATTGATGAGCGGTTGCCTGTTATACGCGAGCAGGGCCAAATCACGCGAGAAGCTCTGGTTGCTTTGCAAGAAGCGCTCGTTGCTGTTCCTTTTTCACCTGAAAATATTCAAGAAGCCCAAGGGGCTTATGTTGCTGCTGCGGAAAAGCGGGAACGCCTGGTTGTGGAATTGGTGGCAAGTAGCATGGCTTTGTTGAGCGATGAGGAGCGCATTTTATTGGCTGAAAAAATGACAGAACCAAGGCGCGGTAAGCCTAAAGGGGATAAGGAAAAGCGTCGCGCTAAAGAAGAATAAAGAGTAGCTTTATTCGGCAGGGTGTTTTGAGGGGGAGACGATATCCCCCGTTTTGCCTGAAGGGTTCGTGAAAAATTTACCGCCTTTAAGGATCATTCTTATGGCGTGATAATGTATCCCCCACACGACTTTTACAAACATCAGCGGATGTGTTGCGAGAACTTTTTTCAAAGAGGCACTTGAAAAAGGAAGGGCTGTGCCTGTTTGTGCTGCGAGTAATGTGCGTTGGTTTTCTTGTGTCTCCCTAATGGCCACTAGAAGTTTTTCATCCGGTATGTGAAGTGTAAAATGATATTGGCAATTCATATCCATTAAGGGAGAGACATAAAACGCTTTCTCGCAATATTGTTTTACGGTTCTGCTCTTATGGTCTTTAGCAACAGGCAAGAGATATCCCCGCCATTCTCCAAATGTATTTCGCACTTCATATAGAACCGCGCGTAAATTATCCTCTGTGTCGTAACAATACCAAACGGATATAGGGTTGAAAGTGAATCCAAAGAGGCGCGGGAAACAAAGAAGCTGCACTTTTCCTAATGAGAAATATAAATCTGCCTCATTCAATTTTTGAGCAATCCAAGGCTTAAGCGGCGAGCCGTCTTTTGGGCCATGGTCTTCATCATAAAAACTCATCGGGGCAAATTTATTGATGGCAAAAAGACGGGACATAGCGTCAAGCTTTGGCAATTCGTCTAAATTGATGAGCAATGAAAAGACTTTATAGCTAAATCTATGGGATAGAGGTCTTATGCGACGGTGAGAAACACCTCCTACATAAAGCCTGCTATCAAGATCCGTATGCGTCTCTTTCGGCATTTCTATTCCGCAGCAATCGCTGTGTTGGTTTTCTGCCCTATCGGCGTTGCATATTCTCCGGCAGGGCTCATTTCAGTTATCTTTGATGCCCAAGGCGTTGGGGCGCCCAAGGCGCGCGCAACAGCAAAGCCAGAGCTGGCACCATCTTCATGGAACCCATATCCACACCATGCGCCGCAGAACCAAGCGCCGTCAACGCCTTGAATATCTTGTAAACGTTTTTGGGCGTTCAGCGCTTTACGATCAAAAATTGGATGGTCATATTCATATATGCCAAAGGTTTTTGCTGGATCCGCTTCAATCACAGGGTTGAGGGTGACAAGTACGGGTTCTGTTGTCTGGAGATTTTGGAGGCGGTTCATCCAATATGTTAAAGCGACGGGTGCATTATCATTGAGATCGCGCATTTCAACTTCGGAAAGGTAATTCCACGAGGCCCATGCTTTTGGACGCTTTGGCAAAAGTGCTGTGTCTTGATGCAGCACTGCGCGGTTTGGTGCATATGCAATATCCCCCAATACTGTGCGCTCGCCAGGTCGGGCGCTTGAGCCAAGAAGTTTTAAAGCTTGGTCGGAATGGCAGGCAAAGACCACTTGATCAAAATGCGCTTCTTTTGTCGTTGCGCTGCCAATTGATAAGGTAAAGCCTGCTTTTGTGCGGCTCACACTCTGAACTGGGGCAGAAAGGGAAACTTTATCGGCGAAACGTTCGGCAACTTTATCAACATAAGTTTTGCTGCCGCCAGAAACTGTGCGCCAAATGGGCCGCGCATTAATGTCGGGTTCGAACAGTTTGTGGTTGTTGAAAAACTGAATGAAAGTTTCTGCCGGAAAATCTCTTATGCGGGAGACAGGCGTGGACCAAATGGCCGCAGCCATAGGGAGCATGTGGCGGAAAGCGAATGCATCAGAATAGCCACCTTCTTCGATCATATCGCCAAGGCTCCAATGTTTTTGACGGGCTGTCTCAAGGAGGCCAGGAGCATTTTTGAAAAATCGCAACATATCGCGGATCATCTGCCAATGCGCCGGGCGCAACGCATTGCGCTTTTGCGCAAATAAGCCAGCTGGCTCGCCAAGATATTCAATCTTGCCATTGGCAATTGAAACACCAAAAGACATGTCGCTATCTTCAGTTTCAGCACCGACAGCGTCTAGCCAATTGACAAAATTGGGATAGTTGGAGGTGTTGTAAACAATAAAGCCCGTATCTACGGAAATATCCTGAGCACCTATCGTTGGTCCTTTCGGTAAAACAGCCGTGTTGGCATGGCCGCCCAACCGGTCAGCAGCCTCAAAAACCGTAATGTCATGCGATGGCGCGAGCGCCCATGCGGCAGAGAGGCCCGCAGCCCCTGTTCCAATAATGGCGATTTTCATATGAGGGGGCTTTCTGACCTTGGTGTGCTCTATATTGTGCTAATACGCCGCATTGCGCGACCCGGATCAACCCGCAGGCGTAAAAACGGTATAATTATGTATATAGTTTTGAATTTTGAGTGATCCAACCGTCTAAGGGATGCGTAAATAGGCTGTAAGGATCAAAAATGGCTTTTGACGGGCAAGATTTAAGGCAAGGTTTGCGACAGGCGGGTAGGAGCAACTGCGACATACACGCCTCCGCCGTTTCTGCTGTTGCAGAGCGGGGCGCGTTGGCGCAATCTGGCCTCATGTGCCAAGCCGAGTTACCGAATACTGACTTTTTATCGCCTGAAGAGCTCATGCTTCGCGTGCGCGACA
>CALLVA010000174.1 GCA_938010655.1 uncultured Parvularculaceae bacterium | reverse complement strand
ACCGCTCATTGGCAAAAACCACCTGCCGTATCCCCATCATTTTCGCGAAGATCACCAGCATCAATGAGTTGATTGCGGTGATGGGGATATGCCCATTAAAAGCTTTTGCCGGGTCAAGGGTGCGAATTTTTGGGTCTAATTTTCGATGCAGAAAAATCAGGGGTTCTGGCGCTGTGCCTTGCAAAATTGTTTCAACACGGGGCGACAATGTGACAGAGCAAAGCGCCGCTTTGTAACCTGCTTGGTCAGAAATCGCTTTGGCAACATAAGAATCTTTGCCGCCTCCAAAAGCAATAAGACACTCAATATCACTTGGCTCTGGCGCATGGCTTTTGGCAGTTTTGTAATTTTTCGACTTGGTCCTAAATGTGGTGGCAACAGGATAGTCCAGCCCGGCGCGCACGAAAAATTCGGCTAAGCCTTCCGTATAAAGAAGACGTGCCATTTCGATGGCAGCAGGGGTTGACACAGGCAATTCAATTTTTTCTGCGGCTGCAGCTTTGTAATAACTGACCCCCAGCGCGATATGTAACAAATCCAAAAGGCGAGACATCTCTTCGGTGGGCTGAAGGGCGCGCGCTTCAAAGGGAAAAGACACTTCTTCTGTAAAGGGACCAAACCGGCTGCACTCATAGGAAAAAGCGACGCTTTTCCCCGTGCTGTTGATGGCCCAGTTCGTCAGGGTAAAAGTGGTGCCGCGCGATATCATGGTGTCTTTATGGCTCATAAAAGGGGTTTAAGCAGGGCAAGAGAGTGGTGCAATAGAGATATTGCCGTTTCTGTAAAAGCAATATGTTTTAATGGAATCGAATGGACACCAAGACAGAGCCAAGAAGCCCTTTCAAATTATTGACGGGCACAGGCTCAAAACTCATCATGCTGGAAACAGGCTCAAGCCGGATCGGATTGACGCGCCATTTTCGAATATACGGTTCTTCGCCTTCCCGGGACATCAGTACAAAATCCCCATCGACCGGGCTGCGCAATTTAGGGTCTATCACCGCCAAGGTCTCTCCCGGAAAAGCAAGATCCATAGCAGGGTCTTTAACGAAAACACCAAAGACACCATCATTGCCCGCCGTGAAGGGAATATAATCCGTGGCATAGGTATGAAAATCCATGTCCGGGGCTTCTGATAATCGGGCAATGTCCCGCATCAAGACAATGGGCACATGGAACAGCCCCCGGCGCAAATAGGCCGCGGCGGGTTGCTTGTCTTTTTCTTGCTGAGATCGCTCCCCACTGGCGAGCCAACCAAGGCTTGCCCCAACTGTTTCCGCAATTTTGGCCAACATTAACTGACGAGGATCGTGAACCCCCGATTCCCAATTGGCTACAGTCGGTTGGGTGACCCCAAGTCGTTCAGCCAGATCGGCCTGTTTCAAGCCGATATTCTTGCGCGCAACACGAATACGCTCCCCAATAGCGGTGAGATCTGGCGTGGTGTCGACGGTCTCTCGCAAGGAAGAGAGTAAAGGTTCTCGCATGATGGCCTCTAAAAATATTTGTTAGGCGCATAAAATATACGTAAAACTAATTAATTGCCATGAAATATAGCACAAAAAATCACAAAAAGAGGATAAACTTATAAAAATTGGCAATTTTATAGTTTGGTCTATGGACAGACCCTGAATCTAACCTATAAATATAAGGCAAGAGTGATTTCCCCCTATAAGAAAGGGAAGCACCTTTGATTTTTTGATTTGTCACGGAGGAAACTGATGTCAGATTATTGTAACAAAGATGGCGCTGCTCGGTTGGAGCAAAAAATTGCAGACTATTGGCGCAAGCAAGGCTTTGAAGTAAATGTAGAATTGGTCAAGGAAGGCTTCGTCTCAACAATGAGATCCGCCCGGACCGATCTGCGTAGCAACATGGTCAATGGGATGCCCCAGCGAACCCAACAAGTGGTTTAAAGCTCGGCGATTTTTAGAGAATAATTCAATTCCCGGTAGTGGCAGAAAAAGCCGCCGCCGGGAATTTTCGTTTTGGGGGCGGTTTCGTATCTAAAACGCCCTAAGGGCGTGCTATTTGCCTCAATCCCCTCTTCAAAAATGGGTTAAAGCGCCCCGCAGCATCGCGCGACCGCCATGGCCAATCAGTGGGCGCACCTGCGAGACAGGCAAAGCCGCATATCCTTCGTTGATCAACACGCGGTTCATGGCCCCGGCTAAGTCTGGCGCGGTCTCAATCAAGGTGCCATCAAGATCAAAAATAACGCAGAGCGTGTTAAGCGGTGTCATGGATTCACCCTGAAGCTGTGTTGACAATATATCTCAATCTTTTTCAGAGTTTAGGAGACGTTGGAAAGAAAAAGAAACATAACGTCACTGGGCAAGCTTCTTGCTATAAGATATGCAACGAGCGGGGCAAGACCGGGGAGAATGATACACTCATGAGCGCGACGAAAACTGATATTGCAGCGATCATTTTGGCGGCTGGCCATGGCACCAGAATGAAATCAGCTTTGCCAAAAGTGCTGCACCCTGTTGGGGGGCTGCCGATGCTCGGCCACGTGATCAAAACCGTAGAGACATTACAGCTGACGCGGCTTGGTGTTGTAATTGGCGATCACGCGCCGGAAGTTGGTGATGTCGCAACGTCATTGCATGCTGAAGCCGGTATTTTTGTGCAAGCGCCGCCGCAAGGCACGGGCGATGCTGTCGCGCAAGCCTTGCCAGGTCTTGATGGTTTTCACGGTGTTGTCTTGGTGCTCTTTGCGGATAGTCCTTTGGTGACCGCGCAAACCCTGCAAAAACTTGTGGACGCAGTGACAGCAGGGGCGGGTGTTGCGGTTCTGGGGTTTACCTTGGAAGATGCAGGCGCTTATGGACGCCTGATCACCGATCAAGAAGGCAGCCTCTTAAAAATTGTTGAGGCAAAAGAAGCAAGCCCAGACGAGCTTGCGGTTGGGCTTTGTAATTCTGGTTTCATGGCAATCCATTCTGATGTTTTGAAAAACGAATTGCCCAAAATTGGCAATGAGAATGCGAAGGGCGAATATTATCTGACAGATATTGTCGGTTTGGCGCGTGATGCGGGTCACTCTTGTTCGGTTGTGGAAGGCACAGAAGAAGAAGTGTTGGGGGTTAATTCGCGGGTTGAATTAGCGGTGGCAGAAGATGTGTTCCAGCGGCGCGCGCGCCAAAAAGCGATGGAAGATGGCGCAACGCTTTTAGATCAGCATACGACTTATTTTTCTTATGATACCAAAATTGGTCAAGATGTCATCATTGGGCAGGGGGTTGTCTTTGCGCCCGGCGTGACGGTTGAAAATAACGCGGAGATCAAAGCCTTTTCCCACCTTGAAGGCACAATCGTTCGAGAAGGGGCGATGGCAGGGCCATATGCGCGGCTGCGACCGGGGGCAGATTTGGGACCAGCGTCAAAAGTGGGCAATTTTGTTGAGCTGAAAAAAGCAGTTTTGGAAGCGGGCGCAAAGGTGAACCATTTGAGTTATATTGGCGATGCTCATGTGGGGGCAGATGCTAATATTGGCGCAGGCACGATCACTTGTAATTATGATGGGTTCAATAAATTCAAGACAGAGATTGGCGCTGGCGCGTTTGTCGGGTCCAATTCTTCTTTAGTGGCACCAGTTTCCATTGGAGATGGAGCTTATGTGGGGTCTGGATCAGTTGTCACAAAGAATGTCGAAAAAGATGATCTGGCGGTGGCGCGGGGTCGACAAGTCATGAAATCTGGCTGGGCGGCAACGTTCCGTGCAAAGAATAAGAAATAGGATATAATAATATGTGCGGTATAGTAGGTGTCATTGGGCGAGAAGAAGCAGCGGTTTCCGTTTTTGAAATGATGAAACGGCTTGAATATCGAGGATATGATTCAGCAGGCATAGCCACTTTGAAAGATGGCGTCATGGCGCGCCGCCGCGCCAAAGGCAAGATGGTGAATTTGAAAGCTCTTTTGGATGCTGAGCCTTTGGAAGGCGTCGTCTCCATCGGGCAGACCCGTTGGGCCACCCATGGGGCGCCGACAGAAGCAAATGCACATCCTCATTCCACAGATCGCGTGGCGATTGCGCATAATGGTATTATCGAAAATTTTGCAGATTTGCGCGCAGAGTTGATCGCGGAAGGCCGTGTCTTTGAAAGCGAGACGGACACAGAAGTTGTGCCGCAACTTGTGACGCATCTGATGATGACTCAAAATTTAGGCCCAAAACAGGCCTTTATGGCGGCGGTTAAAAGACTGACAGGCGCTTATGCACTGGCCGCTATTTTTCCGGGTAATGATGGTTTTATTTTATGTGCACGCCAAGGCAGCCCTCTGGCGATAGGGCGCGGCGAAGGAGAAATGTTCCTCGGCTCTGATGCGTATGCGCTTGCGCCTTTTACAAATTTGGTGACCTATCTTGCGGAAGGTGATTTGGCTGAGATTCGCCGGGATGGGTTTGATATTTTCGATGTTGAGGGCAACGCTGTTTCTCGCGAAGAGCAAATTTCCCAAGCGTCGGCCATGATGGTTGATAAGGGTGGCCATCGTCATTTTATGGCGAAGGAAATTCATGAACAGGTTGAAGTCGTCGGGCATACACTATCGGCTTATATTGACCCGGTATCCAAAACAATTTCACTGCCGGCAGACACGCTTGATTTTACCAATATTGATCGATTGACCATGTCCGCCTGTGGCACCGCATTTTATGCGGGGTTGATTTCAAAATATTGGTTTGAAAAATGGGCGCGCTTACCGATTGAAATTGATGTGGCTTCTGAGCTTCGGTATCGCGATATGGTGTATACGAAGAATGGCGGGGCGTTGTTTATCTCCCAATCTGGGGAGACCGCAGACACATTGGCGGCATTGCGCGATGCAAAAGAAAATGGGCAAATGATTTGCTCGATCGTGAATGTGCCAGAATCAACCATTGCGCGGGAAAGCCATGGCCTTTGCCCGACATATGCGGGCCCAGAAATTGGGGTTGCTTCAACCAAAGCATTTACCTGCCAATTAGCAGCGCTTGCTTGCGTGGCCATTGCAGCCGGGAAACAGCGGGGCACAATTTCTCCCGAAGAGGAAAACCGTCTCGTAACCGCGCTCTTGGAAGCGCCGCGCCAGATCTCTGAAGCGTTGAAATCCGAAGCTGACATTAAAGCCCTTGCTGATGATATCGCCAAAGCACGGGATGTTTTATATCTTGGTCGCGGTGTGTCTTATCCAATGGCATTGGAAGGCGCGTTGAAGCTTAAAGAAATTTCTTATATTCACGCAGAAGGCTATGCGGCTGGAGAGTTGAAGCATGGTCCTATCGCGTTGATCGATGAAGATGTGCCTGTCATCGTGGTGGCGCCAGATGACGATGTTCTGTTTGAAAAAACAATTTCCAATATGCATGAAGTCATGGCGCGCGGCGGCAAATGTCTTTTGGTGTCTTCTGAAAAAGGCATTGCTGAAGCGGAAAAAGGGGGCAAGCTCTGGCGCTCGATTGCTGTGCCAGAAACAGACCCGATGCTCTCCCCATTAGCATATTCTGTACCCATCCAATTGCTGGCTTATTATACCGCTTGCTCAAAAGGAACGGATGTGGATCAGCCGCGCAATTTGGCAAAATCTGTGACGGTGGAATAGCTCTTGTTTATTGCTAAATGCGCAAAAATGCGTATTTTGATCGGGCAAAATGAGAGCAGAAATCATGACCACCTCTGACGATAAAAAACGCCAAGCTGCCGAAGAGGCTGCTAAATATATTCAAGACGGCATGACCCTTGGTTTGGGCACGGGCTCAACCGCGGCGCATTTGGTGGCGGCTGTTGGTCTCATGGTACAAAAGGGCCTGACAGTTCGGTGTATTCCCACGTCAGAAGAAACGCGCCGCTTGGCCGAAGCGGCTGGAGTTGAATTAATTGATCCTGATGAAAGCACCGTCATTGATCTTGTGATTGATGGGGCGGATGAATGTGATGGTGATCTCAATCTGATCAAAGGCGGCGGCGGGGCGTTGCTTCGGGAAAAAATTATTGCCTCTTCTGGGACGCGGATGATTGTCATTGCGGATGAGAGCAAAAACGTTGCGCAATTGGGCAAGTTTGCTCTCCCGGTTGAGATTGATCGGTTCTCGTGGCCATTGACCATTCAAAAAATTCGCCGGGTTCTCGAAGCACAAGGGATCAAAGCCCCTTCTCTAAATCTGCGGCCCGGCCCGCGCGAGGCTGGCGGCGGGGTCTATCGTACTGATGGCGGTAATTATATCGTAGATATTGCCTGCGTTCGTATTCCAGATGCGGATGCCCTTGATCGTGCTTTAGATATGATTCCCGGTGTCGTCGAAACGGGCCTTTTTGTCGGGCTTGCGGATATGGCGATTTTTGGCACTGACGCAGGTGTGACAGTGGTGGAAGCTAAAAAAGCCTAAAGCTCTGTCGTCATACGGCAAAACCTCCTCTATAATGCGACCCTCTTAAAAATTTTGTGCCATAGGACCGTCATGACTACCAAATATGATGAATTGAAAGAGGCCATCGCAGAATATGGCGAAGCCGCGATGGAAAACCTCGTGCGCTGTAAAGGGTTTGGGGAAGCTGTTTTGTCGGGTTATGCGGACTGGTTGAGCTGTCCCAAAGAAAAAGTTGTTGCGGTGCCGGCGCAAGGCCCTTTTGATCCAAGACATCATTATGGTGATGCTGCTTTTAGTTTTCATGGCGCGCAAGTCGTTCGCCTGGAGCCTGTTCTATTTGGGATTTGCGCTATCGTCGACAATGTTGAAGATAGCGGTGCGCTTTGGTTGCGCACGGGCGTTCGCGTCGAGGTAACGGGGGACACATTTGATGTTTATGTTGCCAATCAACCAATGGTCAAAGTGCCGTTAGAATTTTCGGGCAAGCTTGACCCTGTTTTTGAGTCTATTTTCGCTGAATTATTGTCAGTCTTCAAAAAAGATTTAGCGACATTTCAAGATGAGCGCTTCACCCATGGGATTGGCTTTATGCCAGGCGCTTAAAAGTAATTCTGCAATTAAAGGATGTCTCTATGGCATATGATTATGATTTATTCGTCATTGGCGCAGGTTCCGGGGGCGTTCGGGCGAGTCGGCTTGTGGCGGGCATGGGCAAAAAAGTAGCTATTGCCGAAGAAAGCCGCGTTGGCGGCACTTGCGTGATACGTGGCTGCGTCCCAAAGAAATTCCTCGTTTATGCGTCTGAGTTCAGTCACGCTTTTGAAGATGCGAAAGGTTATGGCTGGTCGGCTGATAATGTCAGCTTTGATTGGAAAACACTCATTACCAATAAGAATAAGGAAATTGATCGGCTGAATGGGATTTATCAAAAACTTCTCGATAATTCAGACATCAAAACGTTTCATGATCGCGCCGTCTTCAAAGATAAACATACTGTGCATCTGGTGAATGAAGGCAAAGACGTTACAGCGGAAAAAATTCTGATCGCTGTTGGGGGATATCCTTGGACAGACCAATCTATTGAAGGCCATGATCTTGGGATCACGTCTGATGATGCTTTAGATTTGCCAGAATTGCCTAAAAGCATTGTGATTGCTGGCGGCGGATATATCGCCCTTGAATTTGCGTTTATTTTTGCGGGCCTTGGGTCCGATGTAACATTGGTCTATCGCGGTGAAAATGTGCTGCGTGGGTTTGATGCGGATGTGCAAAAGCAAGTGCATCAAGAGCTGGAAAATAAAGGGGTGAGAGTTTTAACCAAAACAATCTTTACCCGGATCGAAGAAAAAACATCTTTGAAACATGTTCACCTCAATAGTGGTGAAACCCTCAAGGCAGAACAAGTGATGTGGGCTGTGGGGCGTCGGCCTTCCACAAGCGGATTGCGTCTGCGCGAAGCAGGTGTGGAAACCAAGGAAAATGGTGCGATTATCGTTGATGATTGGCACCAAAGTAGCCAAGAGAGCATTTTTGCGATTGGTGATGTGACGGACCGGATCAATTTGACCCCTGTCGCCATTCGCGAAGGCATTTCTTTTGCCCAAACGCATTTCAACGATAACGCTCAGAAGATGTCATATGATTGCGTTCCAGCGGCGGTCTTCACGCAACCTCCCGTAGGCGTCGTGGGCATGACGGAGGCGGAGGCCAAAGAAAAAGTTGGTAAGGTCGACGTATATAAAACAGATTTCCGGCCAATGAAAAATATTCTGGCTGATAATCCAGAGCGTATGCTGATGAAATTAATCGTCGATCCAAAGACGGATCGCGTTTTGGGCTGCCATCTAGTGGGGCATGAAGTGCCTGAGATGATTCAAATGTTAGCCATTCCAATTAAACATGGCATCACAAAAGCAGAATTCGATGCGACATGCGCCCTGCACCCAACAGCAGCAGAAGAGATCGTGACATTATCCAAGTCATAATTTAGCGCTTGAAAACTTATCCATTAAAAAAACCCCCGGTCAAAGCCGGGGGTTTTTTTGCAATATGATGCTTGATTAAAGCGCTTTTTCTAATTCTGGCAGCGCTTCAAACAAGTCTGCGACCAAACCATAATCTGCGACAGAGAAAATAGGCGCTTCTTCATCCTTATTGATGGCAACAATGACTTTACTGTCTTTCATGCCAGCTAAATGTTGGATCGCGCCGGAAATACCGCACGCAATATAAAGTTCCGGGGCAACAACTTTGCCTGTTTGTCCAACTTGATAATCGTTTGGCATATACCCAGCATCAACAGCCGCTCGCGAAGCGCCAATCGCGGCCCCTAACTTGTCTGCAACTGGATAAATATATTTTTCAAAGTTTTCAGTCGACGCCAGAGCGCGACCACCGGAGATGACAATCTTCGCGCCTTGAAGTTCAGGGCGGTCAGAAACAGTCAACTCTTCTTTGACAAAATCAGAAATGCTTGGGAAGGCTGCGTTGCCAATTTTTTCAACACTCGCACTTCCGCCATCTGCCGCAGCGGCAAATGAAGTTGGACGAACGGTAATGACTTTCTTTGCGTCGGAAGATTTTACAGTCGCAATAGCATTGCCAGCATAAATGGGACGTTGGAATGTGTCTGGTGCTTCAACCGCCGTGATTTCAGAAATTTGCATCACATCTAATTTCGCGGCGACACGCGGCATAAAGTTTTTGCCAGATGTTGAGGCTGGCGCAACAATCGCATCATAATCGCTAGCAACGGATAGAACCAATTCTGTCAACGGTTCAGCAAGGCCTTTGCCATAATGCGCATCATCAGCATGCAGCACTTTGCGCACGCCCACAATTTTAGCGGCAGCATCAGCCGCCGCCGCGGCGTTTTCGCCCGCGATCAAAATATCAACATCGCCGCCAATCTGGCCAGCCGCAGTGACAACTTTCGCTGTTGAATCAGAAAGTTCCGTATTCGCATGGTCAGCAACAATTAAAATAGCCATGGTTAGATTACTCCTGCTTCGTTTTTCAGTTTGTCGACAAGGGTGGCAACATCCGGCACTTTAATGCCAGCCTCGCGTTTTGGTGGGTCCGTTACTTTTAATTTGGAAAGGCGCGGCGTGAGGTCTACGCCATAATCTTCAGGCGTTTTTTGCGCCATTTCTTTTTTCTTCGCCTTCATAATATTCGGCAAAGACGCATAGCGCGGCTCGTTCAGGCGCAAATCTGTGGTCACCACGGCAGGGAGATTGAGCGCGACGGTTTGTAAGCCGCCATCAATTTCACGCGTCACATGTAGCTTGTCGCCATTTTGGGCAACTTCTGAAGCAAACGTCCCTTGCGGCCAATCAAGCAGCGCCGCCAACATTTGGCCTGTCTGGTTTTGGTCATTATCAATGGCTTGCTTCCCCATAATCACCATGTCTGGTTTTTCTTCGTCGCACACCGCTTTTAAAAGCTTTGCCACCCCAAGGCTTTCCGCGTCCACATCTGTCGTGACGAGAATGCCTCTGTCGCCGCCCATGGCGAGGGCTTGGCGAATTTGTTCTTGTGCTTTTTCAGGGCCGATGGAGACAACAACAATCTCGGAGGCCGTGCCAGCTTCTTTTAAGCGCACCGCTTCTTCAACCGCGATTTCATCAAAAGGGTTCATGGACATTTTGACATTTGCGAGATCGACATCAGTTTGGTCAGATTTGACACGCACTTTCACATTATAGTCGACAACCCGTTTAACCGGCACAAGCACTTTCATGGGCAAATTCTCCTTCTGGGTAAGCGCAAAAGCGCTGTCACACATGTATTAAATATCTTTTTAGCTACTCAAAGTCGCACCGCAATACCTAAATGCAGTCTGCTGCGATGGCATATTAATCTGCATTTCTATTATTGCCGGGCACCCATGTCACCTCGCCGCCATTATCTCTGGCGGCTTTTCGTGAGGCGGTGAAGAGATAATCGGACAGACGGTTAAGATATGTCATAATATGTTGGGCTGGTGGGGTGGTCTCATCCGCTAAAGCCCAAACGCGACGTTCAGCGCGCCGCGCAATGGCTCTGGCGAGGTGAAGCGGGGCGGCCCCGCCTTTGCCGGCGGGCAAAATGAAAGATTTAAGAGGCGGCATCTCTGCGGTTAAAGCATCAATCGCTTCTTCAAGTCTTGTGGCTTGTTCTGGCGCAAGGCGCAGCGCCATGTCTTTTCCATCCTCACCAGGAATCTCCCCCGGCGTGGCCAGATCTGCCCCAAGGTCAAAGAGGTCATTTTGAACACGCGCAAGTTCTTCATCCAAGGCAGGGGAGAGAACCGCCGCTCTGGCCATACCAATGCTCGCATTGAGTTCATCGACAGCGCCAATGGCCTCAATCCGAGGGCTGGTTTTGGCAATACGGTCGCCTGTCACAAGCCCTGTTTCGCCGCCATCTCCTGTCTTGGTGTAGATCTTGTTGAGGGTGACCATTTATTTTGCGCCGATCAGGGCCAGGAATAACATCATTAATGCTATCGCAATGGCTTGCGCCCCGACACGCCAGACCATCAATTTATTGCCGTTCTTCTTGTTGAAGGAGCCGCCTTTGGCGAGGGAATATATACCCACCCCCAAAATGACCGCCGTTGCGAGCATGGCGATTGGGATAAGAAAAAATACGATGCCTGACATGCCGATACTCCTTTGATCTATGTTCAGAAGATAGGCGCAAGCGCGCAAAGATCAATGCACAATTCTGGTGTAAAATTTGCTTAAATATAGAAGGAGACGTGTTTGACATTTTGCAATACTTGCAATTCGTTTCGATTGAGTAATGATATAGGTGTTAACTGAATTTTCATCAGTTGAACAATCTGATTGATAAGAGTACCTTTAATCTTAGACACAAGAAAGTTGCAGTGAATTAATCATGAAGCCTTCTAGTAGGATTTTGCATTTCGAAGCATTACGGGGCATTGCCTCGATTATTGTTGTTTTGCATCATTTTACATTGTCTTTTTATCCTTCACTTCATCAAGCAGGCGAAGGCATGGGGGCATTAATCTATCAAAGCCCGTTTTTTTTAATGCTCAATGGTAAGGCGGCGGTCGCGCTCTTTTTCGTCTTATCGGGATATGTCCTAACGATTGGGACCTTTAATCGTGGCATTGACACTTATGACAGTGCCATGGCTGTGACGCGGCGTTTCGTACGTTTATTATTGCCTGCTTTTCTATCCGTTTTAATCGCCGCCATTTTGTTCTGGGTTGGGCTTTTTAAGTTTGAAACTGTCGCCGCGATAACGGGATCAGAATGGTTCGGCAATTACGCTTTTGATGGGATGCTAGAAACGTCCCAGCCCGGCCCTTGGCAAGTCATTGCAGATGGGAGTTACGGTCCGTTTTTGTTTGGTCATAGTGCCTTGAACACCAATCTTTGGACCATGCAATTAGAGCTCTATGGCAGTTTTGTTGTCTTTGGGGCGGCGATGTTGATGGTTTCTGCCTCTACAAAACGCCTCACGATAGCAGTGTGGTGTGTCCTGATGGTTGCTGTCACTGTCGTGAATACATGGATGCTCGGCTTTATGGTTGGGATGTTCATTGCCTGGTTGCGCAGCGGGCGAGCCGGCCAAAAGTGGCAAGCTCAACAATCGCCTTCTTGGACCGTGTGGCCTTGTCTATTGATTGGGCTGTATTTATTGGGATATGCGGGTCAAGGCGGCGCTTATGGCTGGCTTTATTACATCCCTTTTTATGGCTATAACAAAGTGATTTTGACGATCACTTTGGGCGCGTCCATGGTGTTCTGGTCCTTTAGCCAATATAAAACCGTACCAGGATTAAGTGGCCAAATGGGGCGCTGGCTTGGGGAAATTTCGTTTCCCTTATATTTGATCCATATCCCATTATTAGGAAGCTTTGCCGCATTGGCATATTTAGCCACATTTGATCAAGTTGGACATGGGGTGGCGAGTTTGATTAGTTTTGTTGTATTAGCGGCGGTGAGTGTGCCGTTCCTAATCGCTTTTGTGCGGCTGGATCGCTGGTGGCTGAAATATCACAAAACGCTTTTTGCGCCTTTGAAAAACTAAGCTGAAAATATCAGGCAAAGTGTTTAGCGAGCAAAAAGCCTGATCTCTCAAAATCATAACAACCCTTGAGTTAAAGGGGAAAACATCCGTACAAAAAGCACTCTTTATGTGGAGTTCCTTGTGACGGCCCCTTCTACCCTCTCGCCTAATAGAAGCAAAATTGTTCATTTGGAGGCTTTGCGGGGGCTTGCTGCGCTTTTTGTGGTGGCGCATCATTTAATGTTGGGGTTTTACTTTCCGA
Organism: uncultured Parvularculaceae bacterium; assembly: GCA_938010655.1. Lineage (GTDB taxonomy): Bacteria > Pseudomonadota > Alphaproteobacteria > Caulobacterales > Parvularculaceae > CALLVA01. The sequence continues at coordinate 26,824 of CALLVA010000174.1, read as the reverse complement.
TATATCAGGCCACCCCTGATGCGGGGGTGATGGGATTGGTGAGAAACACGCCGCTTTATGGGGTGGTGAATGGCCGGGCGGCTGTTGGATTTTTCTTTGTGCTTTCTGGCTATGTTTTGGCGCTGCCCTTAGTGAAGCGACAGAGCTCTTATGATGTCTCTTTTGCCATTGTCAGGCGGTTTGGCCGATTGGTGGTGCCTGCCTTTTTATCCGTCATATTGGCAGCGATTTTGTTTTGGTCTGGGGCAATGGCGTTTGAGCGAGCGGGGGCTATTTCGGGATCGCCCTGGCTAAAAAATTATGCTTTTGGCATGACCAATGAGGCCATGCGGCCCGGCCTTGGTGATCTTTGGCAATATGGGGTGATCATGCCGTTTTTCGAAGGCGGCAGCGTTTTAAATTCTAGTCTCTGGACGATGCGAGCAGAGCTCTATGGCAGCTTTTTGGTTTATGGCTTGGGGCTGATCATGTCTCGCGCGGAAAGTGATCGCTTGGTATTGGCTGTCTTTGGCGTAGCTACTATTGCAGCGTTGATGGTGGATTGGTGGATGTTTGGGTTTTTGCTGGGGCTTTTGTTAGCTTTTGCCCAAGGCAGAGGCTGGGCGGGGTGGCTCTTAAAACCTGTGTTAGCTCTCCGTATCGGGATGATTTTAGTGGTGATCTATGGGTTTGGATATGATGGACAAGGCGGCGCCTATCAATGGTTAGGGGATTTGCCGGGTAAAGACTTACCGAAAATCATCATGGTAAATTCTTTCTCCGCGGGCCTCCTTTTAATATTGGCGGCGCAGGCGAATTGGCGGCTTCTTTCAAGTCGCTTTGGGGCGTTTCTGGGCGAGATGTCTTTCCCGATTTATCTCGTCCATGTGCCGTTGCTTTGTTCCTTTTCTGCCATGGCCTATATGAGCGTGCAGCCAGATTTTGGACATCGCTTGGCGACGCTTGCGGCAATTTTGGTGCTTTTAATCGTCACCTTGCCAGCGGCGCTCGTCTTGCGCCGCATCGATATTTGGTGGGTGCGGGCCCAGCGACGGGTTTTTGCAAAAGGGCTGCAGGTCTAATAGCCTTTCATTATTCGCCAGTGAGAATATTTTGCATATTGCGTGTGATTTCATTGGTCATGGCAGGGTCGTGTTGCCGATGCGGTGTTCTCAATGGGTTGAGGAGGGGCAGGATTTCAATCTCTGGCGCTTCCGCAGCCCCAAGGCCCCCTTTTTCAACGGGGGCATTTGCGGGGGACTGTAACTCCTCAATCTTGAAACCCATTTTGACATTATATGTTCGAGTGGCCTGATTGCGCAGCCATTGTTGTTGCTCATAAGCATATTTCTTGTCAGGCGTTTCTTCACAAGATGAAAGCTCAACACCTGTCGCGCCCCAACGCCGTTCTGGGCAATGATACGGGTCGAAGGAAAGATCGAATAAACGCGGGATAATATGAGTCATATTCATCACAACAGTGCTACCATCTGATCGACCATAAGTGATCTTGCAAGCAAGTTGCTCTTCTTCAATCACATCGGCCAAATCAGCCGCCAAGTCTCCGCCGCCATAAACAAGATCAGGCGCGCCTTCCGCAACTTTGGTGAGTTGGCTTTGCACCATTTTGCGAAGTTCGACAAAACTCGTTTTCAAACGCGCATCTCTCGATGGTGTAGAATAAGCTTCCCAAGTGCCATAGGTCCCATAAATATTCGGGGGCAAGACGCCGGGATGAGGCTTCAAGTGAACTTTGGAATAGACAGCGCGGTTCACCGCGAAGCGCCGCGCTTGCAGATCACCACATAAAGCGCGCACCGCATGACGGGTCTCGCGAACAGGGTTGGCGGCATACCCTTTTACGGCAAGATTTTTCCGCACATAATCATAATAATCAATGGTGCGGCCCTGATATTGAAATTCCCCTAAAGACCAATCCCCATTTTCATCCGGCACATTGCCCAAATATTGGGTCATGGCGAAGCCGGGCAGGTCTTCGTTTTTTGTCGCAACAATTTTGCCGCCTTTATAGGTGCCGTCAGACTTTTGCCGCGCGCCAACAATTTTGATAGGTCGCCAAGCCTTTAAGCCCCCGCCAAAATCAGGACCAGTGCGCATAAAATTTGCGCCGTATAAAGATCGTGTGACTGAAAAATCAGGATGCGAGGCAAAAATTTGCACGCGTCCATCATCTTCTAATTCGAAAACCAACCCAACATGCCCAAAAACATCATAGGCAATGCTGCCGGGCACAACATGTGCGCGCTCAATGGCCACGGGATAGAAATCGTCAAATGTGCCTTGTGTCCCTGTTTCGGGGTGTGTACGGAACATTGCGGTGGAAACTTCTTGCCCGATACGTTTTAAAAATTCCGGGGCATTTTTGATTTGCCCGGTAACATCACGCCGCCCTGTGATGATATTGCCTTTTTCAGAATATCGAAGGTCTTCTTTTTTGCCAGCGGCTGAGGCGAGGAGGTGTTGGTAAGAAAAGGGAAGGCCGCGTTTCCATGCATAATATCCGCGCAGGAAATAGGCCATATCGGCGCAATCCCCGTAATAAATTTCATCTTCGTCATCGGTGTCTCGAAAGGGATTTGCTTCATTAGTGAGGCAGGCATCAAGAGAGGAGCAATCTGTACGACCAAGTCCAATAACAAAAGCTTCATAGCCTTGTTCTTCTGCTTCGGACCATTCAGTCGCGTAGATATTCCATTCTAATCCCGTATTTCGAGCAGGTGGAATGCGATCCATATATTCCAAAGGGTCACGTTGTTCAAAACTATCTGCGGCCTGATTGAGCTTATTGAGGATGACAGGGTCCATGGGGGAAGAGATAATCCGGGGCGGGGCGAAAATATCTTCTTCTGTTAAAACGTCCGTAAGCTGCTCAAAAGATTGATCTGTTGTGCTGAGGTCAGGTGCCGATTGTTCGGAAGATAGGGGGGCGTCTTCACTTTGCGTCATAGCAAATAGCGATGTCAGACCACATAAAGAAGCCAAGCCCAAACCACTGACTAAAATTGCCAATTTACTCATCGAACTCATGATCCCAACCCTGCATTATCGTCCCAATATGCTTAGTTTAACCTGCTGTTAACACATTGCAACCATGCGCCAAACTGGCGCGGATGGCGCCCAAAACCCAAAATTTCATGGATCATTAACCATGACGGGGCAAATTCTAACGCAAATTTCTACAAATCAGCCCTTTTTGCCCTCCACGGTATGAAGGCGGCAATTTTCAAGTCTCGAAAATTTATCTTTTCGTCACGATATAAGAAAAATAGAGAAAAGAAGGGAATAGATTATGGAATTAGGTTTTTTTGCACTCATTGTTGTGGCTTTAGGGCTCTTTATTGTTGGCTCGACCATCAAAGTTGTCCCCCAGGGGTTTCAATTCACTGTGGAGCGGTTTGGTCGATATACGAAAACCCTCAAGCCCGGCCTGCATTTGCTTGTCCCTTTTGTTGATAAAGTGGGTCGCAAATTAAATATGATGGAGCAAGTGATCGATATTCCGTCCCAAGAAGTGATCACAAGAGACAACGCCATGGTGTTTGCGGATGCGGTGGCTTTTATCCAAATTATGGATGCGGCAGCAGCGGCCTATGAAGTTTCAGACTTGAACCGGGCGATCACCAATTTGGCGATGACCAATGTTAGAACCGTGATCGGTTCTTTGGATTTGGACGAAACCCTTTCAAATAGAGACGAAATCAATGAACGCCTCTTGCGCGTGATTGATGCGGCGACGAACCCTTGGGGTGTCAAAGTGACACGAGTGGAAATTAAAGATCTTTCCCCGCCAAGCGATATTACGGAAGCTATGGCACGGCAAATGAAGGCTGAGCGATTGAAACGGGCCGAAATTTTGACGGCAGAAGGCGAAAAACAATCTGCGATTTTGCGCTCTGAAGGGGAAAAGCAATCTGCGATCCTTTCTGCGCAAGGGGATAAAGCAGCGCGTATTCTTGAAGCTGAAGGTGATAAAGAAGCGGCTTTCCGGGATGCCGAAGCGCGCGAACGCGAGGCGGAAGCTGAAGCAAAAGCGACCGCGATGGTGTCTGAAGCGATTGCCAAAGGGGATGTGCAAGCGATCAACTATTTTGTTGCGCAGCAATATGTGACAGCCTTTGAAAAATTGGCATTATCACCACAGCAAAAAATGGTGATTGTCCCGGCGGAAATGTCCGGCTTGGTTGGCTCTCTTGGGGGCTTGGGACAAATCACGCAAGAAGTCTTTAAAGACAATCCGCCAAAGCCGACCACATCTGTGCCGCGCGCTTAAATGTAGGTTAGCTCAATATTGGGATTGGTCCTCAAAAGATAAGAGGGCCAATCCATCAAAGTTTTGGAGGGATCATGGATAGTTTTATAACAATGATGGCTGAAATGCCGTTTTGGTATTGGTGGGTGTTGGGAACCGTTTTGCTGATCGGTGAAATTGTGACGGGCACGACTTATATTTTGTGGCCTGCTGTCGCGGCCTTTATCACTGGGTTTTTCGACCTTGGGCCCTTTGATGGGAATTGGCAGCTGCAATTATTTCTGTTTGCCGGGATCACAATTTTACTGACGATTTTTGCGACCCCTTATGCCAAAGCCTGGGTGAACAATGAGAAGACGGATAAAGTGAACCTCAATGAGCGGGGCGCTCAAAAAGTGGGCAAGCGCGTTGTGGCGGATGAAGACTTTTCTGGTGGTACAGGCCGCGTCCGCTTAGGCGATACAGTATGGTCTGCCGAGGCGGACCCTGCACTTAGTGTGCTTAAGGGAGCGGCATTGGAAATTAGAGAAGTGAAAGGAACAGTTCTGGTCGTAGCACCAGTTTCATAGCTGTCTGATAATTTACAAAAAATTTAGCCCTTTTGGCGGCGTCATGGCGTATCATTGGAATGCACATGCAAATTGCCAGAAGGGTTTTCTTTGACTCATTATCGCCAAAAATTTTCGCTTCTTTGGGTCTGTATGCTGAGCATGATCATGCTGCTCGCCCCTGCATCGGCGCAAGACGCGCCTTTGAATCAACGCCTCGCCGACGCCGCTCTCGATAATCTGCGTCCAGACCGTTTGTATAACGGAGCTTATGTCCGCTTGGATTATCCGTTTGGAGATGTCCCCGAAACTCAAGGCGTGTGTACGGATGTGATCATTCGAGCCTATCGGGGTGTGGGAATAGATTTACAATCCCGTGTTCATGAAGACATGAAAAAAGACTTTGCCGCCTATCCGAAAAATTGGGGTTTGTCTCGGCCTGACAGCAATATTGATCATCGGCGAGTGCCGAATTTGCGGGTGTTTTTTAAACGCAATGGCCAATCCCTGCGCGTGACGCAAAATGCTGCGGATTATCAGGTGGGGGATTTGGTGACGTGGAATGTGGGCCCAAAAGGCGGTCGCTTCATTCCCCATATCGGCATCGTCTCCTCGCAGAAAGCCCCTAATGGTCAACCGATGATCGTTCATCATATAGCTGGAACCCCACAATTAGAGCCCGTGCTTTTTAGCTGGCCCGTGACCGGCCATTACCGATATTTACCATTTGGGCAAACAGATAGCCGTTTTTAAGGTATTTATTTCAATAACTTGACAGGTAGTCCGCAAAAACACTTGCCAATGGCATGAATATTTGTTAACTCTGGTTCATCGACGTGAAGATTGTCGTTGCGCCTGTGTTTTAAGCAACGTTGATCCTGACGCCGTCTCATCTAGTAGCGGTTTTAAGTTAGTCGATTTCCAGTCTTTTTGGGAACTTTCGAGAGATATGGATATTTCTCGATAAGAGATGAACTCAAACTTCGCTGATATTCCGGGATTGAGGGGTCCACTCGGGTATCAGATATTTCAACATCGGACCAAATGAGAGATCAATGCAACAATTAGAAAATCTATGGCAAGATACATTAGCGTTTTTGCCAGACCTTGCTGCTGCAGTCCTGATCGGGATTGTCGCCTATATTATCGCGAAAATTGCCTCTATGGCTGTCCGCAAAGGCGTTCAAAGAGTAGGCGCAAAAAAAGGCGAAAAAAGAACACCACAAGCCGTAAAAGACCGCAAAATGCTGGGCAATTCGTTAGGTAAAGCGATTTTCTGGATCATTATTTTGGTCGCATTGCCGATGATTTTGGCAAAGCTAAACTTAAGTGAAGCTGCGCGTCCGTTGGAAAATATGATCAATACGGTCCTTTCCTATCTGCCACGTATCATTGGTGCCGCCTTTATTATCGGTATTGGTGCGTTGATCGCGACAATTGCCAAGCGGGCTATTCAGAGCTTGCTTGAAGCAGCACCGATTGATGTTGCTGCGGCAAAGGGCGGTATGGGCGATGTCGTCAAAGGCCCTGCAATCGCGAAAGCTGTTGGTATGGTTGTTTTTGCGTTGATCTTGATCCCTTCTGTGATTGCGGGTCTTGATACGCTTGCAATCGATGCCGTGACAACGCCAGCAACAGAAATGTTGCAACGTGTAATGGCAGCAATTCCAAATATCTTTGCTGCGAGTGTCGTCTTATTGTTGGCTTTCCTGATTGGTAAAGCGGCGAAGTCGATTATTGCGAGTGTTTTGGCCGCAACCGGGTTTGACAATATTTGGTCATCCTTCGGATTCTCAGCCACTTCTGCTGCGATGGATAATGTGAAAGACAGCAAGCAAGCTGTTTCGGCTTCCTCCTTTTCAGCCACTAACATGGTTGCCAATGGTGTGATGGTCTTGATCATCGTGTTTGGATTGATCGAAGCCACAAAGCTTCTTCAGTTTGAGCAAATCTCGCTTATTCTGAATAGCGTATTGGAAATTGCTGGCCGCATCTTGCTTGGTGCTGTGTTCATTCTCGTCGGCATCTTCGTTGCCCGCTTTGTCTCAAACTTGATCCGTCAAAGTGGCGGCGCTCAATCAGAGCTTATGGCGACGATCGCACAATACGGGATTATCATTCTTGTTTCTGCGATGGGTCTTCGTGAAATGGGTCTTGGTGATGACATTGTGTTCCTAGCCTTTGGTCTGTCCATGGCTGCTGCCGCGCTAGCCGCTGGCTTGGCCTTCGGGATCGGTGGTCGCGAAACGGCTCACAAAGTGCTCGAAGACTGGCGTGCGAAGAAGTAAGCTGTCTAAAGCAGTGTAGATTAAAAAAGCCGCCCTCGAACTTTCGAGGGCGGCTTTGCTTTTGAAAAAGGGTAAACGGTTAAGCCGAGGCGAGTCTCAAAGCTCTTGCTTCTTTAAATGTCACCAATCGGCGCTGCCCTTCATCCCACAGATGCAGATTGATCGTTTTGAAACTTTCCCAAAGGGTCAGGCGATTTATGGTCGCCAATGTCGGATGATCCTTCAGGACTTGAGGCAAGCGGTAAAACGGGATCCGGCTATTGAGGTGGTGAATGTGGTGAATGCCAATATTCGCTGTCATCCACTGCAATGGCTGTGGCAAGACATAAAAAGAACTCCCGTGAAGGGCAGCCTCTTGCATGTCCCATTCATCACTTTTGGCCCATTGTGTTTCTTCAAACTGGTGCTGGACATAAAATAACCAAACGCCAATCGATGCGGCAATGGCGACAATGGGGACATAGACCAGAAGAAACGCCAGGAAACCAAGCTGCCAAATGATCAGGGTAATAATGCCGCCAGCGGCAACATTTGTGCCCATGGCGCTCATCCATGCGCGCCAGCCGCCTGTTTTCAAAAATTCCATTGGAATGCGTTGTTGAAAGAAGAAGACGATGATGGGCCCAATCAGGAAAAGCACAACCGGGTTGCGGAACAGTTGATAACCAAATCGTTTAAGCATCGGCAGGGCATTATATTCTTTCACGGTGAGAGTATGAATATCGCCTGTGCCGCGTTTGTCTAAATTGCCAGAAGAGGCATGGTGGATGGAATGGGATTTTTTCCAAACATCATAAGGCGTCAGGGTCAGCACCCCAATCGCGCGGCCCACCCAATCATTAAGCTGTTTATCGCGGAAAAAAGCGCCATGCCCGCAATCATGCTGGATCGTAAACAAACGGATCAAAAACATTGCTGCCGGCACACATAAAGCCAAGGTCAAAAACGGGCTGATTTCAAGCGCCGCCACGGCAGCAGCCCAAAGCGCAAAAAAGGGCAGAGCTGTGACTGCTAGTTCAAAAAAGCTGCGACGATGTTTCGGCATACGATATTTTGAGAGCAGTATCATCCAGTCCCGCGCCGTTTTGGGCGGGGTGGTGGGTGTCGCTTTTTTTGCTGAGTCGTTATCTGCGATGTTTTTTGGCATATAATTCATGTGGATACCCTGTATTCTATAAACCGGTACTGCGGTCATGTTGACCAAAATGGTGTGCTGCTTTGATACAGCTTTTAAGGACACTATCTCTATAACTACTTTTCCCCGAAGAAAGGTTAACGTTTTATGAGGATTGAGCAATGAGTGATGCGTCGCCGCCTTTATCCACGACATCCCCGCCAATTGTCACCATTTTGGTGGATGCTGATGCCTGCCCGGTTAAAGAAGAAGTCTACAAGGTTGCTTGGCGGTATAATGTACCCGTCAAACTTGTGGCGAATATGTATCTGCGTATTCCGCGTCACGCCTTGTTGGAAATGGTCGTGGTGAGCGATGGTTTTGATGCGGCGGATGATTGGATTGCGGAACAGGCGACCCCCGCCAGCATTGTGATCACAGCGGATATCCCGTTGGCGGATAGATGTTTGAAAGCGGGGGCCTTGGTGCTGAAATCAAATGGGCAGGCTTTTACCGATGATATGATCGGCAGCGCCTTGGCGACCCGCGCCATCATGGCTGATTTACGCTCTGGCGGGGACCAGATTGGCGGGCCGCCGCCTTTTTCAAAGCAGGATCGGTCGCGCTTTTTGTCCAGTCTGGATGAAGCAGTGGTTCGCCTGCAACGACAATTTGGCGCAGCTTCTTCGTCCTAGAGATGTGTCTTGCTCTTTTTGGGGGCGTCTGATCATAATGTAACGATTATTGGTGCCTGTTTACCTTTTGCTAGGTGTTTCAGACCCCTATAGTCATCGTATAACTATTTTTCATCAAACCAGGATGCCGTCTCTTGAAACTTTTCTCCCCCAAAATGTCAGCGTCTCTCGTTGCGTTCGCTTTATTATCGGCTTGTAGTTCTGTCAGCGCACCGCTGGATCGGTTCCGTGTTGTCAGTGCCGAACCAGCAGAGACAGCAACTGGGGCCTATTTGAAAGCGCGTTTTGCGTCGCGTCAAAGACAGCTTGGGTTGGCGGCAGATGAATATGTGAAAGCCGCAAAAGTTGCGCCGATCGAGTCCGGTGTTGTGAGCCGTGCTTTTTTCTATGCTCTTGCTTCTGGGGATATCAAAGAAGCCCGGCGCCATGCGGATCAATTGCTTTTACCGAATGTGCAGTCGCCCCCGGTCTTGCCCGAAAAATTAGAAGGGACACCGTCTGTCGCTGCGGCCTTGGAAGCGCTGCAACGCCGCGCGCCTGATGAGACTTTGCCGCGCATCACAGTGGCTGTGGATCAACTTGCCACCGGGGAAGCGACGCTTGCTGTTGAGACTCTGGAAAAGGAATTGGACACAGTTTTCACCAAATCTGTTGGTCGACTTGTGCGGGTTTGGGCGCTGCGAGATGCGGTTGGCGCAAAAGCAGCTTTAGCAGAATTGGACCGCGATCCAAAAGATCACTTTACCGGATTTGATAATCTCCATAGGGCGCTCTTATTGGAAGAGGTCGGCGACATTAAAGAGGCGCGGGAGACCTGGAAAAAAATCATTACGCCTTATACCAACGAACTGGACCTCGTATTATACGCCAAATTTTTAGAGCGTCATGGCGAGGATGGCGAAGCGCTTGATATGTATCAGCGGATGGTTGGTCAAACAGGCGGTATGGCCCGGGCCGGGCGGTTGGGCCTTGTGCGCCTTGGCAAGCCGATTGAAGGCGAAGGCCGCGAATTAATCAAAGCCGCGAAAGCCGATAAGCCCCGTAGCATTATGACGGGCAAGCAAGGCGCCGCGCATGCGCTCGTACAATTTGGGTGGGCAGGATATCAGCAAGCCACAACAGAACGCGCCAATGCGGCGCGAGCCGGATTCCGCAATGTGCCTGCTGCGCTTAATATGCCATTAGCCTTTGCGCAATTGGCCAATCATCTGGACGATGACCTGACGGAAGCGGATTATCTGATTGGATTGGTCTATGTCGATTATGAATTGCCAGAAGAAGCGATTGCCCAATTTGCCAATACAAGCCCGGCGTCTACGCGATATGAATATGCTGCCATGTCCACAGCAAATGCCTATACCGACATGAAACAACCAGATCGTGCGGCAGAAAAGTTGCGGAATTTTGCCAAGAATGATCCCCTTGGCGTAGATGCCAATATGTATCTGGTCGATTTGTTGCAACAAAATGAAGAATATGATGCCGCAAATGCGCTCAGCACAAAGATGATTGAACGTTCTGAAAAATATGGCAGTGCAGAACGCAATAGTGTTTATCTTTGGCGGCAATATTTTCAGCGCGGCGCAGGCTTTATTCAAGCTGATCAATTTGAAGCCGGCATTTCGGATTTGCAAAAAGCGGTTGAGCTTGAGCCGGATGAAGCAATGGTGCTGAATTATCTCGGCTATAGCTGGGCTGAAAACGGTCAGAATCTTGATGAAGCTTTTGCGATGCTTGAAAAAGCTTTGGAGCTTCGGCCAGATAGCGGCGCGATTGTCGATTCTATTGGTTGGGCGCATTATCAATTGGGTAATCTGGAAGAGGCCCGAGGCTATATTGAACAAGCGGTCACGATGGAGCCAAATGACGCGACCATTACGGATCATTTGGGCGATATTTATTGGATGCTCGGTCGGAAAACAGAAGCGGCTTATGAATGGGAGCGCGTTTTAGATTTTGAACCGGACGATAAGCTAAGAGCTTCGGTTGAAGACAAACTCAAAAATGGATTGCCCGACACGGCAAAACCAAAGCGTCTTCAAGAGGCAGAAGCAGATTCAAAAGCAACGTCTCAGGATCAATAATGCCGGATGAAAGTCTTGAATGGGTCGCCCCGGCCAAGATCAATCTAAATTTGCATGTGGGCGAGAAGCGACCTGATGGCTTGCACGATCTGCAAAGCCACGCTGTTTTTTGCGATATAGGCGACAAGATCATTGTTCACCCAAGTGACGAGATGTCTTTTGCCGTTAAGGGACCATTTGCAAAAGATCTGGCAGGTCTTTCCGGGGAAGACAATTTGGTTATGCGCGCTGTATCTGCCTTGCGCGATGCGGCAGGGTCTTCTCAAACGGCGCGTATCACCTTGGTCAAAAATCTCCCCGTCGCCGCCGGGGTTGGCGGCGGCACGGCGGATGCCATGGCGGCGCTTGTGGCGTTGCGTCAATTTTGGTCGTTAGACGTTTCAGATCATCAGCTCAAAGACATCGCCTTTTCCATTGGCGCGGACGGCCCTCTTTGCTTGGAGGTGCATTTCTCCCAAGGGGGGATCAAGCTGATGTCCGGCGCAGGTGAATTTGTATCTCACGTCAGCACCTTGCCAACGCTTTATATTTGCTTGGCCAATCCGGGAGAGGCAGTGCCAACGGGGGCTATATTTTCTGGTCTGGCGCAAGCCCGGACTAAAAACGGGGCGCCGCCAAAGGCGTCTTTGCCAGTGCTGCCTGATCCTGTTCTGGGGGCAGATATTCTTCGATTGATCACGCAGACACGAAACGATTTGGAAGCGCCAGCCATCGATCTTGTTCCTTCTATTGCTAAGATCAAAACGGAGATGGCTTCCCAACCTTCTTGTCTGGCGGCCAGAATGTCTGGGAGTGGCGCAACTGTTTTTGGCGTGTTTCTCGAAGATGCCGCCGCCAGACAGGCAGCGCATTTTTTCCAGCAAAAATCTATTTGGGCCGCGGCTGGAAAAATTTTGTAGCACGCGAAAAAATTCTATCCTTCGCCTAGCAAATTACGATATTATTCTGGTGTAATGATATCTCCACTTAATGCTTTTTTGATCGTGATCGCAGTGTTTTTCTGCAGCGCTATTTTATGTCGTCTTTTCATTGGACGGACTCTTTTTATGGATGCCGCCACAGAGCGGTCTAGCCATGTCGGGCTTATTTCCAGAGCGGGCGGGGTGAGTTTCATGGTGCCTTTTGTGGCAGGCGCGACGGCTTTGACTTTGTTGCAAGGGATTCCCTTTCAAAGCGATGTCATACAGCTCTTGATGTTCTCCTTGCTCATGACGGCAGTAGGTTTCACGGATGATCGAATTCACTTATCCCCTTTGGGCAAAGGGATTGCGCAGCTTGTTTTAGCCGTCGTTTTGGTCAGCCAGATTGGCGGTATTCTTTATCTGCCGTTGCCCTTTTTGGGGCTAGTCTCTTTGGCTGGCTGGGCCGGGTTTGTGCTGGCGGTATTTTTTGTCGTGGCCTTTGTGAATATGTTTAATTTTATGGATGGCTTGAACGGGGTGGCGAGCGGCGCTGCGGTGGTTGCGGCTTTTGCTTGTGCGCTGGTTGCAGCGGGCATCGGCCAGCAAGACCTGTTCTTGATATCGCTTTGTTTTGCCGCTGGTCTATTAGGCTTTTTCATATTCAATTTTACGTCAGGCCGGATATTTATGGGGGATGGGGGCAGCCTTGGCGCTGGGTTCTTTATGGCCGGCTTAGCCTTATTGTCGCAACGCGGCGATGGCGGCACAGAGATTGGCTTTCTCTTTATACCAATCATTTTTCTGCCCTTTATTATGGATGTCGCTTTTACATTGATGCGGCGTGCAAAAGCGAAAAAGAAACTTTCTCAAGCCCATAAAGAGCATTTCTATCAACGGTTAAACCAAGCCGGATTCTCGCATCAGCGCGTCGCTCTTGTTTATATAGTGCTCACCATTGTGAGCGCTTTGGTTGCGATGATGAACAGGGCTGCACCTCTCATGTATCAATGGGGCGGGCCACTTCTATTGATTTTCTTTATCAGCCTATTGGGCGTGCTTTATTTTTCATCTGATAAAGACACCAATTAGTCTGCCAGCTCACAGCCAATCATTTTTGTTCACGAATATGTGATAATTTACAAAATCTTCACGTCCGTGTGAGCGAGGAAAATGTGATCGGTTCTGCTCTTTTGTTTCTATACTTTTATGCATAACGTCAAATTCGGAAGAGAGACTTCCAATAAATGATTTGTATTGAACGCAAAAATACCTGTTTTTGTGAGCAGTACTCTTATGTCTAAAACCCTAGGAGTTTGAAATGGGACGAGTAAAAAAATTAGCAGGCATTAAACTTGCTTGCGCATGTGCTGTCATGGGGATTGCCAGTGCAGTTGCATCGGTTGCGGATGCTGCAACATTGCGCATCACAGTGACAAATAATTCTCAAGTGAACGGTCTAACCCTCACGCCTTTATATGTTGCTTTCCATAATGCAACTTTTGATGCTTGGTCACTTGGCCAACAAGCGTCAGCTGGCATTGAAGAATTAGCAGAATTAGGCAGCGCGGCAACGCTCCGTGATGAAAGATTGGCTGCTGATCCAAATTCAGTCGGTGGTGTTTTGACAGCGCCTGGCGGTTTTGCTGGCGCGCCTTTGATCGAGCCTGGTGAAACAGCAACGGCGGAATTTGAAGTTGATGGTGCTTCGGCTCAATTCTTTACATTTCTTTCCATGATCTTGCCATCAAACGACACATTTATTGGGACAGACAATGCAATTCAGCTATTTGATGCGAATGGCAATTTCCTTGGACCTCAAATCATCAATGTTACTGGTTTAAATATTTTTGATGCGGGTACAGAGCTAACGGATCCTAATGCTGCTCCCTTTATTCCGGGTGGTGTTGGAACAGACGGCGCTGAGGAAAATGGTGTGATCACAGTTGGTCAAACTCTTTCTGCTTTTGCAGGTTTGACACTGCCGAATGGCCAAGTGCTTGACGCAGCTTTGATTGATTTCCTAACAAACCCAGGCCTCTTCAACTTGGCAACAATTTCGATTGAAGAAGTGTCTGAAGTTCCTCTTCCTGCGGCCTTCATCCCGATGATGATGGGTCTTGCTGGTCTTGGCGCAACCGCGCGTCGCAAAAAGAAATCAGCTGCTTAAGCTTAAGCACTGTATAAAGAAAAAGCCCGGCGCAAAGGCCGGGCTTTTTTGTATCTGTATCTTGGGCGTCCTAGTAATATTGGTAACTTGAAACAACACCTTCATGCTTGTTCAAGACAGTCGCCAAAATCGGGAAATCACCAACAGCCGTCATGGCATCGCGCATGTGGCTGGTTTTTGTTTCGTCACTCGCCGTCACCATGATAAGCGCATCAAGTTTTGGCATAAAGGCAACCGTGTCGTCGCATCCAAGGATTGGCGGCAAGTCAAAGAAATACATGCCATTATCGCTGAGGCTGGTTAGTTCATCGATCACATTGTCTGTTTTTTCACCAGCTAGAAATTCAGCACTAAAATCAAGACGCGTATCATTCAACGCAATCTGAAGCGCTTTTTCTTCAGAGCGATAAAGATAATCAGAAAAATTACCATCCCCCCGGAAATATTCTGCAATCGTATTGAAATTCCGAGCTGAAATATATTTCGCAATTGAAGGGCTGCGCAAATCGAAATCTGCGAGGAACACATCATATTCTGCGCGGCGGGCACAAGCGAGCGCCAAATGGAGCGAGGTCACTGTTTTGCCGGCGTTTGGTGAAGCGGAGGTGATGCCAATTTTGCGATAGCCGCGTGCGGCTGCTTTTTGGAGAACAGTTGTTCTCAAAGAGCCATAGGCTGTGCGCAATTGGTCAGATGAGGTGCCATCACCATAATGCTTGGAGAAGAAGCTTTCAAAATCACATTCAAGCGCAGGAAGCTCCGTCAGGTCCAAGCGGGAATAAGTGCTTGATTGCGCAGAGGCTGGCGCCATAGGGGCGTCATGGGTTGCGTCTGGCGTCGGCAATTTTTCCGCGATCAGCCCTTTGCGCGGTGCAGATTTGGCATCTGTTGATTTCGTCCCGGCTTTTTCGAGCGCTTTTTCAATATGTTTCATAACTATAAACTCGCTTTATCTGTCTGGCTCTAGCGCACTAAGGTGAAGGCTAAAAGCCCGACTAAAATCACACCAAGCGCAATCATCGCACCGACTTTCATCGCTAACATTGAGTTGCGATTCAGGCGTGTTTCTTTTTTGTGGTACTGGGGAACTGTTACAACATCTTCAATGGGGACGAATTCCTGAAGTTGGTTTTTGCTTCGGATTTTCGGCATGATCATTTCCGGCGCAAGAGCAATCACCAAAGCGAGGAAACCGGAGAGGAAGACCCCCAAAAAGCTCAATCGAACACGATCCGGGCTGGTCGGGACTTCAGGCTCAACCGCTGATTCCAGCAATTGGAAGGTTGGCCCGCGATTATCCCGCACCAAGCTTTCCTGCATGCCTGCCTGCGTAAGGCTGACTTCAAGCCCATCAAGCTTGTTCTCCAGAGTTTCTTTTTCCCGTTCTTTGCTGCTCAGTTGCAAAGCGACAGACGCTGTTTTCGCCAATTGGCTTTCAAGCGAAGTGATTTTTTCTACCAGCGAGGCACGCTGTGTGTTCATGCTTTCAATACGGGAGATGACCACTGTTTTGCGTGCGCTCCCGCTGGAGATACGATCATTGGCGCGGTTTTCTTGCAAAGCGCGCTCAGCGGCAATTTTGGCTTGGCGTAATGAGGCCCGCTCACCTTTAAGGGAGTTGAGTTGATCGGTAGATGCACCTTCTGCCTCGGCCTGCTGGATCGCTTGTTCGATCCGCGATAAATCCCGATTTGTATTGGCAATGAAAGAAGACGGGTCTAGCTGCGCCTCAAGGCCAGCAATTTGAGCGTTGATGCTTTTAACCTCAGGGTGACGGTCTGTATATTGAGACAACAATACATCGCGTCGTTGACGCAGTTCTGAAAGGCGGTCTTCATCGGAAAAACGCTGACTGGTTTCGCCTCTTTCGCTTTGCAGAATACCTAGCTCTTGGTTCAATGCCGCGATTTCACTATCAATCCGTGAAATATCAGATTGAGCGCGTTCGAGAGATTGCATTTTAACAGAGCGATCTTCGGGAAGGCTGGCAGCATTCAAAGACCGGATATTGGCAATATCGGCTTCAACTTTGATGAGTTCTCTTTCCGTGGAATTAACCTGTCTTTGGAAAAAGTCACTGTTATTTTGGGTGCGTTCTTGCTCCAGCTCGGTTGCTTTTTCCAAGAACTTATTGACCAAAGAATTGGCAACTCGATAGGAAATTTCTGAATCTGGGTGGCGATAGCCAATGGTGAAAGCAATATCATCTGTGCCCATGTCGATACGGTCATCGCGCACTGTTTTGACAAAGATATTTTCCCGAAGCAGATCCACCTTGGCTGTATTGGAGAGTTTCTGATCAGCGAAAACATTATGCTCTTGCACGATTTCAAGGATGAGAGGCCGGGTCATGACCTGCTCTTGCACAACGCGGAAGCGCTCCACAGGGCGTTTGTCTTGTGTGTTCCGGGTCAGGGATAATTGTTCTGTCCGCACCATGAGCTTGCCGCCTGACTCGTATTTGGCGGGCAATAAAGCAATGATAAGAATCAGAAGGCTGGCCAGCGCGAGCGCGGGCAGCGCGATCATGAAGAATTTGTTCTTGAGCAACCGAATGACATATTCCGGTGAAAATTGGTATTCCATACCTTACAGCCTCTTTGTCGCCGATCTCCCTCGGCTTAAAATTCATTAAATGGTGTTCGTAGAACGAAAATGTCCCGTTCCGGGGCACGCTTATCCTCTATCCCACCTAATTCCCTGTACCATATGCACAAAAGTCGCCAAAATGACAAATTATTCAACGACAAAAGCGGAAAAGGTTTAAAACTCTATGTTCATAGGGATTTTTTATTCTCTTTTAGCGTGTTTTTGGCATCTGTATGATTATCGCCACAAGAGATTAGGATATTGCGAAATTGTCAGGTGGAATGACTGGTATTTGTTAACATATCTGGCATAAATACTGCACAAAATGCCGTAACAGTGGCGTCAGATGTAGTGAAATAGAGATGAAGAGCTGTATTTCTTTTAAAACAATAAGTTACGGGTAGATGGGGCAATTTTTATGACCGACGACGTCAAAGCTGAAAACGTTGATGATAACGTTGATAAAGACGCCAACCTGGAAAAGGACACAGGCGTTCTGCCAGTTAAGTTTCAGCGCCCAAGCCCTCAGACGATAGCGCTGGCTGCGGCAGTCTTGATCGGCACGATCGCGGTGTTCTGGGAAGCCGGGCAAAGCCTTTTGCGGCGTTGGGGCAATTCTGAAGAATTAAACCACAGCTATTTCATTCCCGTCATTTCGGCTGGGCTGCTTTATATGCGCCGTGATGCCTTATTGGCTGCTATCGGCAAATCCTGGATGCCGGGCATTATTATCTCTGCTGTCGGGTTGGTTTTTGCAATCGCTGGATATGTCACCGAAATTCCCCTGATCGCTCAATTGGGCTTGGTCATTTTCTTATTGGGCTTGCCTGGCGCTATTTGGGGGCAAAAGTTCTTTTTACTCTCTTTGATCCCGATGTTGTATTTATTCGCCATGGTGCCGCCGCCGGCGATGATGGTGACATTAATGTCTGACCAGTTTCAGGCAATGTCGACGGATTTGGGAGTTGCCTTTATTCGGATGTTGAATATCCCGGTACACAATAGCGGTAATGTTATTGATCTTGGGGTGCATCAGCTTGAAGTGGTGAACGCTTGTTCTGGCTTGCGATATCTATTCCCGTTTATGAGCCTCGGTGTCATGGCGGCTTACCTCTATAAGGGGTCTTGGTGGGAGAGAGCCATTGTCTTCTTCGCGACAATTCCAATCACCATCTTATGTAATAGCCTGCGTATTGCCGTCACGGCTGTCCTTGTGCGCATTCGTGGCGCTGAACATGCTGAAGGTCTTTCCCATGATATTGAAGGCTTTATGGTCTTCTTCGTCTGCTTGGTCATGCTTTATGCCATCATTTGGCTCTTATCTAAATTTGTGCAAAAGCGCCCCGTCGCTGATGTCTTCGGTGTCCCAGAAATTGAGCCTGAAGCGCCGATCACAGGGCAAAATAAGTTCGACTATAAATTGTCTTCCATTATGTCAGCCGTTGTCATTGGTGGATTAGCCCTTACTTTCGCAGCGATTACGCTGTTGGGGAATAAAACGATTTATGAACCAGACAGATTTCAATTCGCGACTTTCCCGCTGGAATTTCCGGCATATCAGTCTGAAGAAAAACAGGTTGAGACGCGTGTGGCGAATGCCATCGGTGCCGATGATTTCATCGTGACGAATTTCTTTAATGAAACGATGGAAGCACCGGTCAATGTTTACATGGCCTATGTCAGCCAGCAACGCGAAGGCAAATCTTGGCACTCTCCGCAGCAATGTTTGCCCGGTGGTGGTTGGGAATTTGTCGAGCATACAGTCGAAAAACAACCAATGCCTGATGGGCGCATCATGGTCTATAATCGCATTATCATTAAGTTTGGGGATGTTCGGCAGCTTGTTTATTATTGGTATGATCAACGCGGGCGCATGGTCGCGAACGAATTTGTTGTGCGCGCATGGGTTGTGGCGGATGCCATCACGAAAGGCCGTAAAGACGGCGCGATGATTCGAATGATGACTGTTATCCGTCCGGATGAAACCGAAGCGGATGCTGAAGCGCGCATCAATGGCTTTCTTCAAGAGATGTATCCGGTATTGCCAAAATATATCCCTGGTGCCGATTCTGTTGAGACATAATCACAGTTTCGCCTCAAACGTGTCATAGCTGAATATGTCTTTATTCAAATGAGCGTTTTGGCGTAAGTGAGGTCAGATGGTACATTCCGCATACGAAAACGCAGGGCGCCCGCTTCTGCAACTTGGATTGACTGGTGTTAGTTATTGGTCCCTTGAAGATCCATTCATCAACCATCTTCATTGCGGTAGCGGCTGGGACTTAAGAGCGGGAAAATCCGTTAAACGCAAAGTCACCAAAGAACAGCTTACCTTCAACAAATATGGTATGCCTTATGTCCCCGATGGATATGGCGCGAGCGACTCGACCGTTCATACGGCGCCTTTTTTTGGCAAATCTGACGAGCCGGGCGCGAGTGAACAGTATAAAGGCCGCTGGATTGTTGATTGGCAAGGCAAGGCAGTCATTCGCCCAACAATTTGGAAGAATGTTAAGATTGTAACTCAGTCCGCCAATAAAATCGTTCTTGATGTAACGGGCCCAACGCAAATTACCTTTATTTTAAAGGAATCATCGCCGAGTTTTCGTAACTTTAGATTTTACCGCCAGAGCGAACAAAAAGACCTTGCATCAGGCAAAATATTTAGCCGTCGGTTTCTAAACCGGGTTTCAAAATATGATTGTTTACGGTTTATGGACTGGTTGAAGATCAATCATTCTACGACTTCTGAACCTGAACATATGAATGATGAAGCGCATTTATTTTGGGGCGGCGAGGAAACTAATCTTGGCAGACGGGGCACCCCCTTAAGCGTTTGCTTAAAGCTTGCGGCTGAAACGAATACGATCCCTTGGGTCAATCTGCCTCACCAAGCATCAACACGGCTCGTTGATTTTTATGCGGATCAAATCAATAAACATGTGCCAAACGGCAAAACAGTTATTGTGGAATATTCCAATGAGATTTGGAATTGGGCGTTTAAAGCGCAAACGGGATATGCCCAAGCACGCGGGAAGCTACTCGCGCCGAATATTCGTCATGGTATGCGTTATTTTTACGGCTATCACAGTGCGAAGCTTTTGATGCGTTTGCGTGAAAAATGCCCAAACCATACCGTCGTTGGTAACATCGCCACTCAAGCCAATTATTTTTCTTCGAAGCCAGCCATTGGCCAGGCTTGGCAGGGACGTGCTCTTATTACCGGGCAGGCTCTACATGGTGTAGTGGATTATTTGAAAAAGAATAAAAGCAAATTGCAACCTCATCATTTGTTCGATGTTGGCATCACCACCTATTTTTTCCCAGATACGTCGAATAAGAAATTAGGCGGTTATACGAATGAAGAGTTGGTGCAAAGAATAAAATCGGATCCCCAAGGGCTCATGCGTCATTTCCGGGATCAGTTCCTAAAAGGACCGCAAAAAGCCAATGTGGCATCTCTTGAAGGGATGAAGCAAATTTTTGCGATTCAGATGGAAACCGCTAATGCCATGAAGATGGATGTGGTGACCTATGAGGGAGGGTCGCATTTTACCATGCCATACACTTTATGGAGCAATGAAGACGCTATGGGCTGGTATGCTGAATATGTTAAATCAGACTATATGGTAGAACAGCTGGAAAAAGTGCAAAAAGCAGCTGTGGATGCAGGTGTCATGATGCTCTCAGATTTTGGTAATGTCAGCGCCGTTAGCAAATATGGCCCATGGGGCACTATTGATAATTATGCCAATGAAGGCAGCGCGCTAGACCGCGTATGGGATCAATATCGCCGTCGCTAATGTGAGTTAGCCGCGTTGAAAATCATATAATGACCCTAGATTTAGAAGGCCGGTTAGCTCATCAAGGGCTGTCCGGCTTTCTTGCAAGAGAGAGGGGTCGCCCAGCTCGTTTGGCTTTAAATTGTCACGATAATGTTTCTCGGCCCATTTTTCCAAATCATCACAAAGGGCAGGTGTCATCAGTCCACGTCCTTTTAAAGCGGTTTGCTCTGCTTCAGTCAAAGTAACCCGTAGCCGCAGACAAGCCGGCCCGCCGCCATTTCGCATACTTTGCTTCAAGTCTAGAAATATCGCTTTTTTGATCGGCGTATTCCCGGCAAGGCAACTCTCTACCCATGTGCGCGTATGGTCATTTTCTTCTGCGTCTTTGGGCAAGATCAATGTCATATCGCCATTGGGCAGCGTGATCAGTTGTGAATTGAACAAATAAGACTGAATGGCATCTTCAAGGGAAACCTGTGCCGCAGGGACTTCAACAAAAATAGGCGTCAGCTCAATTTTTGCGCATGCATTACGCATGCTCTCTAAAGCTTCCTTTTTATGTTCAAAAGCTTGTTCATGATAGAGTAAAACTGATCCATTGGTCACCGAGACGACATCATTATGAAAAGCACCAGCATCAATTGCGGCCCGCGCTTGCTGAATAAATACAGTATGATCCGTTGACAGACCATGTTGTAGGGCAATTGTTTGGGAGGCTTCCAAAGCTTGGCGGGCTTCAAAGCGGGCGCCATCTTCTGATGCAAAGGCTGATTTACCATATACAAAAAGCTGAACCCCTTTTGCGCCATGTTCAGGCGCAAAACGGCCATGGTTTGCAGCACCTTCATCGCCCATGCCGCCTCCTTTGGGGACAGGTGTGTGATGGGCAAAAAAGGTTTCATCTTGAAAGATTGTTTTCAAACTTCGGCTTGTGAACTTTGTTTCAATCGCGCGATGAAATTTTGAAGCGAGATTTGCGGCGGTAAAATGCACGCGGCCATCTTCCGTATCCGCGCTTGGCGAGATCGTGCCCGCATTGGCAGTCCACATATTAGAGGCCGAGGCTGTATTCATCACCAAGCTTGGCGCAGCTTTCCAAGCTGCTTCTAGAATAGAAGCGTCGCTCCCGCTATAACCAAATCGTTTCAAGGTTGGAATATGAACACGTTCATGAGGTGGCAAAATGCCCTGCTTGAGGCCTAAATCCATCATGGTACGCATCTTTTGAATGCCCTGTAGGACAGCGGCCTTTGGGTTTGACGCAGCGCCATAGTTTTGCATGGAGGCAAGATTACCAATAGATAGACCGCCATAATTATGGGTCGGTCCCACTAAGCCATCAAAATTAATTTCATCAGCATGCATGGTAAAAAATTCCTTGATCGTTTATTTTTTAAGGCCGAGGGTTGTGCCGCCATCAGTCAGAGGGCCTGCGCCAATAAGGCTCGCCATGGGCCAAGCGCAATAATCTGCGGCGTAATAGCCCGCAGGACGATGGTTGCCAGAAAGGCCGGGGCCGCCAAAGGGGGCTGCGCCTGACGCGCCTGTTGTCTGTCGGTTCCAGTTCACAATACCAGCTTCAATATCTTTAGAGAATTGGGTCCATCGGTCTTCTTCATCGCTCAATAGCCCTGCCGCCAGGCCAAATTCCGTTTTATTGGCGATAGCTATCGCATCGTCAAAATGATCTACACGGATAACTTGCAGGAGGGGGCCAAACACTTCTTCATCGCGCGGATTTTCGATATTTGTCGTATCAATAATGCCGGGAGAGACAAAAGCGCTCCCTTGGGGGAGCTGCTCTGATTTTCGCAGAGCTTTGCCGCCTTCTTCTATCAATTTTTTCTGAGCAGCGAGAACCATGCTGGCTGCTTTTTCAGAAATAAGCGGCCCCATGAAAGGTTCTGGTGTGGCATCGGGGGCATCAACAATAATATTGTCTAAGAGGCTTTGCAGTTCGGTTAAAAGCGCGTCGCCTTCTGCGCCGTTTTGGATGATCAGGCGTTTTGCGCAAGTGCATCGCTGACCAGAGGTGATATATACAGATCGTAAAATGATTTCCGCCGCGGCTTTTTTGTTCGCAATATCCCAAGCCACAAGCGGGTTGTTGCCCCCAAGTTCTAAGGCCAAAATCTTATCGACTTGTCCCGCGAGACGCTGATGAATCGCGCGGCCCGCTTGAATACCACCTGTAAAGCAAATGCCTTTGACCTGTTTGTGATCAATTAAATGCTCTGCGATGTCGCGGCCCCCATGAACTAGATTAATCACGCCCTTCGGCAAGCCAGCTTCATGCCATGCTTCCAATGTTTTTTCTGCAACAAGCGGCGTTAATTCGCTGGGTTTAAAAACAATTGTATTGCCCGCAATCAAAGCCGGAATAATGTGTCCATTCGGCAAATGCCCGGGAAAATTAAAAGGACCGATAACGGCCATCACGCCATGGGGGCGATGGGCCACGCGCAAAGTTGTTCCAGATAAATCCCGATCTTCCGTACCCGTTCTTTCGTGGTAAGCTTTAAGGGAAATATCCGCTTTGCCGATCATGGCCCCGGCTTCCGTCGCGGCGTCCCAAAAGGGTTTCCCGGTTTCGTGGGCGATGGCGGATGTGATCTCTTCTTTGCGGGTTTTCAAGACTTCAATAAATTGATGGATCACAGCAAGGCGATCTTCAAGCGCTAGCGCTCGCCATGCTTTGCCCGCTTCGGCAGCGGCATGAACAGCATCATCCGCATCAGCAAGGGATGCTTCATTGCCAGCCCAGAGGACTTTCAAATTGGCGGGCGCGGTTGAGACAAAAGTCTCGCCTGTGCCGATCCGCCATTCGCCATTGATATAGAGTTGACCGCTCATGAGGCACCTCCTGTTGATTTGCTTTTCAAGGGAGAAACAAGGACATTATCCCCAGCCTCAACATTCATTTCCGTCGCATAGTCTTCAGATAGAGTAATCGTCTCTGATCCTGGTTTCATGAAACCTTGATAACAGGCGAAGTCTTTGAGGCCAAAATTGGCGACTAAACATTTTTCGCCTTTGGTCAAGCTTTTGCCAATCTCAACTTTCACAGACCGGGCGTTTTTGATCGTCTCAATATCTTGCATGGGCACATCAATGCTTGGGCCGCCATCAAAAATATCAACACAATTGCGATATCGAAACCCCTGACTTTCCAGAAGTTCCATGGCGGGGCGAGACATATCATGGGGCTCCCCGACAATTCTGCGGGCTTCATCATTCAGCAAGGCAACATAGATCGGATGTTTCGGCATTAATTCAGCAATGAATCTATGGTCATGGGCGGAGCGCATATCCGCTTCGACAAAACCCATTTTGAAAAACTTTTGACCAATAGCCTCCCAAAAAGGAAAACGATCATTTGAATCGGACCAGCCGCGAATTTCTGCCATGACATTGTCGTCAAAGCGATCCATATGCGCGGCCATCATCATAAAGCGAGAGAAGGATAAAAGGCGCCCGCGCCCGCCCCCACGAAAAGCAGGGTCCAGAAACAATGTCCCAATCTCCGTATACCCATGATAATCATTGACGAGTGTCATAATGTCGACTTCGGCTCGAATGTCGAGATCAGGCGCTTGGTTGATAATGCGAGAGCGACGATAGGTATAGAAAGGCCGTTCGGCACCCAGATTGGTGAAGATGGAACATGTGCCAACAGCTTTTCCATCAACTTCCATGACATAAAAATATGTTTCCGTTAGCGGCTTTTCGGGGCCGCGCGCAAAAGCGGTTTGCGAATTGAGCACGCGCTTTTTCATTTCGGTTTCATTGTGGGGCATGGTGGTCATGCCGCGCCCTGCTTTTTTGGCTAGCTCTAAAAGGTCAGGCACATCGGCCAGACGCGCCGGGCGAACAAATGTCATCATCTCTCTCACCTTCATTCCTATATATGCAAAATCTTAAACGCGGTCCGGCCAGGAAATTTCCCCCGCCGCAAGTCCCATCATGACAAGAGCAGAGAGTTTCGCTCTCTCCACGAAACTTTCTTTCAGCGCATATTCATCTGCAGAGTGAATATAGGCGCCGCAAACACCAAGCGTGTCCACGGTTGGCAAGCCAGCGGCGGCCAAATTATTCCCGTCGCAACACCCGCCAGTGGGCGCCCATGCAATATTAAGGTCAAGTTCCGCGCCGCAGGATTTGACCGCTTCAAACAACGCTAATGTCCCGCCTTCATTTGGCTTGCAAGGGCGATGCACCCCGCCGTGAATTTCAACAGAAATATCAGGGCCAAAATTCTCTGAGCCAATCAGCCCACGGACATTATCATCAATCCATTTCATATCGCTTGGCGTGCGCCCGCGCACATTCAACACCACAAGGCATAAATCCGCCACTACATTGGAAGCAACTCCGCCTTTGATCGTGCCCAAATTCAAGGTGCAATTTTCGCGCTGCCCATTCAGCGTTTCAATCGCCGTGATCAATCGCGCCGCGCCAACAATCGCGTTGCGCCCATCATGAAAAGAGCGTCCCGCATGGGCCGCGACGCCTTTGACGATGAAAGTATAAATCCCGCTGCCCGCCCGTGCCCCGGCCAAAGACCCATCGGGCAAAGCAGGTTCATAGACCATCCCCACATCACATTTTTGCGCAAAATGTTCATGGGTGGGGGAGGAAGCATGGGAGCCTGTTTCCTCGTCGGAATTAAAAAGAATATCGAAGCCAATCTCCCCCGCAAAAGGCGACGCCTCAAAACAGCGCAGCGCCTCGCGCATCACCACAATGCCGCCTTTCATATCGGCGCAGCCGGGGCCATGAAGCTTATCACCTTTGAGATGCACGTATTGAAAAGTATGATCCGCCGGGAACACGGTGTCTAAATGCCCAGCCAGCAAAATGCGTTTTGGGGCGTCTGGTCTGTTCGATAGATGATAGACCGGCCCCCGCGTCAACGGCACAATATCCCCGTCGCGGTTCACCGTGGTCGCGGCCGCCGGGGGCAGGGTTTTGGCCTGAAACCCCAAAGCCTCAAAAGAAGGCAAAACCGCCGCCGCCACGCGCGCGATTCCGTCCAGATTCGGTGTGCCAGAATTAATCAACGCCCAATCGGTCGTCTGCTGAACCATAGCGTCGGTCAGACCGTCAAGGGAGGAGAGATGCGTGCGAAGTTGTTTCATGTGAAAGAACTACACGAATAGGGATTTGTGGCAAGGGCTTCGAAGCTGGTTTTGTACAGCAAAATCATTTGATCAATTGAATTGCATAGCAAATCTATAGTGGATCAAATGAAGGTGAAGAAGGCCCCGGTAGGGGCTTTGTCGGCGACCACAATTTAATCTAGTATAGTTCATTCTATGCTTAATAAACCGAAAAAATGATCCTCTAATACTCCTTTCAATTTCCATTTTCAGGCTTTCGCACGAATTTCCGCTAAGATCCGAATTAAAACCTTTTCCGCTTCTTCATATTTTTGTTTGCGCTCACTATTAGATGAAGCTTTAATTTCTGCTCTGCGTATTAATTCGCAAGTGAGTTTTTCTATGGCCTCAAGTTTCCTCTGTAGTTTGTGGTTTTCATGATTCGCACTTTGCCATAACGCGTCTAACCCCTTTATATGTGAAACGTAGTCTTCCATTTCATAGGGGACCATGTCACATTTAAGAGAATTAACTTCGAACTCATACGTTTCTCCGAAGTAGAAAATTGATATTTCGTTTGGATATATGTCTATATCTACCTCATCACCTTCACATTCTGACAATTTTTGCATATCCAAATTTTTTGCGTTGAAGATAATCTCGCAAACGTCATTTTTCTCTGGATCATTTGAAAATGTAAAAGGATAAACTCGAAACTTAAATGTCTTTTGATCGTCAGTGCTAATCTTCAAGTAGCCTATAGCTGAATGAATTGGTGTTTCGATCATGATATTAATTCAACTTTCAATGTAAATTGCACAAGGTATTTATTCAATTTCTATTTATTTTAATAACCTTACTGCGAAGCGGATATAGAGTTCTAACTAAAATTCTAGTCTAGGGTGTGTATCCAATTTACTTAATTGATTGTCTTGTGCAGCATGAAAGACATTAGACGTTTGGCAACAAGGTTCAAGAAATTTGCTCGAAGGTTCCTTAATATTATATATCGTTTCTCACCGAGGCTATGGATCGACTGAGTCCAGACACTAGACAAAATAAAAAAGGAATTGGTAATAAGCCAGAGAACTATCCGGATAGCTGCTCGCAAAGATTCGCATTTTTATGACGGAAATCACAATGACAAAACGAAACCAAACGCACACAATACCTCCACAAAAGCATAATATATTTAGGGGCTGGCATAGATAACTAAGGGGAATTACTCTTCGTTATGCGCCTAAGGCGTTCAAAACTAACGCATTTTCAGACAGATCGACTACTGGAACACTTCGTTGCCGGGA
>CALLVA010000173.1 GCA_938010655.1 uncultured Parvularculaceae bacterium | reverse complement strand
CGCTTTATAGACAGCTTTTGCTGGCTCTAAGGCGTGCTGGTGTGTCGGCCCCGTATGCTCAACAGGAGTGACGGAATTTAAATGGCTAATCCCAATATCGATTTTGAGAGAATGACACGGCAACCGACTATTTTCGCTTGTCCGAATATCCGAGACCATAAGGAGCATTGCTCATGAGGGAAACACGCACGCCTGTTGCTGCTCAAAACCTGTGGCTCGGTGCAGGGTTCATGGTCCTCGCCGGGATCAGTTTCGCCGTTACGAATGTGATCTTGCAAAAGCTCACAATGACAATGGGGGTCAACTCAACGACGGCTGCTTTCTATCAGTATTTCATAGCATCCTTCTTTTCCATTCCCTTAATCTTAAGCGTCGGTCTTTCAAATTTGGGGACTGCTTTTTTGCCAAGACATTTGATCCGTATTGCAATGGGGGTCATTGGCATTCAATTCTGGGTGGCCGGGCTGGCCCGCGTAGAAATATGGCAGGCCATTGCGCTGGTCATGTTGTCCCCTTTCTTTGTGACCATTGGAGCGGCGCTGTTCTTAAGAGAAAAAGTCTCTTTGGCCAGATGGATCGCAACATTGGTGGGCTTTATTGGCGGGGCCATTATTTTGGAGCCATGGTCGTCAAGCTTCACGCCCTTTGCCTTTCTTCCTGTGCTTGCTGCTTTGTTCTGGGCGGGGTCTTCCGTGCTCATGAAAACCCTGACAAATGTGGAAGAGGCCGACAAAATTACGGTCTATCTTTTGGTTTTAATGACACCGATTAATGCGGCCTTCGCCTTTGCTGGTGGGGGCTTTTCCTTGCCGAGTTCAGGATTGGTTTGGCCTCTGATTATATTGACGGGATGCGCCACAGCCATCGCCAATTTTTGCTTAACGAGAGCTTATGCCACAGCAGATGCGTCTTTTGTGCAGCCATTTGATCATTTGAAATTACCGCTTAATGTTGTTGCGGGGTGGCTGGTTTTCCAATTTATGCCATCAGGTAATTTATGGCTCGGCGCTGCGCTTATCATCGGTGCGTCCCTCTTTATTGTGAACCATGAGAACAAAAGACGTGATGATATTGGGTAGATCATTCTGCCAGAGAGACATGATAGGGCTGAAAAATGGAACGCATCCCCATTTTGCTGAAAATTCTGGGCTTTCTTTGGGCCTTGCCGAATACTATTATTGGCTTCGTCATTGGCATATCGGGCCTTTTGATAGATCGTATAACGAAGCGTCATAAAGCAAAGATACGGTTTGCAGGTGGCATATGCCTTTTTGAAAGAAGCCCAGCCATTGTTCAAAATTCTGCTCTTTCTCTTGGCTTTGCACATATTTATGCGAGAGAAGCGGATGAAATTTTAAATGGGTGTCCTTGCAAGACCCATGAAGATCAACACACGATCCAAGCAATGGTTCTTGGGCCGTTCTTCCTGCCAATATATGTCCTCTGCGGATTAATCGCATTGTGCCGGGGTGGTTCCCCTATTGGGATAAAAAACCCTCTGGAAACGGGCCCCTATAGCCTGCCGCCACGGCCTTGGTGGTTCGACTAATTAGTTCAACTTCCGCGAAAAGAAATCTAGGATAAGCTTATCCCTATGCAATTTGTTTTCCGGTGATCGAAAACCATGCTTCTCCCCCGGATATGTCATCAACTCATAGGTCTTGCCTGATTTTTGGAGTGCATCCATCAATTGTATGGAATTTAGGAATACCACATTATCGTCCGCCATACCGTGAATCAGAAGCAATTCTCCCTCACCTCTCAGGTTATCAAGATATTCAAAAACGGAACTTTTATCGTAAGCCGCTTTGTCTATAACAGGGTGCCCCATATACCGTTCTGTGTACGCTGTATCATATAGCGTCCAATCTGTGACGGGTGCGCCAGCAACACCTGCCTTATATAATTCAGGGTTTTGGCTTAACATCATCAAAGCCATATAACCGCCATAGGACCATCCATACACACCGATTTGATCAGGGTCGACATCCGCTTGCGCCGCTAACCATTTAGCGCCAACTGCCTGATCTCGGACTTCCACTTGCCCCATGGCTCGATAGAGCGGGTTTTCGAAATTCGTCCCCCGGTTGGCCGCGCCCCGATTGTCTAATCGGAATACGATATACCCTTGATCTACCAATAATTGCTCAAAACCACCGCGCCAACCTTTATGCACGAGTTGCGCATGCGGGCCGCCATAGACCAAGATAATCGCAGGGCGTTTCTCACCAGGCTTAATATCGGTTGGTTTTAAAATTTGATAATCTAGCGCCGTTCCATCTTCAGCTTTAAGTTGTCCAAAAGACCACTTTTCATGGGAAGACAAATAGGGCGCATAGGGATGGTTTTCATCCAGTTTATTTTCCAATAATGAAATTTTCAAAGAACCATCAGCATCATAGACGCTCACCTGCATTGGCTGATTCACATCTGAATATGTGTCTATGTAGGCGGTACAGTTTTCAGCAAAACTGGCAGAATGGCGCCCTTCTCCGGTCGAAAGTCGCTTTGCTGGGGCAGAAATATTGTTCAGATCAATTTTAAAAATATGCCGTTCAAGCGCGCTCCTCTGCCAGCCCGTAATATAAAGCGCCGCTTTTTCTTCCTGAAAGCAAGATAATTTATTAACTTGCGTGAGGCCTTGTGTGAGGTTTTTCTGGAGCTTTCCTTTGGCATTATATAGATAAAGCTGGTGATAACCGTCTCGCTCGCTTCCCCAAATAAATCCACCATCGCTCAGAGCACGGAAGGATTTATTTAAATTGATCCAAGTATCGCTTTTTTCTGTCAGGATGACTTTCGATCCGCCCGATGCAGGATTAACTTGTAAAAGCTCTATCATTTTCTGGTCACGAGAAAGTCGCGTCAAATATAAAACGGAACTATCATGCGACCAATAAACATCGCCTATATAAATATCTTCACTGGTTCCAAGGTCGACCCATGTTGTGCGCCCTCCTTTAGCTTTGACAATGCCCACTTTAATTTTAACATTATCCGTGCCTGCAAAGGGGTATCTCTGACGGATAGTTTTTGTGCCTGTTGCACTGAAATCTAGTCGTTCTGCAATCGCCAGCGAGCTTTCATCTATTTGCAAATACGCTATGTGTTGATCATTGGGGGACCACCAATAGCCTGTGTCACGATCCAATTCTTCTTGGGCAACAAATTCTGAAACACCATTCCTAATATAGTCACCTGCCCCTTTAGTAAGCTTACGCTCTTTGCCCGTGAGACGATCAAAAACCACAACTTCATCATCGCGCACAAATGAGACAAAACCACCTTTGGGGGATATTTTGGGGTCTGTTTCAAAACTGGGTGTTTTCGTAACCTGTACTGATGATTTTTTCTCCAGGTCGTAAAGATAGACATCTCCGCCCAATGGAAATAACAAAGCCTCGCCAGCTTCGTCCCATTGATAGGATGTGATACCATTGTCATAAATTCGCTGGCGTTCCCGGCGATTTTTTTCTTCTTCCGAAAGATCAACTTCCTCAGTCAATAAATCTGTCGACCTAACTAAAATACGCCCTTCGCCGGAAGCTAGATCATAGCGCCAAAGGTCTAACTGCCGTGCATCATCTTCGCGACCTTGTAAAATCGTCACTTGGGAACCATCTGGAGAAATCTGTGCGCCGCGCAGAGATGGCCCGCCCAAGGCAGGTTGGGCATGAAGGCGCTCAACAGTAAGCTTTTCAGGCGCTTGCGCTGAAGCTGCAGGCAGGCAAAAAGCAAGAGCGATACTTATTGCAGCTGTGGCTGCTACAGAAACACGCAAGTAGGACTTTGCTGACATCAAAAACTCCATTGGCCTTGTGGCCTTATTTAAGTGACCTGTAGCACTATGTGATTAGGCCTTAGGCGTGTAAAAAAGCATGATCAACCTTAAAGGCGGATCATGCTAATATAAAAACAAAACAAGGTTCAGTTCATCCGCCAATATGACGTGTGGTAACTATTACCTCATCAAGGCGATCCTGTACATTTTCAAGCCGGGAAAGAAGCGCAACTAATTCTTGCTTCGTATCAGACCCTATACCCTTTTCAGGCATTTTTGTAACAAGAGTGGTTACGGGCTCAGGCGTGGCTGGTTTCGCGGCCAAGGATTTCGGAGACACCGTCAAGGGTGCCTTATCTGCCTTTTCCTCCGCTGGAACATCAGCCGGGTTCGCCTCCCCGTTCAAGGCGCGACGACCGATCGAAGCCACATGCTGCGGGCCGTTTTCTTTAAAGATTTTTTGCACGCCTTTCGTGGTGTAGCGCTCATCATATAGTAATGTGCGCACGCCTTGGAGAAGCTCAATATCCTGATTGCGGTAATATCGACGTCCGCCAGCGCGGCGCATAGGTCTAATATGCCCAAACACATCTTCCCAATGGCGCAAAACATGTTGCGGTAGATCTAGTTTTTTCGCAGCTTCGCTAATCGTACGAAACGCATCCGGTGATTTACTCATTTATAGGCCCCAGTTTATGGAGACGAGTTTACTCACCGCGCATCTTGCGATGCATGCCCTCGTTAATCTGGTCCTTCAACACATGCGAAGGCCTAAAGGTCATGACTCGTCTTGGTTTAATTGGCACTTCCTCGCCCGTTTTCGGATTGCGTCCGATACGTTGGTTCTTATCTCTAACTGAGAAGGTTCCGAAAGACGAAAGCTTCACAGTTTCCCCTTCTTCCAGCTTGGCCGCTATGCTCTCTAAAATACTTTCGACGAGTTGTGATGACTCATTTCGTGAAAGACCTACAGAATTGTAAACAGCTTCAGTAAGGTCAGCTCTGGTGAGGGTTTTTCCCGTCATTATCTTTGTCCTGCCACTGGATTTAATTTAAGAAATTATAATAAGCTTCATTCTTGTGCAACGTCAATAACTTCGCTTGGTAACACGTTGAAAATGGCACAATTTGTAGCATACTAGGCAATTCAAATCTGATTTTGATGAGAACGGGCAAGATTTCTTGAAAAAACCTGAAAAAGGAGTGCGATAATATATCACAATACTCCTCTATTATAGAATGGGTCTAATATTCTAACAATGCTGCGCCCCAAGTCAGACCGCCGCCCATGGCTTCTAACATGACCAAATCCCCTTTTTTGATCCGTCCGTCTTTGACAGCCACATTAAAGGCCAACGGAATAGACGCTGCAGACGTATTGCCATGTTTAGCAATTGTTGCGACGACTTGATCTGGGCGCAAGGAGAGCTTCTTTGCGACGCCTTTTAAAATTCGAATATTGGCTTGATGCGGCACAAACCAATCAATGGTCTTAGGATCGATATCCGCAATTTTCGCAGCCTCTTCCATTGCAGATGAAATTTTCGCCACTGCTTCGCGGAAAACTTTATTCCCCTGCATCTTCACGTGACCCGTCGTCTGGGTTTTTGAAACGCCGCCATCCACATAAAGTAAGTCCGTCAACGCGCCATCGCATCTCAGATAGGACGACATGATGCCTCGACTGCCGGGGGCGTTTGCTTCTTCCGCAGAAAGAATCATGGCCCCCGCACCGTCCCCAAATAAAACGCATGTTGAGCGATCTTCCCAATCGAGAATGCGCGAAAATGTTTCCGCGCCGATCACTAAGGCTTTAGAAAATTGCCCCGAAGCCAAGAATTTTTCGGCCGTTGAAATTGCATAAACAAAGCCGGTGCACACCGCCTGAATATCAAATGCCGCGCCGCCTTTTATGCCCAGCTTATGTTGAATGATCGCCGCAGTAGACGGAAAGGTGAGGTCCGGCGTGGTCGTCGCCACAATAATCAGGTCAATCTCTTCCGGTTGAATACCCGCATGCTCAAGCGCATTCTTGGCAGCCTCAACACCCAAATCGGAAGTAAGCTCCCCTTCTGCTGCAATATGGCGTTGTTCAATGCCAGAGCGTTCCTGAATCCATTCATCCGTTGTGTCGACAATGGTTTCCATCTCTTTATTGGTCAGGATCCTTGCCGGCAAATAGCCGCCAACGCCTTCGACAGTTACGCGACGGGTCATGCTTGGCTCACTTTTTCGGAAGACTGTTTTGAAGATAAGTCTGTAGGGTTCGTCGTCGGACTGGCTGTGTTCATTGCTGTCCTTAAATCATCGCGCCGCGCCACGCGCTCGGTGACTTTGGCGATGGTCGATTTGATTTCATCTTGAAAAGGGTGCCGCGCAAGCGCATCTGCCGTCTGCAACGCAGCTGCAATGCCATTCGCGTCAGCGCCCCCATGGCTTTTAATCACAAGCCCATTCAACCCCAATAATGGCGCGCCATTCACCCGCGATGGGTCCATTTTGTGCTTCAACCCTTTCAATGACCCCATCATCAACGCCGCCCCCGCTTTGGAAATGAGAGAACCCGTCAACGCTTCCTTCACCCAAGTGCCAATCATACGGGCGGTGCCTTCTGCTGTTTTCAGCGCAATATTGCCGGTAAATCCATCAGTGACGATGACATCCACCGTCCCTTTGGAAATATCATCCCCTTCGACAAACCCTTCAAATGCCATTTCTTGATCCGCTTCGCGCAATATCGTTGCTGCAGACCGGATCAGTTCATGGCCTTTTAACTCCTCAGCGCCAACATTTAGTAAGCCGACCGTCGGCTTTTGCTTGCCTGTAAGCGCTCGATAATAAGCTTCGCCCATAATGGCGAATTGGACCAGCTGCTCAGCCGTCGCCTCGACATTTGCGCCGACATCTAACACTACTGATTTACCGACCAAAGTGGGCCAAGCCGCCGTAATCGCGGGGCGTGCGACACCTTCAATCATCCGCAATTGCAAAACCGAGACAGCCATCAATGCCCCCGTATTGCCGCAAGAAACCACCGCTTGCGCGTCTCCCTTTTTAACCGCTGCAATGGCCTGCCACATTGATGTGTCTTTGCCCCGGCGCATCACTTGCGTGGGTTTATCGTCCATGGAAACCACGCGATCCGCGTGGATAATGTCAATTTTCCCGGCCTGTGCCGCGCCGCCAAGACGGTCCAAAACGGGTTTAATCTCTGTTTCTTGACCATTTAAAAGCAAATGGGCCTCAAGCCCTTGCTCAAGAGCTTGCAGAGCGCCGCCCACGACCACATCGAGACCGCCATCACCGCCCATTGCATCAATTGAAAGAGTAATTTTGCCGTCGGGCACCATAAAAAATCCTGATTTAGGAAGAGACCTAAAAAAGGCCATTAAAAATTGAATGCCAAAAATACAGAGGTTTGTGGTTCATGCAATGCGTAAAAAGGAAACGGTTTTATATGCCACGCTGCGCTTGATGTGTGAGGCTTTTCCGCTCTCTTTATCTTTTAATTTTGGCCTTTATCCAAATTATGACTTTTCAGAATAGCAAATGGCGAAAGGCTTGGCTGTTCGCCTGTATCTTCCAAAGCTGTTGCCCCTTCTTTTCGCGGATAAAGCGCCATAGACAGGATCACTTGATCAATCAGGATACGCGCCACATCTAAAGTATTACCTTCAATTGGTTCCGGCTCATCAAGATCAACTTCAATTTCCGCATTAGGTGTATAATCAAGAGGTTGTGGATTAAACTTCAAGTCAAAGCTCTCATCAATTTCTTCACTCATTGCCTCTAAGCTTGAAACACATTTCCGCTCTAAAGTGGCTGTCACACTGCCCGTTACAAAGAGCAGCTTCTTGCCCCGCTTAACCTCCAAAAAGCCCGTTAGCGCTTTAACAGCGGGCACTTCAAGCGCTTCTGCAATATAGCCTAATTGATCTTCCGTCGCGGTTAAACGAACCCGATGAAGCTTGTCTGAGAGATTTTCGATCTCAAGGGGGTGCTTAAATTCTGTCATGATAAATTACTACTTTTGTTCCGCAGGCACATCAGGAAAGCTGACAATGCCGGTCATCAACCGTTCTAAAGATGTTTCAGCTAATTTGGCTTGGGCTGCGAGGGCATATTGCGCCAAAATTTCCGCTTCAGCAGGCACATTTTCGGGTTGCTCCAGAACATTTTTCGCAATTGCTTTGGCCAAGGGCGACAACGGGTCCGCCTCCATCATCGCCTGTTCATATACGCCAATCCGCCCATAAAAAGCTTCGGCCAGATGGCGGACCTTTTTACCCACAGACAAATCCCCAACCCCAAGCTCACGCAGACTATCATCCATATTCCGGAACATCGCATCGAATAGACGTTGAGAGAAAACCTCCGCCGCCTCGCCTTGATTTTTCAGCCGGTCGAGCACCAGGAAAACATGCAAGGCAATACAATCAAACCGACCAGCAACCGTATCTGGGACACTATGATATAAGTAAAATTCTTTCTGCCGAGCCTGATTGACGATGTCCGAATAAGCTTCTTCAGCGTTCTCCCGGACAGGGTCTTTTTTTAAAAAACTGGAAATCAGGCCAAAAACCATTGAAATCGCCTTTAAATTAAAGATGGCTCAGAAAAGAACCTTTCCCCTTTGCATCCGAAGCGCAGCAGGGTAAATAGCTTAATGAAATCGCTATATGGACGTTTGCAGGCCTGACGGCAATGGGGCTTTAGGAATTTCCAGAGTTCGGTAATTGTAACAGTAAGATAAATAGTAATCTAATAAGGTATTCAGGGCATGACCAGAATTGTTATGGTACTTCTTCTCTCCGGCCTCATGGCAGGATGTGTCTCCACCAGAGCGCGTCATGGATATGTGGTGGAACTTGGCGAAGATACTGTCCGGGCGGAAATTGGCCTCGATACGCGTGAAAGTGTGCTGGCCCGATATGGCGAGCCTTCTGTCCGCCCTGCCCTCAATGACAATACGTGGTATTATATTTCCATGACCGATAATGCGCGGGCCTTTTTGAACGCGGATACAACAAGCCGCAAAATCACGGCTGTTCACTTCGATGTCGATGGCGTTGTAACTGAGATCAAAGATGTCACTCTCGAAGATGGCCAAGAGATCGCTATTAATGAACGGGTCACCCCAACAAGAGGCAAAGAACTCACCTTCTTGCAACAACTCATGGGCGATGTCGGTAAAATTGCGCCTACGGGCGAAGGCCCTGCTGGCGGCGGCCCTCAATAAAACAGAAGATAAAAACGTGATTAAGTCGCAATTACTAATTGTTTTGTCGAACATTGAAAATAATTGTGACGGCGAAGACCGAAATTGCTATGCGGTTTCGCTATGAAAGTTATTACAAAAACAGATGAGTTAGCGCATTTCTGTGCGCCGCTCTCCGCCCATGCCTTCATTACAGTTGATACTGAATTCATGCGCGAGCGAACCTATTGGCCGCAGCTTTGCCTCATTCAAGTTGCCTCTCCTGATGATGAAGCGATTATCGACCCTATGGCAGACGGTATTGACCTTGCGCCTTTGCTTGAAGTCATGGCCGATGAAAATGTCACCAAGGTCTTCCATGCGGCCCGCCAAGATGTCGAAATCTTCTATCAATTGATGGAGAAAGTCCCCGCGCCCTTGTTTGATACACAAGTGGCAGCTATGGCCTGCGGATATGGCGATCAAATCGGCTATGAACCATTGGTGCGGATGGTCACAGGCGCGCAAGTTGATAAAGGATCACGTTTCACAGATTGGTCTCGCCGTCCTTTGTCGGACGCGCAGCTCACTTATGCGCTGGGCGATGTCACCCATTTGCGCGATGTTTATGTCAAATTGCTGGGCCAGTTGAAAGAAACGAATCGGTTTGGTTGGGTGCGCGAAGAAATGGAAGCGCTTCACGAAGCCGACCTCTATTTCATTCGACCTGAATTTGCGTGGAAACGCCTGAAAATGCGCAATGTCCGCCCGAAAGAAATTGGCCCATTGATCGAATTGGCTGCATGGCGGGAAAATGAAGCACAATCCAGAGACGTGCCTCGCGGGCGGTTGCTGAAAGATGATGTCTTGTTTGAAGTCGCAAGATCCGCCCCGAAAACCACCCAGGAATTAGGGCGCATAAGAGGCATCCCGAAAGGGTTTGAGCGGTCCGAGTCCGGCAAAGGCATTTTAGAAGCAGTGCAATTTGGGCTGGAAATACCAAAGGAAGATCTGCCCAAAATTGATCGCCACCGCAACAAAGAGCCTGTCTCTGCTGATGTGCTAGATTTGCTCCGGGTCTTGTTGAAACGCCAATGCGAAACCTATGATGTTGCGCCGAAGCTCATCGCCAATGCCGCAGACCTTGAAGCCATCGCCAGATCAGACGACGCTGACGTGCCTGCCATGCGGGGCTGGCGCCGGGAAGTTTTCGGCGATATCGCGCTGAAACTGAAAGCGGGTGAGCTGGGCTTGAAACTGGAAAATGGTAATGTGGTTTTGGTTGAGGGCTAGTTTTTACGTCACTCGATGATCATGAGCCTCATGATTTACGAAATCTTTTCATCATTACGTTTTAAGAAAGTTGTTGCGGATGAAATTGAAAGACGAAATTCAACGATATTCTAAGCTCAATGGATATGAAATATCCCATTACCATGACGTGCTATGTAGATGTAAAAGTGAAAAATTTCTTTTATTCTCTGATGATACCGAAGGGAGCGCTTTTGCTAAATGTGTAAAGTGCAAAACGAAATTAGACATCTTAGACAGTTTAAAATACGCAAGCGACCTTACTCAAAACGTTTGTAACTGCGGGAATGAAGCTTTGTGCATTGGCATCGGCATAGCAACTTATGACACCCCTGAAGATCATCGCTGGATATATGTTGGAGCACATTGCGATAAATGCAAACTCGACGGTGTATATACAGATTGGAACGCACGATAATAGTCGTCTGATATAGTCAAATAGACAGGCTTCTACCCCTCATCCCCTTCCATCGCCGCTAGTCTCGCGGCTTGGTCTTCCACAATGAGCGACTCAATCATTTCACCTAAAGCATCCCCTGCGATAATCTGGTCCAGCTTATAGAGCGTCAAATTGATCCGGTGGTCGGTCACCCGGCTTTGGGGATAATTATAAGTACGTATACGTTCAGAGCGGTCGCCGGAACCAATTTGGCCTTTGCGGTCCGCGGCGCGTTCAGCATCGACCCTTGCACGTTCCGCTTCATACAGCCGGGCGCGCATCACCTTCATCGCTTTTTCGCGGTTCTTATGTTGGGACTTTTCATCCTGCTGAATAACGATCACGCCGGTTGGCAAGTGGGTAATGCGCACAGCACTATCTGTCGTGTTCACCGATTGCCCGCCGGGGCCAGAGGCACGAAATACATCCACGCGCAAATCGGCCTCATTCATATCAATATCAACTTCTTCGGGTTCCGGCAGCACGGCAACCGTCGCCGCAGACGTATGGACACGTCCTTGGGTTTCCGTTTCAGGCACCCGCTGAACCCGGTGCACCCCAGACTCAAATTTCAAATCCGCAAAAATATTGTCGCCGCTGATGGAGGCTGAGACTTCCTTATAGCCGCCCATATCGCTTTCAGAGGCTGAGATCATTTCGACCTTCCAGCCTTTCAGCTGCGCATAGCGCTGATACATGCGGAACAGATCTCCCGCAAAAAGCGCGGCTTCGTCGCCGCCTGTGCCCGCTCGAACTTCCAGAATAACGTTGGCATTATCGGCTTTGTCCTTCGGGAGCAGCATGATCTGCAGCGCCCCTTCCAGCTCTGGAATGCGGGATTTCAGTTCTTCCAGTTCTGCCGTTGCAAGTTCAGCCATTTCAGGGTCATCCCCCGAAGCCATTTCTTCCAACTCCTCAACTTGCCCCATCGCATCCAGCATTTCGCGGGACGCTTCAGCAATTGGTTTAAGTTCAGCATATTCTTTGCCCAACCGGACAATATCATCCGGCGTCGAGGTTGTGGCCATCTCGCCTTCAACCTCCTCAAAGCGCTTCACAATCGAGGTCAGTTTTTCTGTAGGAATCATGCCTGTGGGATGCAGTGCAATTGGTGAATTGTCAACAGGACAACACGGGCAATGATGACCCGCAACTTTTCACCAGAAAAGCCCTACTCCGCCGCGCTTCTAACCGCTTCAATTTCTTCGGCGCGCTTTTCCACCAAGCTGACCAAGTGATCGACCATATCTTTGTTCTGCATCTTGTGGTCTGGCATGCCGCGCAAATAGACCATGCCAGATTCTGCGCCGCCGCCCGTGAAGCCAACATCAGTTTCCCGCGCTTCGCCAGGGCCGTTGACGACGCACCCAATGACCGAAAGGCTCATTGGGGTCGTGATATGCGCCAAGCGTTCTTCCAGAATTTCCACGGTTTTGATCACATCAAAGCCTTGCCGCGCGCAAGATGGACAGGAAATGATGTTCACACCGCGATGGCGCAGCCCGAGGCTTTTCAACAAATCAAACCCGACT
The DNA here is from genome assembly GCA_938010655.1 of uncultured Parvularculaceae bacterium. GTDB lineage: Bacteria > Pseudomonadota > Alphaproteobacteria > Caulobacterales > Parvularculaceae > CALLVA01. Next base: position 5,911 of record CALLVA010000173.1, on the reverse strand, counting down.
TTGATCTCTTCTACCGGGTCCGCAGAAAGCGAAACGCGGATTGTATCGCCAATTCCCGCCCAGAGTAATGACCCCATGCCGATGGCAGATTTAATCGAGCCGATGCGCGCGCCGCCAGCTTCTGTGACGCCCAAATGCAGCGGGCAATCAATCGCATCAGCAAGGCCGTGATAGGCCGCGACGGTTAAAAACAGATCAGAGGCTTTGACGGAAATTTTGAATTCGTGGAAGTCATTGTCCTGCAAAATCCGCGCATGATCCAATGCGCTTTCGACCATGGCTTCGGGGCAAGGTTCGCCATATTTTTCCAGCAAATGCTTTTCCAAAGACCCCCCATTCACGCCAATACGCATGGAACAGCCATGGTCCTTCGCGGCTTGAATCACTTCTTTGACGCGTTTTTCATTCCCAATATTGCCGGGATTGATCCGCAAACAAGCCGCCCCCGCCTCCGCTGCTTCAATGCCGCGCTTATAATGAAAATGAATATCTGCCACGATTGGCACAGGGCTCTGCGCGCAAATCTCTTTCATAGCCGCCGTGGAGGCTTCATCGGGGCAAGACACGCGCACAATATCCGCGCCCGCTTCGGCGATTTCTTCAATCTGCTTCAACGTCGCTTTTGCGTCGCCCGTATCCGTATTTGTCATGGATTGCACGGAGATGGGCGCATCGCCGCCAACAGGCACATTGCCGACCATAATCTGACGGCTCTTGCGTCGCTCAATATCGCGCCATGGACGAATACTCATATGTCTACCCCTTAGCCGAAACGTGTGAGTCTAGAGATTTGTCTGACCGCTCCGAAAGTCAAGTAACCTCGGAATATACCAAAGGATCGCGGGCGGCCAGCCTCGCGATCCTTATCTTAGACCAAAGTGGTTTAATTTCGGTGTTATGCGGCCCTTATTGAGGCAATTTGAACCGGAACCTTGTCGCCTGTCCAACACTTAAGACGGCATTGCCATTTTCCACCGCTGGGGTGAACTGCCACCGCGAAATGGCCACCAAAGCCGCCGCATTGAAGCAAGTATCTGTGCTTTCTGTGACCCGTTGATTGATCACATTCCCCGTCGCGCTTACATCAAACATCACCATAACAATATCCTGCTCTTGGGAAGAGGCACAGCGCGCGGGATAAATCGGCTGCACAGAATTAATCAAAGTGGCTGGCGCAGAAGCAACATCCGCAATTGATTCAGGGTCAAAGCTTGGAATAGCTTCTTCTGCTTCTGAGACCTGCCGTAACACTTGACGATTCAGGTCGTCTGCTCGCGTCAAGACGGGATCAGACGCTGTTTGGCTTTCTTCAATCGGGGTTTCAGGAGAAGACGTGTCTTCTATAATTTCTTCTGCAACCTCAATTGTCTCGGCGAGCGGCGCAGCGTCTTCAATAGAGTTTTCAATGGACGTTTCCACCCCATCAGCAGTTTCTGAAACTTCTTCAACAGTCTGAGCAATTTCCAAGTCGCTTGGCGCGTCGCCAAGGTCAATTGGGGCTGGCTCAGCAGTCTCTGGTTCTGCAATAGCTGGTTCTGGAAGAGCAGGTTCTGTAAGAGCAGGTTCGGGGGTCACGATTTCCGCCAAAGGCAATTCAGAGCTTGGCGAATTGGTTGGCTCAACTGGCGTTACCTGAACAACAGGCACAGAAATGCCTTCTTGGCCTGTTGTGGCCAAAGCGTCATCCAAGCTTGTTGGGGCGGCTTCTAATTGCTCTGGGCTAAACCCATCTGAAGGTAGCCTATTATTCGCGAGCATGAGTTGATCCGCGACAGACGGTGTTTCAACTTGGGTTTGGGTGCTCGCATCTGCAACAATAATTTCTTCGACATCAGAAGCAGTTGAAAAGGACGTATCGTCTACAGCTTCTGTTTGTGAAGCTGCCGTATCGGTACTGGCTATAATAACGGGTTCTGCCGCTTCTGGTTGAGCTGTTGACGGGTCGGCTGCCTCTTCTGTGGCGGACAAAGCCGCTTGCGTGACAGGTTGCGGAGCATCTTCGCTTTGCGTCGGCGTAAATTCTTCTGATGATGCAGCAGCTACCGCAGCAGGGGCAGTCTCACTAGGAGGCGCTGTAAAGACGGTTTTCGCAGGTGCGCCGGGCACATCTGTAATAGGATAATTATCTGGCAGATCGTCTATTGGCCCCACAACGGTCGATGGACGCGTGATCTGGAAGGCGCACCACAAGATAAAAAAGACGATCCCGACAACAACGAGAAGGGACAATTCACGCCCCCCTCCTAAATCTTGCGCGCGCTTTATATCAACGGGCGATGCAACAGGATTGCTCTCAAATCCGGCTTCATTTTTGAATTTCGTGACCAGCTCCTCAACAGGAAGGTCTAAAAATTCCGCATAAGATTTGACAAACCCAATGGTGAAAGGCCGCGCTGGCAAGCGATCAATCGCCATTTCCTCAATAGATTGAAGATGGCTTTCTTTAACATTGGTGCCTTGGGAGACTTGTTCGAGGGTCAGGTCAGAATCTTCACGCACGGCTTTGAGCATTGCCCCAGCGGTTTCATAAGAGTCTGCTGCAGCAGGCTTTTCATCAGAAGATGCTGTGCCATTTCTGCCCTGATTAATGTCTACGACATCGGCTACGCCAGTTACTGTTACCATGATACTCTACGCTCCCATCGGCCCCGCCATATGTTAACCTAAAATGAGGCTGATTATAAGACTGATTCAAATAGTATTATGCTAAATCAATGCCAGAAAAGGCTTTTTCGGCCTGATCATTGAATATTTCATGTCAGATAAGACGCTTATTTAGTTAACGCGAAGCCTTCTGGGTCGTTAATATAGCGCTTGGCCGCTTGTTTGATTGGCTCTCTGAGAGACTGACCTGGCTCTTCTAATGCTTTATCGAACCACTTTTTCATGGTGCCAATATCTGAAGATCGGACCAGACGGCGCAAGCGCCCCACGGCGGAGGCCGGCACGGAAAGCTTACGCACCCCGATTGCCATCAATGCCAAAGCCATGACCGGATCAGCTGCTTGTTCCCCACAATAGCATACCGGTTTGCCCGCCGCTTCGGCTTTCTCCACGATCATTTTCAAGAAACTTAAAAAGCTCGGATGAAGCGGGTCATATCGACCACTTAGTTTTTCCGACTCGCGGTCTGCGGCGAAGAAGAACTGCGCAAGGTCATTCCCCCCAATCGACAGAAAATCAACCTGACGGGCAATACGGTCCACGGACCAAGCCGCAGAGGGGATTTCAATCATCGCCCCGATTCGCACTTCGCTGGGGAGTGATTGTCCCTGTCTCCCCCGGCGCTCCAATTCTTTATCGATAATGGCCCGCGCTTGGCGCACTTCCTCGCTGGTGGTCACCAACGGCAATAAAATATCCAGCGGTCGCCCATCTGATGCTGCAATCAAAGCGCGGATTTGTGGCCGCATCAGCCCTTCTCGATCAATCGACATCCGCAAGCCGCGCCACCCCATGGCAGGGTTCGCTTCGGACGATAGGCGCATATAATCCGCCTGTTTGTCAGACCCAAGATCAGCTGTTCTAAAGACAATTCGCTTATCTCCGGCACCGTCCAGAATGGCACGATAAAGCTCTTCTTGCTCTTTTGCTGTTGGCAATTGCGGGCCGATCAGAAATTGCAATTCTGTTCGGAACAAGCCAACGCCCGCCGCCCCGGTTTCATGGAGATGGGGCATATCAACAACGAGGCCCGCATTCATCAAAAGCTCTATCTCAATCCCATCAATACTAATGGCCGGGAGATCGCGCTCTGAGAGATATGCAGCTTGGCGTTCCGTCGCGAGGAAGAGCTTATCTTGATACGCCAGTATCGTTTCTTCTGGCGGGCGAATGTTGATTTCACCTGTTTTACCATCGACAATGACTTGGTCGCCCTCATGGACAATATCAATGGCTTCCGATGCCCGGCCAATCAACGGAATGCCCAAGGAGCGCGCGACAATAGCCGCGTGAGACGTTTCCGCCCCCTCGCCCAACACCACCGCTTTCAGCTTCTCTTTGTCCAGTTCCAGCAATTCTGCTGGCCCCAAAGCATCGGCAAATAAGACGGCATTATCTGGTAGATTTAAAACTTCATCGTCGCTTGCGCCGCTCAACATCCGCATTAAGCGCCGGGACAAATCATCTAAATCATGCAGGCGTTCCCGCAAATAAGGGTCAGCCGCCTGGCGCATCCGTTTGCGGTTTTCAGCTTGAACTTGCTCCACCGCGGATTCAGCCGAGAGGCCAGACCGAACTGCCTCATTCAAACGCCGGGACCAACCTTTGTCATAGGCAAAAAGACGATACACATCGAGCACTTCGCGCGATACGGAAGATAGCTCCCGATTTGCGGCAATCATGTCATCAACATTTTTCTGCAAATCCTGCAGCGCAACTTCAAGCCGAGACACTTCCTCCGCCACATTGGACGCAAATGTTTTGTGCAAGGGCGCAGGCGGTTCGTGCAGCGCGGCTTGGCCAATGACAATGCCTTTGACAATGGGCATGCCTTCGACAACTTCATGTCGCAACAGCAAGTTTCGAGCGATTTCAGTTTCTTCTTCGTCGAGCAAATCTCCCGTGGCGACGACTTCAGCCAAGACCGTAGCAATGGTCTCTACAGCTTCTCTTTCCTCGTCAGAATATTCTCGCGCCGCGCGGTTCTGGATAACCAAAACCCCTAAGACTTTACCCGAACGAAGAATGGGAACCCCAAGAAAAGAGTGAAGAATTTCCTCTCCAGTTTCAGGTCTAAATGAAAAGTTGGGGTGCTCTTGTGCTTCTGTCAGGCTAAGCGGTTTCCCGGTTATCCCAATTAAGCCGACAAGCCCCTCGCCCCATTCAAGCTTGGTCTTATGAACAGCTTCCTTGTTCAAACCTTCCGTGGAAAATAATTCAAATCGATCGCTGACACGGCGCAAATAGATTGAGCAAACATCCGCCACCATATTGGCAGCAATCGCTTCGGTTACGTGATCAAGACGTTCCTGAGCTGTTGCCTCCAGCTCCATAATTTCGCGCAAGCGTTTCAGCAGGATGCGCGGTGAGCTCATGCCCACACTGCCCCCATAGGTCCCGGAATAATTCGGTGGTCCCGCCATCGCCCTGCTTTATCCTTTAAGCCGATGCAGCTTCTGGCGCATCCAGGCCATAAGCCTTATGGAGCGCCCGCACAGCCAGTTCCGTATATTCTGCTTCTATCAGCACACTAATCTTGATCTCGGATGTTGAGATATTGAGAATGTTGATCGCCCGATCCGCCAAAGTTTGGAACATCGTCGCCGCAACACCCGTATGAGAATTCATGCCCACCCCAATGACAGAGACTTTCGAGACATTTCGATCTGCCACAACGTCCGTATAGCCAATTTCCTCTTTGGCTTGAGCCAGCATTTGCTGAGCCTTTGCGAGATCCCCTTCATTCAATGTGAAGGAAATATTCGCGGCATTTTCTTCTCGCGCAGGGCTTTGCACGATCATATCAATATTGACCCCATGTTCCCCCAACAAGGTGAAAATTCGGGCAGATCGACCCGGGACGTTTGGGACACCCAGAAGGGAAATTTTGGCTTCTGCCCGGCTTGGGGTCACCCCAGAAACGATTTGTTTTTCCACGATTTCATCCTCGTCACAAATTACAGTACAGACCTGTGGTGCGCCTTTGCGCAGCTCAGCGGGGTCTTCAAAACTCGATAATACCCGCAAGCGAACTTTATAGGCCATGGCCAATTCGACAGAGCGGGTTTGCAGGACTTTTGCCCCCACCGACGCCATTTCGAGCATTTCCTCATAGGAAATTTTGTCGAGGCGCTGTGCCTGCTTGGTGATGCGGGGGTCTGTCGTATAAACCCCGTCCACATCTGTATAGATATCACACCGCGCCGCGCCAAGGGCTGCTGCCAAAGCAACAGCCGTTGTATCAGAG
>CALLVA010000172.1 GCA_938010655.1 uncultured Parvularculaceae bacterium | reverse complement strand
TTTGGGGCGGACGGTCTTTTGGCGAGATGGTTTTGCATAAGAACCATCTGCGTACGCCTAGCTGTTCAGTGATGGGCTCCACGGTCAAGCCGTGGATAGCGCTGGTTTTGAGTTGAGCGCTTCGTACCAACCGCGTTTGCCACGGCTTGACCGTGGCATCCATCTCTGATCGTTTCAATCTATTGCGGATAGTTGTTTTGTGACTGAGTTCTGCAAAACGACCATCCGTGCACGCCTGGCTGTTCAGTGATGGGCACCGGGTCTTCGCCCGGTGAGACGGAGAGATTGGTTTTTTATATCTCAACCTACTCTCTACGTCTTCCCGGCGCAGGCCGGGATCCATCTCTTGTCGTTGGTTCTGGGCGGACGGTGCTTTTGGCAATATATTTTTTGCATAATAACCATCCGTACGCGCCTCTCTGTTCAGAGCTGGGCCCCGGCCTTCGCCGGGGAGGCGTGGCGCACCCTCTGGCGTAGGGCGGGTATTTATACCCGCCGGACGTTGCTCATAATTCCGGCGGGTCGTTGACCCGCCCTACATAAACACCTGTTTTCATTGAATAACCAAAACTTATCCCCGCCCTCTGCCCCCATGCTACACTGCTCCCATACCTGATCAATGAGGCTTCGTAGTTCCAGCTGCGGGGGATCAGGGACGGTTGTCGAGGGGAGTTGGTGTTGGAGCCAGCTTCACGCTCGTCCGGGCCTTCTATCGTGTGGAACCGCGAGGGGAAGCATTAGAACCACCGAGAGATTGGTGGGAAAAGGGAATGGCAATCTCGCATAAAGCCGGGCGCGGGCGAGCATGTCTGCACTCAGTTAGTTTTATTTTCAGCGGATGTGACGTTCGCGCCCATCCTCTTTATTTTCGCGCAGCGAAAATAAAGGACAAGGCAACAGGCGTTTGCAAAACAAACGACGAGTGCCGCCACTTTATCAACCGGGAAGCGCTGGCTTTGCCGAGGCTTTTCGCTGCGCAGCGTAAAAACTATGAGCAAGAAAAAGCCTGCAGCTTGCTAAGTGACCTTTCCTGAACATAGCCATTCCTGCTAAAACCACTCCCCTTTTTGAAACACCTTGACAAACGCTGCGTCCCGCGCCATCCCCTGCCGCACTGCACAATTTTCAAAGGAATTGCATCATGAGTTTTAATGTCGCGATTGTTGGCGCTACCGGGAATGTGGGCCAAGAGATGCTTGCTATTTTGGCGGAGCGGGAATTTCCCATTAAAGAGTGTTTTGCGGTGGCGTCTCGACGCTCCAAGGGCCGGGAAGTCTCCTTCGGGGATAAGACCTTGAAATGCGAAGACATTGAACAATTTGATTTTTCCAAAGTCGACATTGCGCTCTTTTCTGCGGGGGGCTCTGTTGCGAAAGAATGGGGGCCAAAAGCGGCGAAGGCGGGCGCGATTGTGATCGATAATTCGTCTCATTTCCGCATGGACCCGGATGTGCCGCTGGTCGTGCCAGAGGTGAACCCGGATGATGTTGCGCAATATACCAAGAAGAACATTATCGCGAATCCAAATTGCTCGACGGCGCAACTTGTTGTGGCGCTTAAGCCGTTGCATGACGCAGCAAAAATCAAGCGGGTCGTGGTTTCCACCTATCAGTCTGTTTCAGGCTCCGGCAAAGAGGCCATGGACGAATTATGGAACCAGACCAAAGGCATCTACGTCAACGACGAACCGACGCCAACATCTTTCACAAAGCAAATCGCGTTTAACGTTATTCCGCATATTGACGTTTTCATGGAAGATGGTTTCACCAAAGAAGAATGGAAGATGACGGCCGAGACAAAAAAAATGCTCGACCCGAAAATCAAACTGACTGCTACCGCCGTGCGCGTGCCTGTTTTTGTGGGGCATTCAGAAGCGGTAAATGTGGAATTTGAAAATGAAATTTCCGATGATGAAGCCAGAGAGATTTTGCGCCAAGCGCCCGGCCTGTTGGTCGTGGATAAGCGCGAAGATGGCGGCTATGTCACACCTGTTGAATGTGTTGGTGATTTCGCAACATTTGTCAGCCGCGTGCGTGTCGATCCCACAGTGGATAACGGTATTGCGTTCTGGGTGGTCTCTGACAATTTGCGCAAAGGCGCAGCACTGAACGCCGTGCAAATCTGTGAATTGCTACATAATCGAAAGCTTTTAACAGTCCGTGATTAGGCCTTTTTTCTGTCCCTTTTCCTATGCTATAGTAATTCATGGTATGAAAAGGGGCCAGATACAGACATGAAAAAAAGTTTATTATTAGGGTTAGCCGCGTTTTCCATCACAGCTTGCACAAGCTTGGCGGACCCGCAGGATGTTGCCAATTTAAAAGCGTCCAGCGAAGATTTGATCTCCGGCAAAATCGTCAATGAATCATGCACTTCATTGGGCGAGCGCCGCGCATCTTTGAGCGGCATGATCACTGCTACAAATGTGCAACCAAAATCGATCAATTATACAAATGCTGCTGAATTGCCAAAGGCCAAAGATTTATCCGCTGGGCAACACGCTTCATCTGTTGCCAAAACAGCCTTATCCAGCACCATTCCCGGCGCAGGGCTTCTGCCTGTTCTAACCGGCTCAGCCAAAAAGCAAGCCGCGCAAGCCGAAGCGTTGCAGCAAGGCGAATCCGCACTCGCTTATATTGACGGTGTGATGGCCGCAAAAGGATGCGACCCGATCATCCTCGCTTCCGCAGACGCGATGCCCGTTCAACCGCCTACGGAGCAAAAGCAAGAAACCGAAGACGCACAAAACAGCGCGGACAAAGAAACCGTTCAACCACTCGGCAATGAAGCTGTTGTTGAACCCGTCGATGAGGCGCCCGAAGCCGTTGAAGAGCGCCGCAAGATGGAAGAAGAAGCTGCACGGGAAAATAAGGCGCAACGCGACGCCAAGGTGGATAATGTTGTCCCTTACGAAGTGGACGCCGTTGAAGCAAAGCCTGTGAATTATAAACCAACCGAAGAAGATATTGACTCTTGGGAGAAATAAAACGCTATCATTTGTGATCGAGAGGGCATGGTAAGTTTCGCCAAAATCTGTCAATGCAAAGCATGACACAGCAACGCCCTTCCCTCTCACCAGATCAAGAAGACCTGAAGCAAGGCGTGATAGCCGCTGTGATCGCCTATACTTTTTGGGGCTTCTTCCCCATCTATTTCAAAGTGGCTCACATGATCCCGGCGACAGAAATGCTCGCCCAAAGGATAGTATGGTCCCTGCCATTTGGCGCATTGATCATCGCCTTGCGCAAACAAGGGCCAGCCCTCTGGCAAGCCATGAAGACGCCGGGCACGATGATCATGCTCAGTGCTGCCGCGCTGGTGATCGCTGTCAATTGGGGGGTCTATATTTGGGCCGTGCAACAGGGCCGAATTTTTGAAGCCAGCCTTGGCTATTACATTAATCCACTCATCTATGTGCTTGTGGGCGTCGTCTTTTGGCATGAACGATTACGCCCAAAACAAATTTTCGCCGTGGCGCTGGCATTTATCGGTGTCGGGATTTTGACCTTATATGGCGGCGTGTTTCCGGTGATCTCCTTCACATTGGCAATCAGTTTCACCTTATATGGCGTTATACGGAAAAAAGTCGTGATCGGGGCTATGCCGGGACTGATGATTGAGATCATTCTCCTCTTCCCCTTCGCCCTCGGCTTTTTGATCTGGCTCACTCAAACCAGCAACCCCGCTTTTGAAAGTGATCTCGGTGTCCTTGGCATTGCAATGCTCGCAGGCCCATTCACCGTTTTGCCACTGCTTTTCTTCGCCATAGGAGCAAGGCGATTGCCCTTATCATTGCTGGGGTTTTTGCAATTTATTGGCCCTTCATTGCAATTCATCTGCGCGTTATATTTCGGTGAAAAACTCACACTCGCTTATGGCTTCTGCTTCGCCTGTATCTGGATTGCTGTGGCGGTGTTTAGTTTTGACCAATGGCGGGCGTCGCACCCAGTGGTGCGCCGGCCCATATGAATTATTCGCCTTTTAAATAGTCCGCGATTTCTTGAATGAACACATCAGCATAGGCTTCCACTTTTTTCTCCCCGACGCCGAAAACGGTGGCAAAATCATCTCGGTGGAGAGGTTTCTTCTGGGCCATATCGATGATGGTACGATCTGAAAAAATAATAAAAGCGGGCGATCCTTTTTCGCGGGCGAGTTCCAGTCTTTTTTGTTTTAAGCGTGTCAGAAGTTTTGCGTCCACTTGTCCTTCTGCCAAAGGTGTTTTGGCGCTTCTTGTGGCGCGGTCTGTTGTTTTCTCCTCGAGCCGAACTTGCAATGTCTCGGATCCATTAATCAATCCTTCCCCAAGAGGAGAAACGACCAGACTGCCATAGTCCCCTGTCACATCGCAAAAACCTTCAGCCAAAAGTTGACGCAATGTGGCGCGCCATTGCTTCTGGGTTGTGCCAGCGCCTTGAGCAAACTCTGGGAGATCATCATGCTGATTTTGTTTAACCTTATCCGTCATTTTCCCCGTAGCAATATCCACTATATGGGTTTGACCATATATCTCTCCTGTGGCCTGCATGATCCGCAAAGCCAGCTGACCTTGTTTTGTCGCGTCAATCATCTTGGGGGGCGTTAGGCAAATATCACACCGGCCACAGGGCGCATCCCGCAATTCCCCGAAATGGGCCAGCAACACATTACGACGACATGAAACAGCTTCTGCATATGTTGATAACGCATCAAGACGTTGGCGCTCAACGCGCTTCACCTCTTCAGACGCTGTTGTGTCATCAATCATCATGCGCCGTGTACGGAGGTCTCCATATCCATATAATAATATCGCTTCTGCGGGTTCACCATCTCGCCCGGCGCGGCCCAATTCTTGATAATAGGCTTCCATGCTGGAAGGGAGGTTCATGTGAATAACATATCGAATATCAGGTTTATCAATGCCCATCCCGAAGGCAATGGTCGCGCAGACAATCAAATCTGGTTCCGTCAAAAATCGGTTGAGATTTTCCTGTCGTTCTTCTACGGGCAAGCGCGCATGATATGGCACAGCATTATGCCCATCGGCGCGCAACGCCGCTGCCATTTTCTCTGTGCCTTTGCGAGACAAACAATAAATGATGCCTTGTGCGCCGCGCCGCTGATTGACGAGGGAGAGAATGCGCCCTTCTGCGGCTTTTTTCGGCTCAACAGAAATAGCAATATTTGGTCGATCAAAGCCTTGCACAAAAACTTGCGCATCCCGGTGAAAAATACGTTCAACAATATCAGCTCGAGTTGCTTCATCTGCTGTTGCCGTAAATGCTGATAAGGGAACATTCGGAAAAATTTTCCGTAACTCCGCAAGCATCATATATTCTTTCCGAAAATCATGCCCCCACTGACTAATGCAATGAGCTTCATCAATCACAAATTGAGACACAGGTTGTTTTTTCAGAGCCTCCAACATGCGCGGCGTTGTCAGGCGTTCCGGGGACATATAAAGGAGCTTGATCTCTCCCTCTGTCGCGCCGCGCCAATCTGCGATATTTTCCTCGCGCTGGCGACCAGAATGAATCATCCCGGCGGGAACGCCTGCGCCTTTGAGCAGCGCGACCTGATTTTCCATCAAGGCAATCAAGGGAGAGACCACAACCGCAAAACCATCCGTCATCATAGCGGGCAGCTGAAAACAAAGAGATTTGCCAGCCCCCGTTGGCATCACAGCCAGAACATTTTCCCGCCGTGCCACCGTTTCAACAACGGCCTGTTGCCCGGGGCGAAAACCATCAAACCCAAAAATCGCTTTGAGCATTTCTTGGGCCGTTTGCGGTTCTGTGGGCGAAGAGGCGGTTGCCAATGTCATCAAAGGTCTCTGGTGAAAAGTCAGGATTACAAGCTTCACTATGCCGGGCCTCGCCCCGAAGGCCAAGGCTTCAACTGCTTAGAAACCTTGGCTTTGTCAAAAAAATCATCATTCTTGAAGGGAAAAAGGAGAGCATGTTGAAAGACTATTTGGATTATTCAGCGCCGCGTTATGTGACAGCAAATAATAGCTCATCAGGGGATGTTCGTTTTGCTCTTTATGAAGCTGGACCAGAAGACGGCCCGCCGCTCATGCTCTGCCATGGATGGCCGGAGCTTGCCTATAGCTGGAAGCATATTGTGCCCCCTTTGGCGCGAGCGGGATATCGTGTGATTGCGCCAGATATGAAAGGGTTTGGCAGAACGTCAGCGCCAAGCGATGATGCAGCTTTCGGCATGGATGTCTTAACGGCTGATTTTGCGGCGCTCTTAGAAGCGCTTGATCTATCGTCTGCCATTTTCATTGGCCATGATTGGGGCGGTGCCTTTGTTTGGCCCATGGCTTATCGTTATCCTGATCTTGTTCGCGGGGTTGCGTCTATTTGCACCCCGCATGTTCGACGTGCACCTGCGCCGCCCCTTTCCATTTTCGAAAAACGCGCCGGGCCAAAACATTATATTATCGAGTTTCAAGACGCGACAAAACCAGACAATGCTTTTGGCGGACGCGAAGAGGCCTTTTGCCAATATATTTTTAGAGACTCGCCGCCGCGCGCAGCATGGGACAAGTTAATGCCGCAAGCGCTTTATATGATCGAGAATTTTACAACATTTGAGCAGGCTGACCCAACAAGACTTGTCATGCCTCTTGAGGACTTGGCCGTCTTCGCAGAAATGTATCGCAAGACAGGCTTTCGCAGTTGCACCGGGTATTATCGCAATATTGATCATAATTGGCAGATTACCGAAGGCGTAGACATCACCGTTCGGCAGCCAAGCCTGATGATTGGAGCAGACCGCGATATGATGTTAACGCCGGAACAAATGGATGGTATGGAAGATTTGTGTACTGATTTAGAAAAACATGTCTTACCATCATGTGGGCATTGGGCCATGTGGGAGAAACCAGAAGAAGTGCACACGCTACTTTTGAATTGGTTGCAAAAGCGCTTTCCCGTCTAACGGATTTTTATAAAGCGCTATAGACTGCCTCAATATAGTGCAATGGCCTTGGATCTCCCATCAAAACTGGCGACATTTTGTTCATCACATATGAAAATGTAAGCCGGTTTTCAGGGTCTGCAAAAACACAAGACCCCCCAAAGCCGGATTGCCCCACTGTATTTTCATTCGGACCATAAACAAAATTACTGTTCCGCATCATGCCCGCCGCCCAACTAAGATTGAAAGGCAAGACAAGATCATTACGATTGCACCGTTCTTTCATCGCCTCAGCTAAAGTGTTCGTTGAAATAAAAGAAGTCCCTTCCAAAGCGCCATCATTAGCATATGGGGTCATGATGCGCGCAAGGCCTGAGGCTGTAGCATGCATATTTGAGGCAGGTATTTCCGCCATCGCCCAGTCTTTTGCATCAACTTTAGCTGGTGAAGACCACGGCTTTAAAAACGCAACAGACGTGTACGAATTAAGGTCTCCAAGATCTGGCGCGGCAGGGGGCTTGATCATCTTCATGGTCCGGCCATAAGCCTCTTCGGTAACGCCGCAATGCACATCTATGCCATCTGTTTCGAAAAAATCTTCCCGCAGCATTTGCCCTATGGTCTTGCCTGTCGCCCGGCGCAAAACCTCCCCCGCTAAAAACCCAAAAGTTTGCGGGTGATAACCATTGGCTGTACCGGGAGGCCACAAAGGTGCTTGATCGGCAAGCGCCTCACAAATCACATCCCAATCCAGCCATGCCGCGGGAGAAATTTCTTCTGTTAAACCGCACAACCCAGCTTGATGCGACATTGCCATGGCAAGAGTGATCTTCTCTTTCCCATTTGCGGCAAATTCCGGCCAAATTTCTGCAATCGGGGCCTCATAATCCAACAAGCCTTCATCCACCGCACGGGCGACCAATAATGCTGTGACGAATTTACCCGATGAATAAACACACGGCAAAGATCGTTCCGTCCACGGGGTTGTTTGGCGTCGGTCTTCCCAACCGCCATGAATATCAACAACAACCTCCCCCTCAATGGTGAGGCAAACACTTGCACCAAGGTCTTCGCCCGATGCAAGGTTTTCTGAAAGACGTGTTGCCAAGTCTTCAAATTGAGGCGCAATCAACCCGTTTACGTCGCTCATAATGCGTCCTTAGAATAAGCAGGAAGCGCCAGCCGCTGTAATCGCCAGCAAAGCCCGGGGATTATCCGTTTTGCGTAATTGTTGAAATGCTGCATTCGGTGAATCTGCTCTTGAAAGACCACGCATAAATTTCGCCAAGTCTAGCAAATCATCATTATCTAAACGATCCGTCAGCTCGCCGCCAACGCAATCAGCTCGCTTGGCATCAAGACCTAAATCGCGCAAGCTAGACTCAATGGACTTGGTTGTTACAGTTGCACAACTTGCCAACATCATCACTGTGCCGATTAATAATAGTTTTTTCATCTTTAGGTCTCCTCACCTATTCATTTATCTAAAGGGTGGTTCTTCAAAACTACGCAACTTTCGAGAATGTAGCATTTCTGCGCCTTCAAGTCTCAATTGTTCAATCGCTTCAATGCCAATCAGCATATGTTCTGAAATGGCCCGTTCATAAAAACGGTTCGCCGCGCCGGGCAGTTTAATCTCCCCGTGAAGCGGTTTGTCAGATACACAAAGGAGCGTGCCATAAGGCACGCGAAAACGATATCCGTTCGCGGCCAATGTCGCACTTTCCATATCCACCGCAATCGCCCTTGATTGGTTGAAGCGGTGCGCCTCTTCGTGAAAACGCAATTCCCAATTGCGATCATCATTGGTCACCACTGTGCCGGTTCGAAGGCGCGCTTTCAAATCTGCACCCTTATCGCCCGTAATTGTCCCTGCTGCTGATGTGAGAGCCAGTTGAATTTCAGCGATTGGTGGCACCGGAATTTCAGGCGGCAAATCACTATCCAACACACCATCATATCGCAAATAAGCATGCGCCAGCACATAGTCTCCCAACCGTTGAGAATGGCGCAAGCCACCGCAGTGACCAATCATGATCCAACATTGGGGCCGCAACACAGCCAGATGGTCCGTGATGGTTTTAGCATTTGAAGGCCCGACGCCAATATTCACCAGCGTTATGCCTTGGCCATTTTCAGCCGTCAGGTGATAGGCTGGCATTTGGTGGCGACGCCATGGCGCTTCGGCCACAACCTGCGACGCACCAACAGTATCCTTGTCGACGCGCACATTGCCCGGCGCGACCAGTTCCATATAACCTTCATCTTTGCCTAATTTTTCAATCGCAATCTCAACAAACTCATCCATATATCTTTGATAGTTTGTGAACAGAATATATTGTTGAAAATCTTCTGTTTGAGTACCTGTGTAATGTTTTAAACGCTGCAAAGAATAATCGGTGCGCAATGCTGAAAATAACGATAGGGGTTTTTGGCGTTCAGCCGTGAACATATCATCCCCAAGGCCATCTAACATTTTGGGCGGGACCATATCCCCATTTGGCAAGCTATCATCAATCAATGCCAAATTTGGCACAGGAAAATAATGCGCTAATTCAGCTGGAGGTACAGCATCCACATCAACGCCAGTGGCTGTATCCAAAACATAAGGATAGGGAATTTCCGCAGTGGAAAGTGTTACACTCATCTCGAAGTCATATTCTTTGTGCAGAATATCTAGCTGCTCTTTTAAATAGCAGCTGAACAAAGCAGGCCGCGTGATATCCGCTTCATAAACGCCTGGCGTATCAAATTTTCCAAAGGCGCGAGAATAGGCCGGCACAGCGCCTTCAGGCTTATATTTCAAAATAAGCTTAGGATAGGCAAAAGCCCCATCACGACGATCATCCGGGTTGGGGGGGATACCTTCTTTAACGTATTTTTCGAAAGCCTCGCGCAAATTATGAGCACTTTGATTATAGAGCTCCGTTAGCTTAAAAATTGCCTCGTCGGGCGTCTTCGTAATATATATTTCTCGAGTGTGTTGATCCATTTTCGTCCTTGTTTTCCGGGTGGCCTTCGGCAGCAATTCGGGTGTGTTTTCCCAAAATCTGCGCCCTTGAAGAGCAACATATTTTTATTCGGATACATCTTTTTTGATAAAAGTCACCGCGTGTAACATATCTCCGTCAAACAGTTCAACCTCATTGAGCAGAGGGTCGCCTTTTTCATCGGTGCCCATCTCAATCAAATGAAATTGCTGTTCGGTGATTTTGCTTTCGATTTTATACCCTTTTGCCGCAAGGCGGCCTCTGTGAAACTCCAGGGCGGCGGCTGTAAAATCGCGAGAGACAACGGTGATGCGCGTTGGCTCAGTCTTTTTGTTGTTGGTGTCATCACTCATCTGCCATGCCTCTTCAGTTAAATATTGCATTGCAGCATAAGCTCATTTTCGCCCCAAGCTCAAGGCCCAGAAACACCAAGAAAAAACCCGCCGGAGCAACCAGCGGGTTTTCAAAATTCAGATCATGTTTTGCTTAGGCATATCTGTTCCGGCGGAATGGAGCCGCCAAAAGCCCGAACACGATGCGCATAATCGCCCAAACACCGACAAACCCGCCGCCAGCATAAGCCGCGCCCACAGGCGATGCGGGGACTGATGGGGTAAATTCTGACCAAGCCGATTCAGCGATGCCGGTATTGAGGCCCTTTGCCGCCATTAATGGCTGAACATAAGCATTCTGCGATAAAATCTCAGCTTTATGCGCCACAAGTTCTTCATAACGTTTGACGGTCCCAGCATATCGCTCGCACAAAGCGGCCAAAAGCCCAGAGGATGAAGCACATTCTGACATGGCTGCTGATCGAGTATATCCTGCATTGCCAACACTTTGATCAAATTCCACCACTAAAGTCTGCAATTCATCAATGCGACCAGTGAGATTTTGCATATATTGATCTGTAAAAGATGGTGCTTGTGATGCGCCGATAGCTCCGGCGATTCCGAGCAGAAAAGCTAATAATTTACCCATAAAAAGACCCCGTCCTTACTGTTGTTCCTTTAACCCATTCTTAATCTTACAGGAAAAAACCGGGCGCGGCGAGAGCTTTATAAGTGACAGTCCGGGAGAAGTTGGGCCAAAAACATGACAACAAGATTAGATTGTTTGCACATCCCGAAGCATATAAGCCCAAGGATAATAGATTGTGAGAGTGGACAAAGACTGTGGCAAATAAGAAAAAAGCACATTTAATCGGCATTTGCGGGGCAGGCATGTCTGCCGTCGCGTGGCTTTTGGTGCAGCAGGGCTATGAGGTCAGTGGCTCCGATGAAGGGTTTTACCCCCCCATCAGCGATTACCTTATCCAGCTCAATATTCCATGCATCACAGGGTATCGCGCCGCAAATATACCGGAAGATGTCTCGCTGATTGTGATCGGCAAAAACGCTAAACTTGTCGAAGAGACCAATGAAGAAGTGCGCGCCGCGCGGTCAATCTATTTGCCCCTTGTCAAATCCTTCCCCGAAGTTCTGCATGATCTTACAGCGGACCGGGAGCGCGTCGTCGTGGCCGGGTCTTATGGTAAATCGACCCTCACAAGCATTATTACCTGGTGCTTGGTCCACGCGAAAAAAGACCCCGGCTATTTCATTGGGGCGGTACCCAAAAACCTTGAAACGTCTTCAGCCATCGGCAATGGACCGCAATTTATTTTTGAAGGGGATGAATATCCCAGTGCCAATTGGGACGAGCGCGCAAAGTTTTTGCATTACCATCCTCAAATTTTGCTTCTGACTTCTGCGACACATGATCACGTCAACATTTATCCGACCATTGAAGACTATCACGCGCCTTTTGTAGATTTAATGAAAAACCTCGCCAAAGAAGAAGGGCTTTTAATCGCATGTGGCACAGAAGAAAATGCCGCTGCTTTTTATGAACGCTATTCAGGGCGCAAAGTCAGCTATGGCCTCAATGGCGCTCATGATTGGAAAACGGCGGATATCAGCATTGGCGCTGTCACGAGCTTTAAGCTGATCCACGATAATAAAGAAGTCGGTTTGGTGGAGACCACCATGTTGGGCCGCCATAATGTTGAAAATATTCTGGCCGCTGCCGCTTACCTTTTAGGTGAACGCATTCTCACTGTCTTGGAATTTACGGCCGCCATTGAAGCCTATGATGGCCTCACCCGTCGGTTGGATTTGAAAAGTACAAAAACGCGTTTGCCAATTTATGAAGGTTTCGGTTCTTCATATGAAAAAGCACGATCAGCGATTACAGCCATACGCGATCATTATCCCGATCGAACGCTTAGTATTATGTTTGAGCCCCATACCTTCACATGGCGCAATCGAAACGCCCTTGCGCAATATGAAACTGCTTTTAACGACACAGACAAAGTGTGGATGTACACGCCGCCAACCCAAGGGGCCGCGACACATGATCAACTTTCGTTAGAAGAGATCATCAGCGTCACAACAAAACATCACGGGCAAGTCGCTTCTTTTGGCAAAGATAACTTTGAAGACATTTTGTCGATAGATGACCCGGAGACCCATGTCTTGCTCATTCTATCATCCGGGAGTTTTGATGGCTTGCTACAAGAAGTGATCAACGCCAGTGAAAAACACTTCCCAGCGTCTTAAGGGTTTTGGTTTATAGTTGGCCGCGACTTGTCATCAAATATGTTGCAAAACTGGCGAGCCAGTGGCTGCCTGCATAATGTTCCGCTGACACAGAGGCAATGCCCGCTGTCTCATGCACTTTTGCTGTCGCGACAAGAGAAGCGCGGCGCAAATCATCCGCAGGAAGAGCATTGGCAATCATATAAAGGTTCCAAGCTCTGGAGAGATTGACCCCATCAAGATGCACTAATTTACCGTCAGCAGCATCCCGCACAATGCCAGGGCGCAACCAAGCGCTATCCCCATCAACTGGAATATCGGGCATAAATTTTGTGAGCCAAACAGCATAGTCATCTTGCGACATGACCCGGCGCATCAGATCCGCCTGCATCAAGCAAGGAGACAGAAAATCTTCACCGCTTGGTTCATATGCCAAAGGGCAATTCACGTCATTAATATGAAAATCTCTGATTTTATCAACCAGCTTGGCTTCAAAAGATTTATTGCCAGAGATGCGCGCATGATCGAGCATGAGTGAAAACGCAAAAGCAGTTTGATTATGGGTGCCAAGACGAATGGGATAGGCGAGCTTTGGCAACCAATCTGTTGTTTGTTGCAAGATGATTTTTTCTAAAGGCAACAACGTCTCTAGCCATTGCTGCGCTTGGGGATCATCAAATTGGCGCAATTCTGACGTAAGCTGCAAAAGCCAAGCTGTCCCATAAGGCCGTTCATAAGAAGCGCGGCCTTTTTGAGCAAAATAGGCCACTTCTGTTTCGATATTTTCAGGGGTAAAGCTGATCGATAATTTTTCCCGCGCCGCTGTTTCAAAGGCTGAGTCTGTCTCGCCTACATTCAGCAAGCGCACCAAAAGCCAATGGCCGTGCACGGAGGAGTGCCAATCAAAACACCCATAAAAAGCGGGGTGCAATTCTCGCGGGGGTTTAACATCTTCGTCGCCTTGCATTACATGAGAAATTTTATTCGGATATTCCCGGTGCACACAATCTAGCGCCAATTGGCCAAAACGTTTCGTAAGATCAGCAGAAATCATCGCAGTGTTACCCTGTAAGGAAACCGGCGTTGAGCTTACGTAACGCGTTGTCGGCGCCGGGTCTATTGGATCTTCAGCCCCGCAAGCATTGATACTCAAAGCCGCGACCAACATGATCGAAGCAAAAAATGACTTTGTCATCTGCATTTGCGTCATCTGCATCTCCAAGTGAATTTATGAGACATCCTCAAATAGTTTTAAGTCGCCTTGGGCGCGAGGCACAACAAATAGGCCGTCGCAAAAATCAACCAGAGCAAAACCAGTTGATAATCCCAAACACTCTTAAAAACATAATTATAAGCAATATACCCGAAAAGACCGATCACAATGACCGCCAATGATTCCTTCAAAACCTTCAGTGACATGAAGCTCCCCCCATTTTCGATATGACGTTAAGCCGAGCTTTTTTCTTTGAGCTGTTTTTTGAGCTCTTCGACCTGAGCGCGCAAACTTTCAATTTCGCTTGGGTCTGCTGTCCGCTCTGTGGGATGGGTCGGAAAGCCGGGGGCGGCTATTCCGCCGCCGAACATTTTCATCCCCTGTTCAAACATCGTCATATTTTGCCGCGCCACATCCTCAAACACTTTAAAAGGAGAGCCACCGCTCATCGTCTCAGCCATAGAGTTTTTCATGGCTTCCTGATTTTTAGAGAAGGCCTCCATGCTCATTTCCAGATAAGACGGGACAAAGGACTGTAGATTATCACCGTAAAGCCCAATCAATTTACGCAGGAAAGAGATCGGCAATAAGTGCTCGCCCTTGCCTTCTTCTTCGAAAATGATCTGCGTGAGCACAGAGCGCGTAATATCATCTCCCGTCTTCGCGTCTTTGACGACAAATTCTTCGCCCCCCTTCACCATTTCTGCGAGGAAATCGAGGGTCACATAGGAACTGGTCGCTGTATTATAGAGGCGGCGATTTGCGTATTTCTTGATGGTGATGGCTTCATCATTTGATGGTCGCCCGGCGGTTTTGGCCATAATATGGAGTCCCTTTCATGCTGCGTGAGCATGTAATGTGAATTTTTTGTGCAAGTGCGAAATAATTTTTGCTGCACATGCGAAAGCATTCTATAGGATTTTTTAAGCTTTGCCTATGGTGCTATCGCGCAATTCGCCGAGCTATTTGCGGAGCGCGAACTTATATGCTCTGACAAGGTTCATCATGCATAACACCGGAGACATTCATGACTGCTGATACTGATATCGTAATTGCTTCTGCCGTAAGAACAGCTGTTGGCAGCTTTATGGGGTCGCTGGCCTCTGTGCCTGCTGCTGAGCTTGGCACCATTGTCATCAAAGAAGCCCTTTCCAGAGCCAAGACAGACGGCAAAGACGTCAGTGAAGTGATCTTTGGTCAAGTCCTCACAACAGCACAAGGGCAAAACCCGGCGCGTCAGGCGAGCATTCATGCAGGCATTCCGCAAGAAAATCCCGCAATGACAATCAACCAAGTCTGTGGTTCTGGCTTGCGCGCCGTTGGATTGGCGGCGCAGGCGATTAAGGCCGGAGAAGCCTCCATCGTTGTGGCTGGCGGCCAAGAAAATATGTCCATGTCGCCCCATGCATCCACCATGCGCAATGGCACGAAAATGGGGCCTGTTAGCCTCGTAGATACCATGATCACGGACGGTCTGTGGGATGCCTTTAATAATTACCATATGGGTCAGACAGCTGAAAACCTTGCAACCAAATATCAAATTAGCCGCGAAGAGCAGGATGCGTTTGCCGCGTCTAGCCAGAACAAAGCTGAAGCTGCGCGCAATGAAGGTAAATTCAAAGACGAGATTGTGCCCGTTACGATCAAAAATCGTAAAGGCGATATCACCTTTGAAACAGATGAATTTATCAGAGACGGTGTTGAAGCTTCGGGCCTTGCCAAATTGCGCCCTGCCTTCACCAAAGAAGGGTCCGTCACAGCGGCGAATGCTTCTGGCTTAAACGATGGTGCGGCCGCCCTTATAGTCATGTCTGGCGCGGAAGCGAAAAAACGGGGCGTGACGCCTCTCGCTAAAATCGCCTCTTTTGCGCATTGCGGTGTAGACCCGTCCATTATGGGCATCGGCCCTGCCCCAGCCAGCAAATTGGCATTGGAAAAAGCAGGCTGGAAACTCGAAGATGTTGACCTGATTGAAGCCAATGAAGCCTTTGCGGCTCAAGCTTTGGCCGTTGGCAAAGAGTTGGGATGGGACGCGGATAAAGTGAACGTCAATGGCGGTGCCATCGCGATTGGTCACCCGATTGGCGCTTCTGGCGCGCGCATCCTCACGACATTGTTGCATGAAATGCAAAAACGCGACGCCAAAAAAGGCCTCGCTACATTATGTATTGGCGGCGGTATGGGCGTTGCCCTCTGCGTTGAACGCTAATCTGAACCTTAAAAAAGGGCACGAGAAACTGCCCCCCTATACTTCTCGGAGAACTTAAAATGACTAGAACTGCAATCGTTACAGGCGGCACAAGAGGGATCGGCGAATCCATTGCTGTTGCGCTCCAAAAAGCGGGCCATAAAGTTGCTGCAACTTATGCCGGCAATGAAGACGCCGCAGCAAAATTCACCAATGCGACAGGCATCAAAGCCTATAAATTCGATGTGGCAGATTATGCTGCATGCGAAGCGGGCATTGCGGCTATCGAAGCGGACCAAGGGCCAACGGATATTTTGGTCAATAATGCCGGTGTCACCCAAGATGCGCCCTTCCACAAAATGAGCGCTGAGCAATGGCAAAAGGTGATTTCCTGTGATCTCGATAGCGTCTTCAATATGACCCGCCCGATCATCAACGGGATGCGCGATCGTGGCTTTGGCCGCGTGATCAATATTTCTTCAATCAATGGCCAAAAAGGCCAATTTGGTCAGGCAAATTATTCTGCTGCCAAAGCAGGCTTGCTTGGGTTCACTCGAGCTTTGTCCCAAGAAAGCGCGCGCAAAGGCATTACGGTCAACGCAATTGCCCCTGGTTATATCGGAACCGAAATGGTTGCAGCGCTTGACCAGAAAGTTTTGGACAGCATTGTCGGTCAAATTCCAGTGGGCCGCCTCGGCACCCCAAGTGAAATCGCTGATTGCGTAACCTTCCTCGCTTCTGATCAAGCAGGCTTTATTACGGGCTCCACTTTGAGCATCAATGGCGGTCAATATATCGCTGCCTAAAGCGCGTTAAAAAACAAATAGCATCAGAATGGGGCGCAATACCGGCCTTAATTCTGGTGCTTTTTTACTTTTTGGACGTCCAATGGGGCGCGCCCTCTCAAAACCGCCTGATTTCTGCCCCAACTGCATGATATCTGAGAGAAGAGGGCAAATGCAGGATGGGCCGACATGCAGAAACTGGGTCAACGAAAATGGGTGTTTAAGCGAGAACGAAGTGCCGTGCTGCGCCTTTTTGCCCTGAGTGCTGCTTTAAGCGCCTCTTTCCTTGCTGTCAGCCATGCGCAAACACCTCAAGAGGAAGATCCCTTCCGGGCACTTCTCACACAGCGCGGGCCAGCCGCCGTGAAACTCAACACCCGCACCCCGCAGCTTTTTGAAACGACAGAAGGCGACGAAACCTTTGTGTTCCAAACGGATGGCCGAACCGCCCTGATCCGGTTTCATTGTGATGATACGGATGCAGATTTGACGGAATGTGCGTTGTTAGGCGGGTTGCGCGGCGAAGAAATTTATGCGCTGACAGCCACCCGCAGCCCAAGAGGCGATGTGATCTATAAAGATGTGGACAATGAAGCGGTGTTGCGCGTGACAACTAATGGCGGCGCAACCCTTTTCTCCCCTAGCGAAACAACTCAAGCCCCGGTCTCTAACAATAATATTTTGGTGCCTCTGGGCGGCAAGGCCGTTTTGCCTGTGCCCAACACCACCCCGTCCCTGATCGCCCCAGCTCTCACCTATGATGAGGCTGACGCTCGCATGGGACTGGCTTCTGATATTTTTGAAACGAAGATTGGGGTCTATATCCCTTTTGTGGGCTCCGGGCCTCAAGGGCGGACAAACCATGCCGTATTGGCTGATGCCGTTCTCACCGCCGCAAAAGGCATTGATTATGTTATTCGAGACCCCCTCGGCGCAGATGCCCTTGCCAAAGGCATTCAAATGGTACGATTTGTTCCTGGGGAAAAATCAGATCTCTCCTATGAAAAGCGTGTATTAACCATCACTTATGCGAGAGACAAAGGAATTGCAGGGCGTCCTTCCTCTGCTGCTGTCGCGCGCTATCTAGAATCTACTCTCTAATCGTCCTATATATTCTCTTGGAGAAGAGAAAAAGGAAGCCCCGAAAATGTTGAAGACATCATTTTTGCCCGATTTGAAAACAGCGCGTCGCGCTGTGATCCCATTTGTGGCCCTAAGCGCCATTTGCGCAATGATGGCCCCTGCCAGCGCCCAAAGCTTGCAAGACAAACGCGCCCAAGCTGCCGAGGAAAAAAGCTTACAGAGAGAAGCTGATTACACGGCAACTATTTGCGGCACGTCAATCCGCACCACAATCCAGTGGAGCACAGCAAAAACATGGCCTAAAGATCATTCCATTGCCAAAGCATGCGATGGCGCTTTAGGTGCCGTCGAAGCCATGTGCCGCACAGGGCGCGCTGCAGATGTTCAGGAAAAAATCAAAAGCTTTCAATGTCTGGGCGATGGCTCCGGCCCAGCGCTGACGGGCGGGGTTTTCAGCTTTGGTGCGGCCCCCGGCGCAAGCGGTTTCAGGGCTAGCCTTGCCTATTTAGAACGTCAACTCTAAGCGACAGGGCAACAAACAGCCCCATTTTGCCTGTTTTGATCTCCCTTTCTGTCATATTGTCATGATGCCGTTACCGTGTCACACTCTCCTCCTATGAACTTGGAGGAGAGGCAATATGACATTGCGATTTACCAAAACATCTCTGATCGGCGCAATCGCCATTTGCGCGACAGGCGTCCTTGGGGCTGCCAATGCGCAAAAAGACGGCGATGACAACCGCAAGAAAAGCGACTTCGAAAGATTGGAAGAAGCGGCCCGCGCGATTGAAGATGTCAAAGAAGATATTGACGCCATTGAAGAAAAAATTGATGACGCACAAGCGGATGCAAAGCAAGAAATTGCTGCCATCAAAAAAGACGGTGTGATCTGGGATCGTGTCAGAGCGTCGCTTGGCGATAATGAGCTTGAAACCTTGGACCGGGTAATCGCCGTTCAAAAAGTGGCGAGATCTTCCCCCAAAATGCGCAAGCTGCAATCTCTTCAAACCAAAGCAAAAGACAGTAATGCGCCCATGTTGGCTCCGAAAGAAATTGCTCTTGCAGATGATAGCCAAATGGTGGCGCTGAAAAACTCTTATGCCATGCAAAGCAGCAGCGGTAGCGGCGCTATGACGATTAATGGCACTTGCAAAGCAGCCTCTTCAAGAGCCGTAAAGCGGTTGGAAAAACGAAGTGCTTCCGCCAAGCGCAAAGCCCCCGCCAAACTTGCCCGTATGAAATCTACGTATGATGTGACGCGTACGGAATATGGCAAAGAGATGAGCTTTAGCAAATTTGGATGCACTTATACGATCACGTCTATCTGCTCTCGCGTCACAACGCCCTGCCCATCAGATGCGAATATGGCGAAGCTTGCGGACAATATTGTCTTGATGAACGGGAAATAGGGGAAATGACCATGATGAAATTATCAACCTTAAAAGTCTCAACCCTTTTCGCCCTTGCTGGATTTGCGCTAGCAGCCTGTAGTTCTTCCGGGTCTAGCGGTGGCAGCAGTGGCGGCGGCTCACCCCCGACACCGCCGCCGCCCGGTGGGAATTTCAGCTTCCTCCCGGTCGGCACGCTGATCGCGGGATCAGGCACGGGCTATTCTGATAATACTGTATATCGCAATATACGCTTCCCCCTTTTGAAAGTGCCTGCCTATGCGAATAGTCAGGTCTATCGCCCTGGGGGGTCTCAAAATGCCACGCCCGGCCAGTGCAACAGCACAAATTACGCCTATCCATGGCAAGATAATTTCTGCGAGACACGCACCTCATCTACAAATATCTGGTGTCCTTCCGGCAAGGGCCATCAGGGCCAAGATATTCGCGGCGAAAGCTGTAAGTCTTCCTCGGCGCTAGATGCCGAAGGCAAAGTGGATGCAAACGTCGTGGTCGCAGCAGAAAGCGGCACAGTGATCGTTGTGCAACCTCACTATATCAAAGTCCAAACAGATGATGAGACAACTTTCTATAATTATCTGCATATGGATCAAATTCAGGTCGGCTTGGGTGATTATGTCGCCAAGGGACAACGCCTTGGCCGTGTTGCGAATATCGGCCCCGCCGGGACCCCCTATACAACACGCCACCTCCATTTCGAGTTGAAACAAGTGATGAATATTGGCGGTAGCCTTCGCGAGGTTCATGTGAACCCTTATGCGACATTGCTGGATTCTTACCAACGGCTCTTGGCCGGTAACCCATAAATGCGCGATATGAATAACGTCAAAAGCCCCAAGATTTTCTTGGGGCTTTTTTGTGAATGTCGTCTTTTCTTCTGCCCTAAATTAAGCTTATTATCCCGGCTCAAAATGAGAGACGCATTATGGATATTGTCCTTGAAAAATTACAAACGGTGCCTGACCTCGCGGTTAAGTTTGCGCCATCCTTAATCCTCGCCGTCATTATTTTTATTGTAGGGCGTTTCATCGTCCGCAAAGCTTCTGTGACGACGATTACCGCGACCCAGCGCATTCCAAATATTGACCTAACCTTGGCGAAATTTTTCGGCTCGCTGGTTCTGTTTATCGGGATGGGGGTTGTGGTCATCATGGCGCTATCTGCGTTGAAACTGAACTTGGCTTTTATCGCCAGTATCATTGCTGCCCTTATGGTGGCTCTAGGTTTTGCTCTTCAAGAATCTCTGGGGGATTTTGCGTCTGGAATTATGCTGGCCTTGTTCCGCCCTTTTGCGGTTGGCCAAGAGGTTGAAGTTGCTGAGCAAAAAGGCGTCGTCCATGAGATGGGCTTATTTAGTACGCGGCTCCTAACACGCCAAAATGTCCTGATCAGTATTGGGAATGGGGCTGTTTTTGGCGGCACGATCAAAAACTATTTTGAAGGGGGGCGTCTTCGGCTGCATATGGATGTCGGCGTGAGCTATGACGCTGATCTGGACGAAGCTATTGCCGTGTTGAAAGACGCGACCAAAAAAGAACCGCGTATTCATGCAGAGCCCGCCCCTTGGGTCAAAGTGACTGAACTTGGCGACAGCGCCGTCAACTTACAGATGCGGGTTTGGACCGATGCAGAAGACCATCGCAAAGTCAAAATGGAACTGCCCAAACTGATCAAAGAAGCCCTCGATGCCGCCAATATCGAAATTCCATATGAGCAAGGAATGTTAATCGTGAAAAATGGGAAAGAAGCATCATGAGCAACTCTCCAACAACACAGCCACAAGAAGCTACACCAGCATCGCCCCTTGCCATGTTTGATGGGGCTCCCTCTTTGATGGATAATCCATCTGGCTTTGCTCAGTTTTATACAGACTTAGTCATAGAAAAACTTGTTTTCTTCGTGCCTAAACTCATCGTTGCGGTGATCATTTTGTGGGTCGGCACGACGATTGCGGCAAAGGTTTATCGCGCGCTCGTCAAACATACTTCTGGCAGCAAACGCATCGATACGACTTTAGGTAACTTCATGAGTGCCGCGGCAAAATATGCCGTTTTGACCGCTACGTTCCTTGCCGCCGTTTCCGTTATCGGCATTCCCGTCGCCAAGGTTTTTGTTATTCTCTCTGCTGCCACATTGGCAATTGGTCTTGCATTGCAAGGGTCTATGGCCAATGTCGCCGCTGGATTTTTGCTGATCCTGTTCCGGCCTTATCGCATTGGAGATTATGTTGAGCTTTGCGGTGAAGAAGGGGTTGTTGAAGATATGAATATATTCAACACGTCACTTCGCACATTGGATAATATCAATATTATTCTTTCCAACGGCCAAGTTCGCGGCGATGCGATTAAGAACTTTACTGTGATGGGCGTTCGACGGATCGATGTTGATTTTGGTATTGATTATGATGACAACATGGACACCGCCATCAAAGTCATCAAAGAAACAGCTGCAAAGCACAAGGATGTTCTCTCAGAACCTTCAGGCCCTTGGGCAAAAGTTTGCAATATTGGCGACAGTTCTATTGATGTCCAAATGCGGGTCTGGTGCAAATCAGATAATTATTGGGAGACGCGATTTGACTTGATCAAAGATGTCAAAGAAGCGTTTGATGCCAATGGTATTACTATTCCATATCCACATGTCGTCGAGATGGTCAAAGAAGTTTAAAGCATCTGCGCTGCTTGGTTGCCTTTTCGTTGCTTTTTTATAGGCTGATCGGATGACCTCTTTTCAACGCGATAATCTCATCGGCAACATCTTTACGCCCCCTGCCCATCCCCGCGCCGTGATGGCCATCATTCACGGCCTTGGCGAACATATGATGCGCTATACGCCGATGGCAGATGCTTTGGCAAAAGAAGACATTGCATGTATAGGCATTGATCTGCCGGGACATGGCGAGACGGTCAAAAGGCAAAATGCCAAAGCTGGCGTTTGTCACGATTTCACCCATATGCTGAATGCCGTAGACACTCTTCTCGCGGAAGCACAAGAACGGTATCCCGGTCTCCCCCTCTATTTATTTGGACACTCCATGGGCGGAGGAATCGTTTTGAATTATGGGCTTACCCGGGACATGAGCGAGATTACGGGCGTTATCGCACAAGCACCTTTGTTGCGCCCCGGCAAGCCTGTGCCCCGTGCAATGTTGAAAGCGCTTTCTCTCTTGCGCAAAGTGATGCCCGGTTTCACTGCAAAAAATGGTCTTGATACAGAACAAATATCCAGCATGGCAGACGAGGTCGAAAAATATATCAGTGACCCATTAGTACATAATCAACTCGGCGCGGGCTTGGCCGTTGATATGCTTAAAGCGGGAGAATGGAGTCTCGCCAATGCTAAAAAGTGGTCTGTGCCTCTTTTGATGATGCATTCAGAAGAAGATAAAATTACCTGCCCGATCTCCACAGAAAGCTTTGCCACGCAAGCTCAA
>CALLVA010000171.1 GCA_938010655.1 uncultured Parvularculaceae bacterium | reverse complement strand
TTATTTTTTCTGGCTGGCTTTCAACGCTTCAACTTCGCTGCGCAAGGCAATGACCATTTCTTGAAGCGCCTCAAATTCCTCGCGCGGAACCAGGTCTGACTTGGCGATAAAGCGCTGCATTTGCGAATGCATCATGGTTTCGGCTTCTTTGCGAATACCATCTGCAGCGCCAGCGGCTTCATTCATCGCTTTGGCAAGATTATCGAGAATCGGGTTTGAGCTTTGCATATCGGCATCCTTTTCGCGTGCCTCTAAGAGGTAGGCAAATCAGGGGGGAAAAACAAGGTTTAAACAGGGGTGACGCATGAGGCAGCTGGCTTTATGGTAAAGGCAACCTCAAAGAGAGCTCTGATATGGCCCTGTCCTTTCCTGAATTTATCACGCCGATTGCTTTTCACATCGGCCCCCTCCCGATCCGGTATTATTCACTATCTTATGTGATCGGCATTGGCTTGGCATGGTTCTATGGCTCAAAGCTTTTGGGCACGCCCCGCGTTTGGGAAGGCCGGGTTTCTGGCACAAAATCGGTTGGGCCGCCAATTTCCAAACCTCAATTGGATGATCTCATTTTCTGGATCACTTTGGGGGTTATTCTCGGTGGGCGCATTGGGTTCATTTTGTTTTATGAGCCCAAATTGCTGTTGAACCCGCTGGAAGCTTTGAAAATCTGGACAGGCGGCCTTTCCTTCCATGGCGGATTTCTAGGCGTTGTCATTGCCGGAATACTCTATACTAGAAAACACAAGGTTGATCCGTGGCGCGTGGGGGATTTAATGGCGGTCGCAACGCCTATTGCGATTTTCTTTGTTCGCTGCGCGAATTTCATCAATGCAGAACTATATGGCCGACCGACCGATGGGCCGATGGGCATGAAATTTCCAATCTATGATATGTCTGACACGAAAAATATCGAGATTTTACGATATACCGAACCAGTGCATCCAAGTCAGCTTTATGAAGCAACCCTTGAAGGCATTCTACTCTTCGCGGTTCTGGCGCTCTTAACTTGGCGCTTCAGACTTTTGTCGCGTCCCGGCGCGGCCATGGGTATTTTCATTGCGGGATATGGCATAGGCCGGATCATTGTTGAAAATTTCCGTCAACCAGATGATGGCGTCACGGTCCTGTTTGATCTGATCACACGAGGCATGCTGCTTTCCATTCCAATGGTATTGGTGGGTCTATGGATCTTAAATCGTTCTTGGCGAGTATCGTCTAAATGACCGCAATTGATCCCAAAACAACGCCCACGCGCACGCCGCTGGAAGAGCGGCTCTTGCGGTTGATCGATGATCACGGGCCCATTCGCGTCGGCGATTTTATGTCCGACGCGTTGTGCCATCCGCAACATGGCTATTATTCAACTTCTGTCCCTTTTGGCAAAGAAGGCGACTTCACCACCGCGCCAGAAATCAGCCAAATGTTTGGGGAGCTTCTGGGGGCATGGGTGATCCAGTCTTGGGAAGATATCGGCGCGCCCTCCGTGGTCAATCTGATAGAGCTTGGCCCCGGGCGCGGCGTCTTGATGGAAGATATGCTGCGTACAGCCGCCAAAGTTGCTCCTAAATTTCTAAAAGCTGTTCACGTCTATATGGTCGAGACGTCAGGCCGCTTGCGCTATGAACAGACGAAAAGAATGACCGGGTCAAAAGTCCCCGTCACATGGGCAACCGAGATGCATGACATCCCCCTCGCCCCGACAATTATTGTTGCGAATGAATTTTTTGATTGCCTGCCAATCCGTCAATTTGTTCGCACAGCCAGCCGGGAAGAAAAATGCTGGCGCGAACGCCTGATCGGCACAACAGGCATAGGCGACGCACGACGCTTGAGCTTCGAATTATCTCATCAAACTTACGCCTCCCCAGAAGGTGCGCCAAGCGGGGCGAAACCAGAGGATGTTTTTGAAACATGCGAAACGGCAGAAGACATTATTCGAGAAATGACAAGCCGATTTGAGCAACATAAAGGCCGCGCCCTGATCATTGACTATGGCCATGGGCGCAGTGGCTTTGGCGATACATTGCAAGCAATGCGTAACCACCATTTTTGGCCCCCCTTGGAGACACCCGGTAAGGCTGATGTCACAGCCCATGTAGATTTTGCCGCGTTATCCCGCACTGCGCGACAAGCTGGCGCGATGGTCCACGGCCCGATTTTGCAAGGGCAATTTTTGGCCCAATTAGGCTTGGAACAACGGGCATTGGCCTTGGCCAAACACACGACTTCTGAACAACAACGAAAAGAAATCCTGTCGGGCGCCCGACGCCTTGCCCATCCAGATGAAATGGGCACATTATTCAAAGCCCTATGCGTCCAAACGGAGGGGCTGGGCATTCCAGCTGGCTTTTAAGCTATGGTGCAAAAAGCTACTCACCCGCTATTAGATTCTCCCAAAACCTCACATGGATTTTATGGCCGCGCTGGCGGCGTGTCTCAAGGCATATATGAAGGATTGAATTGCGGTGAAGGCAGCAATGATGATCCTGCCCTTGTGGCGCAAAACAGAAAATTGGTCGCAGATGATCTCAAATCGACGCATTTACTCAGTGTGCATCAGAGCCATTCTGCTCATGTTGTTTTTGTAGATCACCCTTTTGAGCAAAAGCCAAAAGTCGATGCCATGGTCACAAAAACCCCCGGTCTTGCCCTTGGTGTTCTTGCCGCAGATTGTATGACTGTCCTTTTCAGTGCGCCAGGGGCCGGCATTGTCGGTGCCGCCCATGCGGGCTGGAAAGGGGCGTTATCGGGTATTTTAGAAAATACGGTTGCTGAAATCATCAAGCAAGGCGGAGACCCTGACGATATCCGCGCCGTCTTCGGCCCCTGCCTGCGGCCGCCTTTCTTTGAAGTGGGGCTGGAACTTGTGGAAGAATTTATCAGCAAATACCCTGAAAGTGCCGATTGCTTTTTTCAAGATATTCCAACAAAGCGGCAACTCGATTTGGTCAAATTTGGTCATAAGAGATTGGTCGAAGCAGGTCTTTCGCCGGAGCATATCGGCGATACAGGCGGGAACACATTGGCAGAGCCAGACAAATATTTTTCCTATCGCGCCAGCAGAATGCGAGAGCAACCGGACTATGGAAGACATGTCTCTGCCATTTGTTTGCGAGGATAGTCCAACCCCCGCGATATCATTTCGTTGGGCGCTTAAGAACGCCTCCCCGGCGAAGGCCGGGGTCCATCTCTAGATTTTGCTGTTGAGAACAAAAGGTCATGTTTC
>CALLVA010000170.1 GCA_938010655.1 uncultured Parvularculaceae bacterium | reverse complement strand
GGAATATGAAGCGATGGCGGTTGAAATAAACGAGGGTATCGCCAAGAGTGTGGCTATTTTTGAAGAAGGTAGCTTTTGGGAAGTAGCGGTATATCGCTTTGGTGAATTACCCTTTGTTCTGGCGATCTTGGGTTTTCAGGGGGCAGCGGTTTTTGCGTATTTTTTGATCGGGCTTGCAGCGGTTAAAAGTGGTGTTATTTCAGACCCGCACGCGAAGATTTGGCAAAAGCTGCGCCGGGTGAGCTTTCCTGTCGGCGTCGCGGCAAATGCTTACGGGGCCTATATCATAGCTCAATCAACGGTGATGATGTCGCCTCAAACCTTTTTGGGTATGGCCATTATTTTCACATTTGCGCCCTTCCTCGCATTTGGATATGCGGGTTGGATTGCTTTGCTGGCTCAAGGCTCTGTTGGGCCGATTAAGAGATTTTTGGCCAGAGGGGGCACCGCGACACTGACTGCTTATCTGATGCAATCAGTGATTTTATCATTCGTCTTTTCAGGGTATGGCCTTGACTTATACGGGTCTCTTGGCGCCGCCCATTGCATCGCGATCGCCTTGGCAACGGGCCTTTTCACATTGACCTTCTCCAGCCTCTGGCGAACGGTTTTCGCAAGAGGGCCGATGGAGATGTTGCTCAGGGGCTGGACTTATTTGGGCCGGGCCTAGGCTGATTTTTGGTCTTGAGGGTCGGACGTTTGTGTGCGCCCTTTGGACCATTTTTCAATCAAAGCGACCAAGTCTGCCGGGTCAAACGGCTTCGTGATGAAATCATCCATACCCGCTTCCATGCAATTTTGTCGGTCAGTCTTCATCGCATTGGCCGTAAGCGCAATAATTGGAATGTCGCGCTCGCTGGTTTCCAGCTTCCGAATGGCCCGGGTGGCTTGTAAACCATCCATTTCAGGCATGTGCATATCCATCAAGACGAGGTGATATGGCGCGTTTTGAACGCTCTCAACCGCCTCTTTACCATTGCCAGCCACATCAATGTGATGGCCAGCGCGCTTGACAATCGCACATGCCAGAACGGCATTAATTTGATTGTCTTCCGCGAGCAAAATACGCAGTTTGCTAGGGCCAGGGGTTGGTGCCGTTGCCATAGAATCTAACCTCTGAGTTTGGCGCGGTGCTGTGGATTTACCAGTCAGGCGCTCATGCAGGGAAACTTGTCGAATAGGCTTAATGAGATAGCCTTGGAACCCAGCGCGGCGGAAGGCTTCTAACCTGCCGCGTGCAACAGGCGATAAAAGGACCAGCGCATGAGAAGCCGCTTTTGCCAAGCGACTGCCATCTTGCGCGGCAAAAGAAAGGTCACATAAAAGAATGCTGTTGCTTTGCCGTCTGAGCAAAGCAAGGGCATCTTTGGCGTTATCAACAATATCGAAGGTGGCAACCTTTGCACCGCGCAATTGAAGCTCCAGCACCTTTTTCAAGGTCGGAGATGCGGTGAGGACTACAACCGGATTGGTAATCCCTTCAAACTCAGTGGAATTTGATCGGCCTGCCGGCACTTGCAACGGCACTGTAAAAGAGAAGACGCTGCCCTTACCAAGGGTACTTTGAACCGTAA
Organism: uncultured Parvularculaceae bacterium; assembly: GCA_938010655.1. Classification (GTDB taxonomy): domain Bacteria; phylum Pseudomonadota; class Alphaproteobacteria; order Caulobacterales; family Parvularculaceae; genus CALLVA01. The sequence goes on along the minus strand of CALLVA010000170.1, from coordinate 3,296 downwards.
TGTCCCCGCCCATGGCGTTGACAATGCGGCGGGCAATAGCAAGGCCGAGCCCCGTGCCTTCAAATTTGCGAGCATGGGTGGAGTCTGCTTGGGCAAACTCGTTGAAAATTAAACCCTGCTGTTCAGCTGAAATGCCAACGCCGCTATCGCAAACATCAATCCGCATATCAACGCGGCCCGGCTTGGCGCTTTCGGTTGCATAAACTTCGACTGTCACACCGCCATCTTCCGTGAATTTGACGCCGTTGCCTGCCAGGTTCAAAAGCACCTGCCGCAAACGGGCTTCGTCGCCGATCAATCTGTTGGGGACAGACGGATCCACATAAGAGGCAATTTCAAGATCCTTATGGGCAGCGCGAGGCGATAATAATTCTGAAACGCTTTGGACCAGAGATTTGGGGTCAAAAGCTGTTTCTTCCAGATCAAGAGCGCCAGCTTCAATTTTAGAATAATCGAGGATGTCATTGATCAATGCCAAAAGGGCAGAACCAGATTCCCGAACAGCATCGGCATAAGCGCGCTGATTGCTATCAAGGCCAGAATCCAATAAAAGCCCTGTCATGCCGAGAATACCATTGAGCGGTGTTCGCATTTCATGGCTCATCGTTGCGAGGAAGCGCATCTTGGATTCGCTGGCTTTAGAGGCATCATCAAGCGCGGTTCGCAGGGACGTTTCACTGGTCCGGCGATGCGTGATATCGCGGCCAACAAAGACCTGATTGTCGTCCCGCAAATCAGATTGCTGCCACTCAACAATATGCTTCTGACCGTTTGATTCTATTTCGCTTTCAAAATGAGTGTTGTTTTTCTCATCTTGAGGCGTTTGGTCAATTGGGTTTACTTCTTTGCCCACCCATGTTTCCTGGTCGTGCCCAAAGAGCTTGCAAAAAGCATCATTACAATAGATCACCCGCAACGCCTTATCCGTGACAAGGACGATTTCGCTTAGCGTATCTAGTATTTCAGTTGTTTGTTTGTTCATTATGTTCCAAATCCCAATTGAAGGGCATAATAGCTGGCAGGTCTTGTAAAAGCGTAATCAAACAAGGTTAATTCTGATTTACGATAATGATTTAAAGTGCTGAAAATGGTAAAAAAATTAAACAAGGCAAAAAGGAATGACGAGGTCGATAAGTGACCGGAAATTCTAGCCCTTTGCCGACTTTGCCATCAGGGCTTTATGTGACGGCCACGCCCATTGGTAATTTGAAAGATATGACGTTTCGGGCGGTTGAAACCCTGCAGGCGGCAGATATCATTTTGTGCGAAGATAGCCGGGTGTCGGCGCGGCTCTGCCGGGCTTACGACATCAAGGCGCCGCTGAAGGCGTATCATGACCACAATGGAGATCAGATGCGGCCCCAAGTCATGCAATGGCTTGAAGACGGCAAAGTGATCGCCTTGATATCTGATGCTGGCACCCCGCTGATTTCTGATCCCGGGTATAAGCTTGTGCGGGACGTTCAAGCTGCGGGCTTACCTGTTTTTACAGTGCCAGGGGCGTCTGCTTTGACGGCAGCTTTGTCCATTGCTGGTGTGCCAACAGATAAATTCCTTTTTGGGGGCTTTTTGCCTGCCAAACAGGATGCGCGGCGCAAGGCGCTCGAAAGCGTTCAAGACCTGACAGCGACGCTGGTATTTTATGAAACTGGGCCAAGACTTGCCGCTTCGTTGCAGGCCATTGAGCAAATTTGGCCGGGACGAGAAGCCGTCATTGCGCGGGAATTATCAAAACTTCATGAGGAGGTGCGTAGCGGCCCAGCCTTGGCATTGGCGGAAGAGATTGATGCAAAAGGCCCCCCAAAAGGGGAAATTGTGCTTATCCTCCACCCTGTCGCCCCCCAACAATGGACACCGGAACAGGCCCAGTCATTGTTACAAGATCTGCTACAAACCAATTCCGTGAAGGACGCAGCGGCGCAAGCGGCCAAGCAAACAGGGCTTCCACGAAAAGAACTATATCAGCTAGCGCTTGATCTAAAATCCAAAGCCGAGATGAAATGAGCCGGTTTCAGCAAGCAGAAAAACGCGGGCGCAGAGCGGAAACCTTGGCTAGCCTCATTTTGCTTCTCAAAGGATATGGCATTTTAGAGAGGCGCTGGAAATGTCCCCTAGGGGAGATTGATTTAATCGCTCGGCGCGGCAAGCGCATTTGTTTTGTGGAAGTCAAAGCGCGCAAAACAGAAGATGCTGCGCAATATGCCGTCACCCCGCAAAATAGACGTCGGATAAGCCAAGCGGCAAATCTTTGGTTTCATCATGCTGGCTTAAAAGATGTTGAATGCCGGTTTGATGTGATCGCCGTGACGGGATGGCGAGTAAGCCATATCAAAGGCGCGTGGCACGATGATTTAGCTTAAGAGGCGCATTAGGTGAATTCTTCGTCAGTTGCCCGAAACGCCCTTCCTCTTGCAGTGAAGCAGCTTATGCTAGGCTTTCAACATTAAAGAGGTTTGCTATGTCCCCCCGTTTTCTATCTCCCCTCAAAACCTTCATCCTGCTTGGCGCATTGATGAGCTTGTTGACCGCATGCATCACCAATCGCAGTTTTGGCGATGGTGTCGATGACACAGGCGCAGACCTCAATTTAAAATCTGTGCTTCTGACAGATCGCAATCATGATTATGCCGATATTGATATTACCGTCTTTGAAGGCCGGATGTTGCTGACGGGGACGATGCCCTCCGATGAAGGCAAGGCGCATTTAGGCAATTTGGCGGCGAATACAGAAGGCGTGACCGAAGTGATCAATGAAGTCGTCGTTGGGCGCAAAACCTCTATTGGTCAAAGTGCAGAAGATGTCATTATTGATGAACGCCTCAGCGCCCGGTTCCTGGCTGATCGTGAAGTCATTCGAGGCAATTATAAGGTCGTCGTTTCAGACAATACCGTCTTCCTCTTAGGGCTTGCGCAAAATGCAGAAGAGCTGAAGCGCGCAACAGATTGGGCGCGTCAAACCCCCGGGGTCAAAAAGGTGGTGAGCCATGTACTTTATGTAGGTGACAATCGCCGCGCAATTCGCAAATAAGGGGCACCATATTTTTTAGGAGCCGAAAATGCCTCAACTGAAAATTGCCATTTTGATGGACCCTATGGAAGAGGTCGGCATTGAGGGGGATACCACCTTCGATATGGCCATGGTCGCCCATGAGCGCGGCCATGAGATTTGGGTGTTCCAGCCCATGCATCTTGGGTTGCATCATGGTGAGGTGATGGCCCGCGCCCGAAAAATAAAAAAGCTGCAACGCGTCAAAGGCGACCATATTATCTGGGCAGAGGAAAAGCTGCTGAATTTA
>CALLVA010000169.1 GCA_938010655.1 uncultured Parvularculaceae bacterium | reverse complement strand
GATTGCATCAGATAAGCAGTCAGTGTCGCGGTGCCCCCTCTGGCCAAAAATTTCTTAATCGGCCCAACGGAGCCTTGGGCCAGCAAAGCAATCCAACCCGCATATCCAAATGCGAGGAAGGGCGCAAATGTGAAAATAATGGCCATACCCAAAAAGGTTTGAGGCGACATCATTACCGTTGATTGCGAAATGATATAGGCCCCATAAGCATTTGCCACGACACCGACAGGAAAGCTGATCCACCGCAATTTGTGCCAAATCTTCGCGTGAGGGTCTGAAATGATACCCGTTTTTACGGCTGCAAGCCCGATCAAGAAATAGGCAAAAACCGCAGCCCCTTGAAAACCCAAGATCGCGAGAACAAAAGGCAATTCACTAAAGCGATATACCGCTACTTCCCAAAAGCTACCTTCTTCAAAAATAGCCACACTCTTGGCGATACCCTCGTTTATTTCAACCGCCATCGCTTCATATTCCCCCGCCGCAAAAATTTCCATGGCGAAGAAAGTTCCATAAAGCAGCCAAAAAATAAGCGCTTGCACAGCCAACAAAATAATCCCTGCTATAATTAGCTTTTTGGGAGTAGCATTTCGGAACGCATAGAGCAGCGCCCCGAGCAGGGCATAGATGATCAAAATATCGCCTGTGAAAAAGAAACAAAAATGCAAAAGCCCCAGAACGAGCAGCCCCACAATGCGCCGGGCATATTGCGGCCCAAATGAAACCCCTTTGCGTTCCGCAGACATCATTTGAAATCCAAGTCCTGCGCCGAACATGAAGGAGAACAAGGCAAATGATTTTGCGAGAAAAAATGTATTCACCAACGCATCAGCCCCTTTATCCATTGGTGTTACATAGGCATTTTTGAAATAAGACGCCTCTGCTGGAAAGGCGAAAAGTTGAACATTGACGAGAACAATTCCGATAATGGCGAATGACCGAATTAAGTCTGGCAAGATCGTTCTGCCCTCTTGGGCAAATTCAGTTGGCTGATGCATTATATTCCCCTCCGAAAACCCCTTCATTCTTTGGCAAAACCAATATGAGATCAAGCCACGCCAAAACATGTCCCCCTTTGATCCCTTCTAGTCAGGGGCGCTTTGGTCCGCTAAGACGCTGTGCATGAGCATCTCCCTAGACCTTGCAAGTGGCAAAGCCGCCTTGCCTGAAACCCGTCAAAGCCTTATCGGCCTGACTCGCGCTGAAATGCGCGATCAACTGGTTCAAGATTTAAACCTTGAGCCGAAACAGGCCAAAATGCGCGCTAGCCAGATTTGGCGTTGGCTTTATCTTCAGGGCACAAAAGACTTTGCGCAGATGACCAATATCGGCAAAGACCTTCGAAATACGCTGGAAAAGACATATGCGCTAACTCGGCCTGAAATTGTTGAGAAGCAAGTTTCCACTGATGGCACTCGGAAATATTTGATCCGGCTTGCCCCGGGCATTGAAGTTGAGAGCGTCTTTATCCCTGATGTGGGGCGTTATGGCGCTTTATGCGTTTCCTCCCAAGTGGGGTGCACCTTGACCTGCACCTTCTGCCACACTGGCACACAAAAATTGGTGCGCAATTTAACGCCCGGTGAAATTGTTGCTCAAGTCATGATTTTAAAAGATGATTTGAATGAATGGGGCGGCACGGCACAAGTTCAAAAAGAGGGTGGCCCAGAAAGTGGCCGTCATCTTTCAAACATTGTCTTTATGGGCATGGGCGAGCCGCTTTATAATTTGCCCAGTGTTGCCAATGCGATTGAGATTATCTCTGATCCAGAAGGGATCGCGATTTCTCGGCGTCGCATTACGGTTTCAACGTCTGGGGTCGTGCCTGAAATGAAAGCATTGGGCGAACAAACAGAAACAATGCTCGCCATTTCGCTTCATGCCACAAACGACAAATTGCGGGATGAGCTTGTCCCGATTAATCGGAAATATAATATCGAGACGTTGATAGAGGCCTGTCGGCAATATCCTGGTGTTTCCAATGCCCGGCGGATCACGTTTGAATATGTGATGCTTAAAGGCGTGAATGACAGCAATGCAGAGGCTCGCGAACTGGTCCGTCTACTGAAAGGGGTTCCGGCTAAAATTAATTTAATCCCGTTTAACCCATGGCCAAATTCTCCTTATGAATGTTCGGATTGGGACCGCATTGAAGAATTTGCCGATATCGTTAATCAAGCCGGATATGCTTCTCCTATTCGCACCCCCAGAGGCAGAGATATTGCAGCAGCCTGTGGTCAGCTCAAATCTGAAAGCGTCAAACAACGCGCGAGCGAAAAAAGGCTGGCAGCAAAGAAACTCACAGACACGGCAGCAGAGCTTTAAAGTGCCAAACTGTGCGATAAATCACACTTAATTGATTTTCCCAAAGACAATCACTCTCTTCCTCTAGCATCGCAAAATTATCTTTGCTAATCTTTAAATTGGTAAAAGGAGAGAGTTACCATGTCTAGATTTATCATAATATTCATCACCGTACTGACGACCATCGCCACAATTGCCTCCGCTTATGCGGAACCCTTAACGCCTGCGAAAATTGAAAAATTTGTTTCTTCAGTGGAAGAATTGCGCAAGCACGAAAGTGATTTCCCCAAAACCACCGCTACGATAGCGTCAGGGAGAACTATGGACTCGCTTTCGAAGATGATTGATTCAGACGGCAATTTCATTCTCTATCAATCCATGGTCAAAAACCTATCTTCTTATCCCGAAGAAGCCACACAATTGCGTGGCATCATCAAGAAGGCCGGTTTTAAAGATGAGCATGAATGGGCCAAAACAGGGGATGCCGTTATTCTCGCCTATGGCAGCACGCAACTCTCTGCCAAAGATCGCAAAGAAATGTCGGATGGTATGGCCGAAATTACACCTGAAATGATGGCGATGATGCCTGCGGAAACGCAAGCCATGATGAAATCTGCTATGGCAGCGTCCAAAGCCATGGCCTCGGTTCCGCCTGAAGACGTTGAAGCGATCAAGCCCTTTATCGCTCGTCTTGAAGCGGCAAATTAGGGATAATCTGATTACAGATCATTCCCTTGCGCAGCTCCTGAAAAGCTGCGCGTGAAATACGGCGTCATGTGCCCCTGACGTCGTATTTTATTTTGAGCCTCCTCGATTGAGAGCTAACGTGCATATCGTTTTTTCAATTTTCAAAAGAGCATGGGACATCATCCGGTCGCAAGGCGCCGGGTGGTAGATCGCACTTTCGCTTTGCGAAAGTAAG
>CALLVA010000168.1 GCA_938010655.1 uncultured Parvularculaceae bacterium | reverse complement strand
TTATTGAGAGATGCTTTGCCGATTACAGCGGATCGCTCTTTGTTCGTTCGAAATTCTGCATTGGCGGGCAATCCTGTTCACCTCGTGGTCAATTATGAATACTCAACAGGCCTCACAGCGCCAGATACGTTCACTTTTGGGGGGCGGGCAAGCCATTGGCTGAACGATAATATTAAAGTCGGCGTAACTGGGTATGACCAAGGGGAAGATCAAGCCGAACAGACATTATTCGGTGGTGATATTACTTATCGTCACTCGGAAGGTAGCTATCTGAAAGCAGAATATGCGAACTCTGATGGCGCGGGAGACCCGACATTACTTTCTGGCACAGGCGGTTATGACTTTACTGAGTTAAACGCTGCGGGCGGTTCTGCGGATGCGTGGCATGTTGAATTTGCTGCTGATCTCTCAGATGTTTCTGAAACAGCAGATGGAAGTTTCACAGGTTATTGGAAAGAACGCGGTGCAGGATTTTCAGGGCCAGGCGAACTTGTCGCCACTCAAGGCGTCAAGCAATATGGATTACAACTAGATACTAAGTTGACAGATGATCTGACTGTTAAAGCAAAAGCAGACAGTACTGATAATGGTGTTGGGAGCGTGGAGACAATTGAAGCTGGTATTGATTATGCGTTTACGGATAATTGGTACGCGCAGATTGGTCTTCGAGCTGATGATAGAGGGACGGGGATTGTTACGGCTTCGCCAACCCTCAATCAAACAGGTAAACGCACCGATGGTGCAATCCAAGTCGGTTATCGTAAACCAGCGCGTATTAATGATGAGGGGGAGCGCGAACGCGCTTGGGAACTCTTTGCCTTTGGTCAAGGAACGGTTGACCGCGATGCGACACGCCAGAAAAATGATCGCTTTGGTGTGGGCGGGGCTGTGCAAGCCACGGAGCGTTTGACTCTTGAAGCTGAAGTTTCTGAGGGTGATGGCGACTTTGGTGCAGATCTCGTTCTAGATTATAAAATCGGCGAGCGCGGTTCGATTTATACGAGTTACGCATTGGCAAATGAACTGCCTGATAGTTTTAATACAGGTCGTCTCGGCCGCCTGACATCAGGCACAAAATATCGTTTTGCTGATAATGTTTCTGTCTTTGCTGAAGGGCGCTTTACACATGGAGCTGGACCAACAGGCCTAACGCAAGCTTATGGCGTTGACTTCACGCCACTAGAAGGCTTGGCGCTTGGGGCAAAATATGAAACGGGGGACATTAGCGATCCAACAGCAGGCGATATTGAGCGTAATGCTTTTGGTTTCTCTGTTGATTATAATGATGGCCCAATTCGTTTTGGCAATACGATTGAATATCGAACAGATGAGGGCAATCTCTTTGGCAAGCGCAAAACTTGGGCGTCGCGACATATTGCGGGATACCAAGCTTCTGATGATTGGCGCGTCTTTGGCAAGGTGAATGCAGCGATATCTGAATCTGAAAATGATGAAGTATTGGATGCTGAATATGTTGAAGCAAGTGTAGCGGGAGCCTATCGCCCTGTTGACAATGACCGTCTCAATGGTTTGGTGAAATATACTTATCTATATGATTTGCCATCGGCAGCGCAGCTAACGCGTTCTGGGCAAACGCCAGAGTTCACGCAGCGCAGTCACGTTTTTGCGATTGATGGTACTTATCAGCTCACGGATCGTCTTGCTTTAGGCGGAAAAATTGCGCATCGGTTGGGCGAAATTAAACTAGCTCGGGGAGAGCAAGGCGAGTGGTTTGATAGTAAGGCAACTTTCTGGGCCGTACGCGGTGATTATCGCTTGGTCAAAGAATGGGATGCGGTTGCAGAATTGCGGAGCCTGTCTGTCAGTGAAGCAGACGATACGCGTGTTGGTGGTCTTGTGGCGGCATACAGACATTTCGGGCCACATGTGAAGGCTGGCGTTGGCTATAACTTTACAAACTTCTCAGATGATTTAACGGATCTAAGCTATGATGAAAATGGCGTGTTCTTCAACATCATCGCGAAATATTAAAGGCTTGATATGTGCGAAGGGCTGACCTTTTGCAGAAGCGACTATTAAAAATAAAAAAAGCCCAGACCGTTGAAAAACGATCTGGGCTTTTTGATGAAGTAAAATCTAACCTGCTTTTGAGGTTGAGGCGGTGCCTTCCGCATCTTCTTTGCGGCCATCATGCCAATAGGAAACGCAGGGAATTTTTTCCAGGTCGCACCGATCAGCATATTTACGCGCAATCTCTGTGACTTCTTCTAAAAGTCCTTCTTCGAGGGTGATGGGATCTAGGCCGAGCCCAAGCAGGCGACGGTTTTCGACATTCAAATCATTTTCGTCTGCTTCTTGGCGTGGATTGGCGACATTCTCAATCTTAGCGCCCGTTTTGTCTGCAATCATTTTGGCCAGATCACGCACCCGGTGGGTCTCTGTCATTTGGTTCATGATTTTGACGCGCTCGCCAGTTTGAGGTGGATTACAGATCGCCATATCCACACAGCGCACTGTGTCTTGAATATGGATAAAGGCGCGGGTCTGTCCTCCTGTGCCGTGAACGGTGAGGGGATAGCCAACGGCGGCTTGCATCAAAAAGCGATTGAGCACGGTGCCGTAATCGCCGTCATAATCGAACCGATTGATCAAGCGTTCATCTTGTTTGGTTTCCGCCGTCTGCGTGCCCCAAACAATGCCTTGATGGAGGTCTGTAATGCGCAAATCATCATTTTTATTATAGAAAGCGAATAGGAGTTGATCCTGCGTTTTCGTCATATGATAGATTGAGCCGGGATTGGCAGGATAAAGGATTTCTTGCGAAATTTGCTCCCCATTATCCGTATCAATTTTGACATTGAGATACCCTTCAGGGATTTTCATGCCGGCAGTGCCGTATCCATAAACCCCCATAGTGCCGAGATGTACCAGATGAGGGTTGCCGCCATATTCAACAATGGCTGCGAGCACATTTGATGTCGCGTTGATATTATTGTCCACAGTATAGCGCTTATGCCATGAGGATTTCATGGAGTAGGGTGCGGCTCTCTGTTCGGCGAAATGAACAATCGCTTCTGGTTCGAACTTCTCCATAAGATATAGCAAGCGCATATAATTGTGGGCGATATCGCAATTTTCAAAAATAATATCGTTGCCGCTTACTTCTTTCCAAGCCTTCAGGCGGGTTTTGAGCGGTTTGATCGGGGTGAGGCTTTCCACCTCTAATTCCACATCAATTTTGCGTCGCGACAAATTGTCTATGATCATGATGTCATGACCCTGCGCTGAAAGGTGTAAGGCAGTGGGCCAGCCGCAAAAGCCGTCGCCGCCGAGTATCATGATTTTCATCGTGTGTTCTCCTAACCTGTTCTGCGTTAACTATATTCAGCTATAGCTTATTCTATATGGCGCTGAACAGGTCAGGATCAAACTTTCACGATTAATTCTCGTTTGCTTCTCAAATAGCCCAGATCTTGCGTAACCATATGAAGTTCAAGCACTTTGCTTTTTCGGCTAGTTGATGTATGTAGGATAAGAGTGGTTTTTAAATCATGGTGAGAGATAGATTGAAAATGGTTAATACAATCAGCCATTTCATGAGCAGAGTTGAGAGTCTATATTGATTGGCGGGGTCATCATTGTCATCTTATTGATGCTTGGTATTGCAGCGTTTGTTGCAATTCGGCCTAAGGATTTCTTTGTTTCAGTAAGTCAACCAGTTGTATCTAAATCCCAAGACAACCCCTTAGAGTTGCGACGCTCCTTATTGATTATTGGCCCATCCGTCAATTTTCCCCCATGTGTCGAACAACGGAAGCTTATCAAACCCATTATGTCGGGATTGCTAAAAGGGGGGCATCAGTTTGTTGAGATTTATGGTAGCCGCCCTGCAACCCAAAATGGGATGCCATTAACATGGCTTGATGGAGAATTGTTCCGCAGCACTTTTGATGCTGAGGACGGTTTTCATATGCTCTATGTCGATGATCAAGGGCGGATTAAATGCCGGTTCACTGCGCCTGTAATCGGTGATGCCTTGTTGATGATTATCGATCCAATAGGCGGTGTGCCCGTTTTGGCGCCTGCTTTTGAAACGCCTCAAGTCGCCGCGGACAGATTGCACCCAACAGAATTTGATCCAGACAATCCACCGCCGCCAGCGCCGATGGGCAGCGGGCAGGAGGACTTGCCGCCGATAATACTGGATGTGGACTTACCAAAGCCAGAGGGAGACGCCGCTGCAAGCGAACCGACCCCTGAAGAAATGGCTGCTATGATGGAAGACGTTCAGTCTCTTGCGCCAGGAGAAATGGGGGGGATGCAGCCTTATGAGCCTGAAGACCCTACATTGCCATCAGATGAAGATTTGGATGCCGAGGAGGGCCTTGCCACTGAAGACGATAATGTATCATCTGAATATGGCTCAGATGATTCTGACGAGACTTCCGAGAAAGATTCTGGGAAGAAACGCCCTACGCCAAGGTCGCCCTCTGTGTTTAAAGACCCTCCTAAAGAAACGCGTCAGCTCCCGTTGAAAACGGGTACGATGCGCCCCATCGGGGTGTATGGCGTTTCGCCCTCTCAAACAGGATTGCGTCCACCATCCCCCGGCATGATGACCTCAATCGCTTCGATTCATAGCCGACATGCTGAAGGGCGGACATTAAAAGGCCCGAGAAAACGCTTTCAGCAAAACCCATTCTCGGTGCGTGTTGCTGGTCTCTATAATGAAAATGGCCGTATCAACGGGCATGACAAAGACAATGAGCAATTGGCTGGAGATATGAAAAAAAATCTCACCAAAACTAAAGAAGAAAAATTAGAGACAATTTCGTTGAAAAAACCGCTACCCATCAAAACGGTGCCAAAAGGGCGGATCAGCTTCCAAAATATTACGATTTTAGGCGAATAATTGGGGCATAGGCGCAGGGCGCGATATAGATCCTAATGTGCGTTGGTTGGAATAATGACGGCTTTAAATGTCATCAGCAAAATTCTGATATCGAACAACAAACTCCAGTTTTCGATATAAGTCAGATCAAACTCAACCCGCTTTTCCATCAACTCATCTTCAGTCGTCTCGCCGCGCCAGCCATTGACTTGCGCCCAACCTGTGATGCCGGGTTTAACCTTGTGGCGACCAGCATAGTCTTCGACGATTTTCACATATTTGGCATTGTGAGCAATGGCGTGTGGGCGAGGGCCGACAAGGGACATATCGCCTAAAAATACATTGATAAATTGCGGCACTTCATCAAGAGACCATTTTCGCAAAAATGCGCCCACTTTTGTGACCCGTGGATCATTTTTCTGCGCCTGAGTTACCACTGTGCTGTCTTCCATGACGGACATTGTGCGGAATTTGTAAATACGGAAAACTTGATGATTAAAGCCGTGTCGTTGTTGGCGGAAGAAGACGGGCCCCGGACTATCCAGCTTCACCAAGATCGCAATGATGATCATAAGAGGCGCGAGAAGGATTAAGGCAATCGTTGACAACACCTTATCTTCCACGAGCTTCACAAAGCTTCCCCACCCCTCAAGAGGGCGACGATGCACGGTGAGCATCGGTAAATTACCAAGATGGGTTAGGCTAGCGTGTCCACGAGTGAGCCAAGCAAGGCCGGGGCACAAGAGCGTGTTTACAGGCAATACTGCGAGACGGTGGAACACATCGTCGATAATTTCGTTTGAAGCTGCTGGCAGGCAAACGACAACATCATCAATCGCGCCGTTTTCGGCGGCTCGTATCAATTCTTCAATGCCCCCTTCAATCGCCAAATCCCGAGATTGCGGGCCATGATCAGCATAATCATCGTAAATACCGACGATTTGAACGCCGATTTCTGAGACAGCCATTTTCTCAATGAATTTTTCTGCCAGTTCTGTTGCCCCAATAATTGCGACTTTACGACACAAAACGCCGCCATCTCGCGTTAGGGAACGCAATGCCATAGCAAAAGCAAAGCGCCCAAAAATCAAGCCGCCTGTCGCCATAACGACCCAAATCAAAAACCACTTGCGTGAGAATGTATCTGCGACTTCCATCGTATAGGCAAAAGCCACGAGAGAGAGCGCCACAAGGCCCCAACGCCAAATGACGCCGCGCAAGCTGCTCCAGCTTTCCATCAGGCGCTCAAACTTCATGTAGCCGCCTTGGGTCAGCGCGAGCAGCGTAAACACGCCTGCCATTAAGCCAATGCCCGTATATTTAATCGTGGAGTGCACTTCACCAACCAACACACTTGCGAGTGTTGAACTGCCTGCAATCGCCAAAATCACAAAGAGTGAAGCTAGATCACTGCAGACTTCGCGCGCAATGCCAGGCCGGCCGCTACGCGTCTCGGATGTCGCATTTATCTTTTCCAAAGAATACTCAACCATGATTTTACCCACATTAATACTGCACACCTTACAGGAAGGTCGATAACAATCAGTAAAATCCTTTGCACTAAAACTTAACCAAAACAGGAGATAGTCTCACTGCCGCTTTCAAGCTGTTATCTCAGGGATGCAGCAAAGGGAAGGGGAGAGTTTGTAAGAAGCTAAGGTGGATTAGTAAGTAATGCTGTTTAACTCAGCTATATTTCTAGGGTTTTTTGCCTTAGTTTTTTCAGCATATTGGCTATTGCGCCAGCGCATTGTTGCGCAGAATATGCTCATTCTAGGTGCTTCTTATATTTTTTATGGCTGGTGGGATTCGCGGTTTCTCATTTTGATAGCTGCGTCAACGGCTTGTGACTATATTTGCGGGTTAGGTGTTGCGGGCCCCCGGTTCGCTCGCTTTGAAAAATTTAAAGCGATAGGTTTGATGCTTGGTGTCACGATATTGGTGACATTGCCCAATTTGTCACGGGACTATCTGATTTTATGTGGCGGCATTGGCGGCGCGTTGGTTTTAGCGGCTTTCTTTTTTGGGTTAGAACAGTTTTCGGGCCCGGTGCGGCGCAAGGCCTATTTGACTCTCTCGATTTTGCTGAATTTGGGACTGCTCTGCACGTTCAAATATTTTGGCTTCTTCACAGAGAGTTTGGTGGCTGCCTTTAATTCCATAGGGCTTCAAGTGCATGCCCCAATGGTGCACATTCTTCTGCCCGTGGGCATATCCTTTTATACCTTCCAGACCCTTTCTTATACGATCGATATTTATCGCAAGCAGATGAAGCCAACTACAAGGCTGGTGGATTTTGCGGCTTATGTGGCGTTCTTCCCGCAATTAGTGGCAGGCCCCATTGAGCGGGCGAAGAAGCTGTTGCCGCAATTTCAAACTCCGCGCGTTTGGGACGGGGATAAAATTCAAAGCGGCGCGTTGTTGTTTCTTTGGGGGCTGTTCAAGAAAATCGCCATCGCAGATAATGTGGCCCCTTTGGCAAATGCGGCGTTTGCGGACCCGGCGAGCACCACACCGTCCTTGATGTTGATTGGTGTCTTGGCGTTTTCAGTCCAAATTTATTGTGATTTCTCAGGATATTCAGACATGGCGCGGGGTTTGGCGCGCATGCTTGGGTTTGATTTGATGCTAAACTTCAATCTGCCCTATTTTTCCAGAACGCCATCCGAGTTTTGGCGGCGTTGGCATATCTCCCTTTCAACGTGGTTGCGGGATTATCTTTATGTGCCGCTCGGGGGCAATCGTGGCGGTAAGATAATGACATACCGTAATTTGATGCTCACCATGCTGCTGGGCGGTTTATGGCATGGTGCGGCGTGGACTTTTATTGCTTGGGGAGCGTTTCATGGGGCAATCCTAGCCATTTACCGCATGGCAAATATTGACCGGGGTCTTGCGTCGGTGCCTGCGCGAAGCGGTCAAGGCATTTTGGTTCACGGGGCGGCATGGGGTGTGATGACCATGTTGACGCTAATTGGATGGACATTGTTCCGAGCAGAAACAATTGGCGAGGCATGGACCGCCATGGCGTTGATGGGCGAAGCTGTTACCAGCGGTGCGATTATCACGACACTTCCAATGCTCGCGCAAACGAAAACATTGTTGTTTTATGCTGCGCCTTTAATTCTGGTTCAGCTTTGGCAGCGTTTTTCAGGAGAATTGGAATTTTTGGTATCGCCGTTGGATGGCAGGTCAGGGTCCATGGTGCAACGTTTTGCGCATTTCAATGTTTTATTGGCCGTTCTTTGCGGTGCTGTTTTTCTGGCGGCGGAAGACGTTCAAGAATTTATCTATTTCGATTTTTGAGAGGGTGTTGAGGTGAAAGGGTTGAAACTGACAGGATGGGTTTTGGGAGCAGGGGTTTATGCAGCCTTGTTCGCGGAAGTCTTCTTGCGCGTTTTTGCGCCGCAAGCTTTTATTCCACGTCATGTTGTGGCGGCGGAATATGGCGTGAGGATGAACCAGCCTTCTAAAGTTTATCGTCAGCATACCCCTGAAACTGTGGCTACTATTGAAATGAACTCTCAAGGTCTGCGTGCGAGGCAAAATTATTCCTTGAAAAAACCAGATGGCATTAAGCGCATCGCTATTTTTGGCGATAGTTATTTTCTGGGATTCGAAGTCAATTTGGAAGATAGTTTTGCATGGCATTTAGAGCAAAATATGCGGGCGGCAGGGTGCCCTGTTGAGGTGTTGAATTTTGCAGTCTCAGGTTTTGGCACGGCAGAAATGTTGCGAACGCTGGAGGAGCGCGGTCTTGGTTTTGAACCAGATGCGGTGATCTTTTCTTGGCACCATACCGACCCAGCGGATAATATGCGCTCTGGTCTATATAAAATCGATGATAGCGGCCTTCAGCCAACAAATGCTCGTTATGTGCCAACGACAGGCGTGCAGGAAAAATTGTCGAAGATCCCGTTCTATGAACCTCTTTCTTCAACATCGCATTTATATATAGCTTTGCGAGAAAAAGGGGGCCGGTTGATTAAAAACATTTTGACAGGCGGCGCTGTCGTGACCAAAGAAGCATCGAAGCTAGAGACGCTGGAGCAACCAAATGATCGTCCGCCGGCAAGTCCGCTTGACCTTGGTTTGATCGCACTTGCAAAAAAAACCAGTGAGGCGGCAAATGCATCATTCTATCTTTTAGATATTCCAACGGTGCAAAACCGAACATGGTTTCGATCTGGCTTTCGCTTATTGCCACAAAAATTGATTGATGCTGATTATACTGTTTCACCAATGGCGCAATTTGAGGCTGAAAAATCCCCTGATGAAAAGTTATATTGGGAAAAAGGGCACAGGCACCTTACCCCAAAAGGCAATCGTTTATTGGCAGCTGAAATGGCAGATAGATTGCGCGCCGCTCAAGGCAATGACTTAAATTGCCACGCGGCGCAAAAGGCCGCGCGGCTATAGAGTCGTTTAAATAAACTCCTCCACAGACTTATACGGCATCGCCAAATCTTCTGCGACAGCAGCATGGGTGATATGGCCATCGGCGACATTGAGGCCCATGCGCAAATGGTGATCTTTGGTCAACGCATCTTTGCGACCAAAATTCGCTAAATTGACCACATGGGGCAGGGTACGATTATTGAGCGCGAGAGTTGATGTTCTGGCAACAGCGCCCGGCATATTTGCCACGCAATAATGAACAATACCGTCTACGGTATAAAAGGGATCATCATGGGTGGTTGCTTTTGAGGTTTCGAAACATCCCCCTTGGTCAATGGCAATATCTACCAACACAGCGCCGCGCTTCATCGTTTGCAGCATGGTGCGACTGATCAATTTCGGCGCAGCGGCGCCCGGAATAAGCACCGCGCCGATCACAAGGTCTGCTTGCGCCACCGCTTCGGCCACAGCGCCTCTTGTTGAATAGACAGTCTGAACCCGGTTGCCAAAAATGGTATCAAGTTCTTCAAGACGATTGAGGTTCAAATCAAAAATGGTGACATCCGCATGCATCCCCACAGCCATCTGCGCTGCATGGAAGCCGGAAACGCCGCCGCCAAGAATAACAACATTCGCCGCTTCGACCCCTGGCACGCCCCCAAGCAAAACACCGCGCCCACCAGAAGCCATTTCAAGACAGCGCGCGCCAACTTGTATCGACATCCGCCCCGCAACTTCGCTCATCGGGCGCAACAAGGGCAGACCTTCGATGCCTGTCACGGTTTCATAGGCCACAGCCCAGCATTTGGATTTTACCAAGGCTTCTGCCTGTGGTTTATCCGCAGCTAGGTGTAAATAGGTAAAAAGTGTTTGGTCGGCGCGGAGCATCTCACATTCATGCAATTGAGGCTCTTTGACCTTCACAATCATGTCTGCATTGTCAAATACGTCTTCTGGTGTCGGCATGATTTTGGCGCCTGAAGCTTTATATTCACCATCGGTGAAATCTATCGCGGCGCCAGCATCAGTTTCGACAATGACCTCATGGCCTGCTCGAGTGAGTTCCAAAACGCTATCGGGGGTGAGCCCTACGCGATATTCTTGGGTTTTAATTTCTTTGGGTACACCAATGCGCATTTGATATCCTTTTCCTGAAACTTCTCACCTGAAATCGTTAGGCATAAGCAGCGGCTTTGTCACGTCGGAAAAACCCGCCAAGAGACAAAAAGCGCAATGCGCTATAGAACTGAAAAAGGATAGCCATATTTGCTAATTGAGTATCGCCATGAGCGATAGCCTAGCATTATGCTAAGCAGATCTCTTTATATCCGCCCTTGCGTCTTCAGCAGTAACGGCGGAAAGGCTAGGGTGGTCCGCGATTGGCATGGTGAGTTTTGCCACAACGCCCTCGCCATTATCGCGATTGCTCACAAATACTCTACCGCCATTTAACTGGCTTAGGCGATGCGCTAGTCCGATGCCGATCCCTGCAGATTGGCCGCCCATATGACGATAGTCGATTTTGTTGCTTAAAGGTTCATAAATCAGATCAAGTTGCTTGTCTGTCATTGGCGGGCCGCCATTCTCAACGCTCAGGGTCAGAGTTCGTGTATTATCTTTAACACGTATATAAATCTCACCATCATCGCCATGGTGAAGCGCATTGCGCAGAATTTCCCCAAGAGCTGCGCCAATCTGTTCAGGGTCTGCGAAGACCGTGATATTGGGCAAGTCATCAATCACGAAACGCTCGCTATGTTTATTCTGAGGATCAATGGTCGCCAGGCTTAGGCTGACAAGGTCTTTCAGTTGGAAGGAACTTGTGCGGGATAAGAGGTTGCCAGATTCCAATCTAGAGAGCGTTAACAATCTATTAACTTGGTCCAGCAAACCGCGGCTCGCATCTGTCACGGTATCCACATATGTTTTACATGTATCGGCGTCTTCTCTTTCTTCCAGCTCCCGGCCCACGAGTTCATTAAAGCCAATAATTTGATGGAGAGGTGTTTTGAAAACATGCGTGATGATATTCATGAGCGTGTTTCGGCGTTGCAGGCTTTCAGATGCTTCATCAATCATGGATTTCAAGCGCAACGTAATCCGTTCTTTGGCCAAATGCTTGAGAAATGCCTGCCGTCTGTAGCGCTCAATAAATATGCTAATGCAACCAATCATCACAAAAGTGTTGAAGAGTATGATGACACTGCCCAATAGGTTGATGCTCGGTGGAAGCATCATCGTGCTGAGGGCATAACTACAGAAAATCGCCCCTAATAATGAGACTGTCAGAATGACAGAGACATTCATCAGCACCACAAAAATCAAAGCGATTTGTATAAAGCCCGTAAAATATAAAAGGGCTGTAGACGGGTTGATGACAATCAATGCGCAAAGCGCTCCTGAGGCAACAGCAACTTGCATACAGGAGATCGCACCAAAGCTTTCCCGCCCTTTTGTTGTATAGGTCAGATAGGTCAGCCCGATGCAAATAAGCGCAACGGACAACCGAATGAGCACGGCGATGTTGAAATATTGCTGTATGATTACATAATCGAGCATGAGTTGGGCCATGAACATAATCGCGCCAAACACCATGACGGCCCTGTTTTTTGTCAGGGCTGTTTTGACTACATATTCGCTGTAATCCCGCTCTAATAGGGGGTCAGCAAACTTGCTGCTGAAGAAGCAGATTTGCGTGTCATTATGTATGTTGGTGCCCATTTCAAAAATGTCACACAAAACAGTAATTTAAAAGTTACCAAAGGCGTGTTTAAACCAGACTGATAGGCCTGTTTTACAGGTCAAACTCAAGCAGGGGCTGGTTTTGATGCCGAAACTGGGTAGGGTGTGGCAAATACGCGCAAATCGCTAAAAAAGACCATTATTCAGCATAGTTAGAGCTTCGGGAGAAAAACGTGGCTGACGATAAAGATCAAAATAAGAGTGGCAAAAGACCGGTTCGTCATGGGTCTTCTGGAAAAATCACCATTATCGATGTCGCAGAAAAGGCTGGCGTTTCTATCAAAACGGTCTCTCGGGTGCTCAATAAAGAGCCCAATGTGCGCCAATCCACCCGCGAAAGGGTTGAGGCCGCCGCTGCTGAACTCCATTTTCACCCTAATCTTTCAGCAAGACGTTTGGCCGGGTCGCGCTCTTTCATGATTGCTTTGGCCTATGATAATCCAAGCCTCGATTATATTGGGATTTTTCAGCAGGGCGCTGTGCATGCCTGCCGAGATGCCGGGTATCACCTCTTAGTAGAACCGATGGGAGAGCATATTGATCCAGAATTAATTGATCAGCTCGTCCAGCAAATGTCTGTGGATGGAATTATTCTTACGCCGCCCGTGTGTGATGATGAAAAAATTCTTGCGGCATTGAGACACGCTAATGTGCCTATGGTCAAAATTTCTCCGCAAGGGCCATCTGAAAATGCTGGCATTATCCGCATGGATGATAAAGCAGCTGCCAAAGCAATGACGGAACATTTGATCGCGACCGGACATAAGGATATCGCTTTTATTAAAGGCCACGAAGGACATAGTGCGACGATGTTGCGCTTTAATGGTTTCATGGAAGCGATGACTGAAGCAGGCCTAGAGGTGCCTAAAAGACGTATCCTTCAGGGGGATTTTTCTTTCAAATCTGGCGCACTGCGTGGCGGCGAGGCAATGACCGGCGACGTTAAGCCAACAGCGATTTTTGCGAGTAATGATGATATGGCCGCTGGTGTTATGACGGCGATGGGGAGGATGAATTTCCGGGTGCCAGACGATGTTTCTATCGCTGGTTTTGATGATGCGCATTATGCGCGGTCGACGTGGCCTCAATTGACGACTATTCGTCAGCCTATTGAGGAAATGGGCAAATGGGCAGCGCGCATTTTGATTGAAGATCAAAAGAAGCTGCGCGACGGTGAAAAAGGGCGCAATGTCGCGCTAGATTTTGATCTGATCATTCGCGGCTCGACCCGTATTCTCCATCGTAACAATTCAAAATAGGGGCGCGTCATGAGCTGGCTGGCAAATTTCACCATGACAAGCCTTAGTTTTTTGGCGTCACTTTTCGTTTTGGCGTTGGGGCTGATGGCGCTTGTCGTGGTCGTTTTTTTTATCATCGACATAACGCAAACCAAAGATGCCATTCGTCATAATTATCCTGTTATTGGTCGGTTTCGCGATATTTTTATTCACTTAGGGGAGTTCTTTCGGCAATATTTCTTTGCGCTTGATCGCGAGGAAATGCCTTTTAATCGTGCTGAACGTGATTGGATTAAAGAGGCGAGCGAGGGCAAAAGTGGCAGCGAGCCGTTCGGGTCAACAAAATCAGCCACAGCACCAGGTACACTTATTTTCGTCCCGGCCAATTTTCCTGTTTTGGATGAAAACGCTGTAGATTGCCCGACTATTGTTTTTGGTCCCCAGACCGATCATCCGTATGAAGCGCAATCTCTTATCAATATTTCTGCGATGAGTTATGGCTCCTTATCCAAGCCAGCCATTCAAGCTTTATCCAAGGGCGCGGCATTGGCGAATTGCTGGTTAAACACGGGAGAAGGGGGGCTTTCCCCTTATCACCTTGAAGGAAATTGCGATATTATCTTTCAACTAGGAACGGCCAAAAACGGGGCGCGGACCAAAGACGGAAAATTTTCGACCGAAGTTTTCCAAAGAAATGCTGCATTTCCTCAAGTGAAAATGATTGAATTGAAGCTGTCCCAAGGAGCAAAGCCTGGCAAAGGCGGCATTTTACCAGCGGAAAAAGTATCTGAAGAGATTGCGGAGATACGGGGATTACATGCTGGGCAAGCGGCGATCTCGCCCAATCGCCATCGCGAAATAGACAGTTTTGGCGAACTTTTGGATTTTGTAAGTAAGCTGCGCCAATTATCAGGCAAGCCTGTTGGCGTTAAAACAGTGCTGGGGGGGCGCGAATGGATTGATGGTTTGTGTGCTGAAATTGCCAAGCGCGGCGAGGTGGCTGCGCCAGACTTTATCACCCTAGATGGGGGAGATGGCGGCACAGGCGCCGCTCCGCTCGCCTTAATGGATAATACAGGGCTGATTTTGCGCGAAGCTTTGCCAATGCTCGTCGATGTTTTGCGCGAGCATGGATTGCGGGATCGTATAAAAATCATTTGTGCAGGCAAGCTTGTGACGCCGGCAGAAATTGCGTGGGCGTATTGCGCTGGCGCAGATGCCGTCAATAGCGGGCGGGGTTTTATGTTTTCCATTGGCTGTATTCAGGCAATGCGATGCCACACGAACCAATGTCCTACAGGCATTACGACCCATGATAAAAGACTTCAAGCTGGCTTGGACCCGGAAGTGAAAGCAGAGAATGTCAAGAATTTCGTCAAAGCTATGCGCAAAGATGTGAACATTATAGCGCATTCATGCGGCGTGACTCATGCACGAGATTTGACGCGACGACATGTCCGCATTGTGCAAATGGATGGTCGCTCCATAAATATGGCGGAGTTGTTGCCAGATATTGCTGCTGCCCCTAAAGGCAAAGTCCTTGACGCCTAACGGGGTTAACCGCCACCAAGCAATCTGGTGAGCGCGTCTGGGAACAGAATTAAGGTCAGAACAACGCCGCCAATCGCACCGCCAAGATGAGCGTCATGTCCGATGCGAGACTCGCCTTTCATGGCTAATGTTGAATAGGCAATATATCCAACAGCAAAAACAACTGCTGGTACAGGAATAGCGAAGAATAAATATAGAAGACTGAAGGGCTCAAATACACAATAAGAAAGCAATATGCCTGATATCGCGCCGGATGCGCCCGCCGCGCTATAATTGAGTTCATGACGTTTTGTGTATAAAGGCAGCGCTGAAGCAATGACCTTTGACCCAAAATAAATAATCGCGAAATTCATAGTCCCGACCATATATTCCAATATTGGGCCGAAAAAATAGAGAGTGAACATGTTGAGAAGCAGGTGACCCATATCAACATGCAAGAAACCGGATGTTACCATCCGATAATATTGCTTTTGCTGTAAAATAGCGCCGATATGAAAAATATTGTCAGCATAAAATTGCCGATTAACCTGTAATGCATACAGACTAATGGCAACGTTTATAAAAATCAAAGAATATGCGAGAGGCGCAGCAGCAAGTTCAATCATGGTCAGCCTTATGTGTTAAACCGGAAATGCATGACATCTCCATCTTTGACAATATAGTCCTTACCTTCAAGGCGCATCTTGCCAGCTTCTTTTGCGCCAGCTTCCCCGTTCAGTTCGACATAATCGCCGAAGGCGATCGTCTCTGCACGAATAAACCCTTTTTCAAAATCAGTGTGGATCACGCCGGCAGCTTGCGGCGCAGTTGCCCCAATTTTGACCGTCCATGCCCGTGCTTCTTTTGGGCCGCAGGTGAAATAGGTTTGTAAATTGAGTAAGCCATAGCTTGTGCGGATGAGGCGATTGAGGCCCGGCTCTTCGAGGTTTAGTTCTCCAAGATATTCAGCCTGTTCGTCATCATCTAATTGGGCAAGCTCAGATTCAATCTTTGCTGAAATGATGATCGCAGCAGCATCTTCTGCTTTTGCCCGTTCTTCGACGAGCTTCGAAAAATTATTGCCGGTTGCAGCGGAGTCTTCATCCACATTAGCAACAAACAGCACTGGCTTTTGCGTGAGAAGCTGCAAGCCTTTCCATGTTTTTTGTTGGTCGTCTTCGACTTCAACTGTTCGGGCAGGTTGTCCATTTTGCAGTGCTTCTAGTGCAGCCTCAATCAAGGGCACTTGCGCAAGAGCTTCTTTATCTTTTTGGGCGATTTTCTTTTTCATCGCGGGCAGGCGCTTTTCGAGGCTTTCCAAGTCAGCCAACATAAGTTCGGTTTCAACCGTCTCAAAATCTGCCATCGGATCAATTTTGTTATTTACATGGGTAACATCGTCATCTTCAAAACAGCGCAACACATAAACAACAGCATCAACCTCGCGAATATTGGC
>CALLVA010000167.1 GCA_938010655.1 uncultured Parvularculaceae bacterium | reverse complement strand
TGCCGCGGCCATCGCATTGATGGTCAGCAAGCTCAAAGACGGCGGACAATCAATCATGATATACGTAATGTCTGGCCGCGCTTTGGCAAATTTTTCAATCGCCCGGGCTAAGCAGAAATGGTGGTCTTCTACATCAATCAGCTCAATCTCAGCACCGGCCAAGCCAACATCCGCCGGGGCAATCGTCAAACGCGGAACATTGGTCACTTGCTCCGTATCTGCGAGATTTGCTTCTCCCATCAGCACATCATAAGTACTGATCTTCCGGTTTGAAGCGTCCACACCGAGACCCGTGGAAGCGTTGCCCTGCGGATCGAGATCAATAATGAGCACTTTTTCACCAATCGCGGCGAGAGTAGTACCAAGATTGATGGCCGTCGTTGTTTTACCAACCCCCCCTTTTTGGTTCGCAATGGCCAAAATGCGAGGGGCTTTTTTCGGGGAGGATAATGTTGACTCAGACACGTTTTATCTTCCTGATTTCAAGTATTTGCGCCAACTCATGGGTCATACTTTTGTGAGGTATGGCCTCCATTGTCCACTGCGCCGCGGCATCCGTCAATTCACTTGTTGCCCGTTCGCCCTTAAGAAAAAGACATATCGTTTCGGGTTTCAAATAAGGAAACGAAAGGGTCAATAATTTGTCCAAATTCGCTAAGGCGCGCGCTGTAATGACATCCGCTTTCAGCTTTGAGCTTGCTTCAACCCGCCGGTTCTCGATGGTTACCTGGTCCAAGCCAAGATCATCCACCACGGTTTGCAGGAAGTGGCATTTTTTGCCCGTGCTTTCGAGAAGCGTGATTTTCATATCTTGGAGCTCAGGCTTTTCCGCAGCCAGAATGGCGATCACCAAAGCTGGAAAACCAGCACCGGAACCAAAGTCTAGCATCTGCTTACACCCAGCCGGAAGAAGGGGCATGAGCTGCGCTGAGTCTAGAAAGTGTCGCTCTTCCGCTTCTGGCAAAGTAGATCGGGCCACCAAATTAATGCGTCCCCCCCAATCCTGAAGGAGTGTATTATAGGCTTGGAGACGGGCGCGGGCGCGCTCCGTCAATTCAAAGCTGCTCCATCGGGGATCAGTGAACATTAGGTTTCCTATTTTGAGGAGAGGTATTTTTATGGATCCACGACAACACCAGCGCCATTGCGGCAGGGGTTACCCCCTCGATCCGCCCCGCCTGACCAATCGTGGCAGGTTGCGCTTTTTCAAGCTTTTGCCGGACCTCATTTGAAAGACCAGTGATCAAGGCATAGTCCATATTCTCTGGAATGATCAGCGCCTCATCTTTTTTGAAAGCGGAAATATCAGCCTGTTGGCGATCCATATATCCTGCATAAAGCGCGTCAATTTCCAGCTGTTCGCAGACATCTTCTCGCATGGTCGCCAATTCCGACCAGAGGGATTCCAACGTCTTGGAGGTGATCCCCGGATAGGCAAGATATTCCAGCACAGTCCGTTTGCGGCCATCTTGAGTCACCTTGATCCCAAATTCTTGCGCTTTAGAAGGAGACAATTTGGTTTGAGCAGCCCAGCTTCTAGCCTCAGCCAAAGCATTTTGTTTCACGTGGAACAATGCAGCGCGCTCTTCTTTTACGACCCCAGCCTCAACACCCAGCGCGGTCAACCTTTGGTCAGCATTATCCGCGCGCAATGTCAGGCGATATTCAGCTCTGGACGTGAACATCCGATAAGGCTCAGTGACGCCGCGAGAGATAAGATCATCAATCATCACACCAATATAAGCTTGCGACCGATCCAAGATAAAAGGAGCAGACCCCTCAACGCTTCGAGCGGCATTTACACCCGCCATCAAACCTTGCGCGCCCGCTTCTTCATATCCTGTGGTGCCATTAATCTGCCCCGCCAAATACAGGCCTGGCAACACCTTCACCTGAAGCGTATTCGTCAATGCACGCGGGTCCACATAATCATATTCGATCGCATAGCCATATCGAATGACTTTAGCATTTTCCAAACCAGGGATGGTCTTCAAAAATGCGGCCTGCACATCTTCTGGCAAGGAGGTAGAAATACCATTTGGATAGACCGAGTGATCGTCCAAACCCTCAGGTTCCAAAAACACCTGATGCTGATTTCGTTCCGCGAAGCGGACGACTTTGTCTTCAATGGACGGACAATAACGCGGTCCCTGCCCGGAAATCGCGCCGCCATAAACAGCGGATTTATCAATATTGTCTGCAATCACTTTATGGGTTTCGGGCGTCGTATAGGTGATGCCACACTCAATTTGTTTCACATGAATTTCTTCATTCAAAAAAGAAAAAGGGATTGGCGTTTTATCAGCTGGTTGCATTTCCAGCCTATCCCACTCAATTGTTCGTCCATCAAGCCGGGCCGGGGTTCCCGTTTTCAGTCGGCCCATTGGCAAGCCCAAATAATAAAGACGGTTCGACAATCCGATGGCAGGCTCTTCCCCAACCCGTCCAGCCGGAATGCGCTTATCGCCGATATGGATCATCCCTTTCAAAAAAGTCCCCGTCGTGAGAACTACAGCTGGGGCCCTAATCGCCGCACCATCTTTCGTGACAATCCCGGCAATTTTTCCGGTTTCCACGATCAAGTCTTCGACGCTATGGCTCTCAATTGTCAGATTGGGTTGCTTGCGCAAAAGCTGCTGCATCGTCTCGCGATAAAGTTTGCGATCCGCTTGCGCACGGGGCCCACGCACAGCTGGTCCCTTGGAGCGATTGAGCATTCGAAACTGAATACCAGATTGATCAATTACCCGCGCCATCAACCCATCCAATGCATCGATCTCACGAACCAAATGGCCTTTGCCCAATCCTCCAATAGCCGGGTTGCAGGACATCTCTCCGATCGTCTCAATCTTGTGGGTCGCCAACAATGTTCGAGCGCCAGCTCGCGCCGCGGCGGCGGCAGCTTCGCAGCCCGCATGGCCTCCCCCAATGACGATCACATCATATTGTGCGTTTTCAGACATGGAGGTGATGTAGCGATCTATAGGAATAGAAGCCAGTGAAAAGTGTTGATCTGGACGCTTATAAAAGGTGTTCCACGTGGAACAATTTGAGTTTAACTCGAGTCAAATTTGAAGATTGATTTACATAAAAGAGCCGGAGTGTTTCACGTGAAACATTTATTTACCGATGCAGAAAGAAGAAAAGATTTCACCTAATATGTCTTCCACGCCAACATCCCCTGTTAGATATCCAAGCGATTGGATGGCTCGACGAACATCTTCAGCGACCATTTCCGGCCCTGCTTGGAGCATATGGATCGCTCGCTCTAAAGAGGTGATCGCTTCTCTGACAGCATATACATGTCGTGCGCGGGTCAAAGCTGGCTCCTCGCCGCTGCCGCAAAGCGATGTGACCTTCTGCTCTAGCAGCGCCAAAAAAGCATCCATCCCCTCGCCTGTTTTGGCAGAAATTTTTATGCCCTCATGGGTGAGCTTCCTTGCGTCAGAAATATCGGTCTTGTTCCAAACGATCAAATCCTCAGAGCTCAAGCTTTCTTTGATCAAATTTAGAGAGGTTGTTTCGTCGGCAGATATCAGCCCAATCCGAAGATCCGCTTCTTTGGCCTTCGCCATCGTGCGGCGCATGCCTTCAATCTCTATCACATCGTCGGTCTTTGTTCGAAGTCCTGCCGTATCAATTAGGGTAACGGGTATCCCTGCCAGATCAAGCCGCGCTTCAATCGTGTCGCGGGTGGTGCCCGCTAAGTCTGAGACGATGGCGATGTCGCTTCCGGCCAGCCAATTTAAGAGCGTCGATTTTCCTGAATTGGGCGGTCCAACCAAGACGATTGTAACCCCCTTGCGCAAGCGCTGTGCGTTTTCGCTCCCCTTTAAGAAACCGCGCAGGTCTTCAATTAATGTCTCTAATACAGGTTTTGCTCTGGCTTCTATTTCCGCAGGAATGTCATCTTCATCCGGGAAATCAATCGCTGCTTCCAGGGGGGACAAAGCGCCAATAAGTTTTTTGCGCCATTCTGCCCCCACCTTAGAAAGATGCCCGCCAAGTTGCCCCAGCGCGCCTTTGCGCTGTTTGTCTGTTTCAGCTTCAATCAAATCCGCAAGCGCTTCGACTTGGGTTAAATCCATCTTGCCATTGCGAAAACTACGTTCCGTAAATTCACCTGGATCAGCTGGTCTCGCGCCCAAAAAGATCAACACATCGGTCATCGCTTTTATAACAGCCAAAGACCCATGAGTTTGAAGCTCCGCCATATCCTCCCCGGTAAAGCTGCTCGGCGCTTTAAAGAGGAAAACGACCCCCTTATCAATTAATTCATTCGTGGCTGGATTGGCCATACTTCTAACATAGACATGGCCCATTTGCTTGAGAGGTTTGCAAATTTTATGAGTAATTTCAATACTTTGCGGGCCGCTCAGCCGAAAAACCGCAACACCAGCACGGCCTGCGCCTGATGATAATGCAAAAATAGTCTCATCAGCCCGCGCCATGAAAATCCAGGCCTATCTATTTCTTGCCAGCAGTACCAGCCATCATGGCCGCAAACATATTCTGCATTTGCTCCATAGAGCCGCCGCTCGCATAGGCTTTTTCGAAGAATTTTGCCGGATCAGCCAACTTGTCCAAATTATCCCGGGTGTTTTTTTCGAGTTCTTCGACAATGATTTTATTAATAGACGTGACATCAGGCTGCCCAAAAAAAGCCCGCGCTTCTTCGGGCGTGCAATCTATATTAATCGTGAGCTTCATGTATTATCCGCCTTTTATAAATTCGATAGATATGTGCCACATTCTATATCGTTTGACGAGGTTCCCTCATGAATAAATTTGTCATCACATTGCCATTGCTTGCCCTAATCGCCTGCTCGCAAAATATATCTGAGACACCCTCTCCTTCTGAAGATATTATTCAGTCCAAGGATGATATTTTTGCCATCAATTCGTCTTTGCCTGATTTTTTCAACTGTATGGATGAAAACCTCATTCCCATAATTAGCGCTCATCGCGGAGGCAACCCGGAAAACTCAATTTTGGGGATGGCAAATACATTAGCCATAAGCCCAGCCATGATGGAAATTGATGTTGCCTCAATCGCGGATGGCACATTGGTTTTGATGCATGATGACACCGTTAATCGCACCACAAATGGCACAGGCCCTATTGCGGATTTAAGTCGCACAAAGTTTGACGCTTTGCGCATCGTTGAGAACAGCAAGGTTTTGTCTGAAAGACCCCCTACTCTTGAAGAAGCTCTGACCTGGGCAGATGGAAAAACGATTTTACAGCTCGATATGAAACGCTCTGTTGATTATGATGATGTTATTGCTGCTGTAAAAAAGGCAGGGGCGGAAAAACGTGTTCTGTTTATCGCTTACACTTTGGCCCAAGCGAAGATTCTGCATCGCAAAATGCCAGATGCCATGATTTCAGTCACGATCACAGATGGCGATAAGTTAGCGAAATTTGAAGATAGCGGAATCCCCTCAAATCAAGTCCTCGCTTGGACTGGGAATAGTGAAACCGATGAAGCGCTCTATAAAACCTTGGATAATAAAGGCATTGAGGTTATTTTTGGGACCCTTGGCGGCCGCAATTCTATTGATAAAAAGATTGCCAAAGCTGGTTCATATAATCTTTATACTGATTTTATCTCAAACGGTGTGGACATCTTGGCAACAGATACGCCTGCTGCTGCTGTCTCCCAAATAAGAAAAAACGGCGGAACATTATCGCCCGCCGCTTGTCTCTAATCACTGAATGTTTTTCGTCTAAGTATTCATAGAATCGAAGAAATCGGCATTGGTTTTTGTCTGGCGTAGCTTATCCAGCAAGAAGTCGATCGCATCTCCAGACCCCATCGGAGATAGAATACGGCGCAAGATAAATACTTTTGAAAGGTCTTCCTTCGAGACAAGTAAGTCTTCTTTCCGCGTACCGGATTTGGCAATATCAATCGCCGGGAAGGTTCGCTTATCTGCCACTTTACGATCCAGCACGACTTCAGAGTTGCCGGTGCCTTTAAATTCTTCAAACACTACTTCATCCATTTTCGAGCCAGTATCAATCAAAGCTGTCGCGATAATGGTGAGAGAGCCGCCCTCTTCAATATTTCGGGCCGCACCAAAGAAACGTTTTGGGCGTTGAAGCGCATTCGCATCCACGCCCCCCGTTAGAACCTTACCAGATGAAGGAACAACCGTATTATAGGCCCGGCCTAAACGCGTGATCGAATCCAGCAAAATAACAACATCGCGGCCATGTTCCACAAGACGTTTTGCTTTTTCAATCACCATTTCAGATACAGCAACATGGCGACTTGCAGGTTCATCAAAAGTGGAAGAAACAACTTCCCCTTTCACAGATCGCTGCATGTCCGTCACCTCTTCTGGGCGTTCATCAATCAGCAAAACAATCAGATAACATTCTGGGTGGTTCGCCGTAATCGAATGGGCAATATTTTGAAGAAGAACTGTCTTACCTGTTCGCGGCGGCGCAACAATCAAGGCACGTTGTCCTTTTCCGAGCGGCGCGACCAAATCGATCACTCGTGCTGAAAAGTCTTTGCCTTCTTTCGTCTCAATTTCCATTTTCAACCGCTCATCAGGGTATAATGGGGTGAGATTATCGAAGTGAACTTTATGTTTCACCTTTTCAGGATCTTCAAAGTTGATGGTGCTAACCTTCGTCATCGCAAAATAGCGTTCGCCATCTTTCGGACTGCGTATCTCGCCAACAACAGTATCGCCTGTTTTCAACGCAAATTTGCGGATCACATTTGGCGACGCATAAATATCATCTGGTCCCGCAAGGTAGTTCGCTTCTGGGGATCGTAAAAAACCAAACCCGTCCGGCAAGATTTCCAACACGCCGCCGCCGCTGATTTCCACGTCCTGTTCAGCCATTTCTTTCAAAATAGCGAACAACATGTCTTGTTTGCGCATGGTGGATGCATTTTCAACACCAACCTCTTCGGCAAAAGAAACCAGTTCGGCAGGAGACTTATCTTTGAGTTCTTGAAGCGTGATCGCACTTGGCAACATGAGCAGGGACAACCTTATAAATAGAAAGAGACGGCACGCTAAGGAGCGCGCGTTTTCGATATGGGAATGACGTCTTATGAAATTAGCTGAGACAGAACGCCCCGCTTTTTTTCTTTAAACACCAAAAACAAGGCCTTCGTCAAGAAAATGCGTCTCTTTGGTCTATTTAAAGCCCTCAAAAAGGTTTCACGATGACCATAATGACGATGATGATCATTAAGATAAACGGAACTTCATTACAGATCCGCCAAAATTTATCTGTCTTTGGCCGCTCCCCCGCTAAAAACTTTTTATAAGCCCCGCCATAGACCCCGTGGACACCAGTTATGCCAATCACACATAGAAATTTGAAGATAAACCAAGGCTCAGTCATATATTGTGGCTGTGCCACCAATAAAATTATCCCGAGAAGCCATACTGCTATCATGGATGGGTTCATGATGCCTTTCAAAAGGCGGCGTTCCATAATGATAAAGTTTTTTTCTGCTTCTCCGCCTTTCTCTGCTCCCATATGATAAATATAGAGCCGCGGTAGATACATAAGGCCGGCCATCCAAGCGATCACAGCGATTAAGTGTAGCGACTTTATCCAGAGATAAGCTGACAGTAAAAAATCCTGCATTATTCTTTCTCCCGGATGATCGTCATAAGATCAGCCACATGTTCTGGCGGTGTATGGGGCACAAAGCCATGGCCAAGATTAAATATATACGGCACATCTTTGAAAGTATCGCGCAACATTCGTGCGGCCTCGGCCATTTCTTCTCCGCCTTTCACCACTAATAATGGATCAAGGCCCCCTTGCACGGTTTTATAAGGAGAAATATTTTCCAGCGCCCACGCCCAAGGAAGACCTGTGTCTATTGATAGACCATCAAACGCATCTACTTTTGTGTATAACGTATAAAGCGGTCCTGCGCCTTTGGGAAAAGCGATGATCGGAATATCAGGATGATCTTTTTTCAAGCGCCGCGCAATTTCCGCTGTCGGTTCAAGACAGGCTTGCTCAAACAATTTCTGCGGCAATCCGGCTGACCAACTATCAAAAAGTTGAATAGCCTCCGCCCCAGCTTCAACTTGGGCAAGAAGATAATCTGTGGTGGCATCCACTAGTTTTTCAATCAATTCTGCAAATGCCTTAGGATGATTATATATAAATTGACGATTGGCGCTTGGGTCTTTCGTGCCTTGGCCCGCTAACATATAGGTCGCCACTGTCCAAGGCGCACCTGCAAACCCAATAAGTGCCTTTGATGGGTCTAATTCTGCCGATAAGCGCGATAATGTTTCGAAAACAGGGCTTAAATGATTTCTCACGCGCTCGACGGTCAATTCTGTCACATTTTCAGCCGATACAACAGGCTTTAATCGCGGCCCCTCGCCGGCAACAAAACTTAAATCCATCCCCATGGCTTCAGGAATGAGCAAAATATCCGCAAACAGAATGGCGGCATCCATGTCATACCGGCGGATTGGTTGTAATGTCACTTCTGTCGCAAAGCCGGGATTATAACAAAGATCGGTAAAAGAGCCTGCCTCTGCCCGTATGGCCCGATATTCCGGCAAATACCGCCCTGCTTGGCGCATAAACCATGTAGGTGTTGAAAGGGATTGCTCGCCTTTAAGTGTTTTAAGGAATAAGCTGTCTTTGGTCATAAGGAAGGTCTTGGGATGAAGTTCAAGATGATGAGATGGCCCTACCACACTCTTTCTCGAAAAGAAAAACTAATAAGAGTAATAAGCCTGTGGAAAACAGGTCAAATGTCTTAAAAAATGAGTTGCGAAAAGTTGCTATTGGGTTTTCCCCAACGATTGAGAAATTCAAAATAATGTATGGCTGAAAGTAGCGCCGTGGACATACTGAGGTAGTTCCGAAACTCAAATAAAATAATTTAAGGTTTTGTTCACATTTCCACGAGCGTTCCGGGATGACTTTACCCCCAAAAAGTAGGGCGGAAAAGATGGGTCCAAAATGAAGGAAAAGTCCGAATAAGTTCTCTCGAGTTATTTTCTGAGCAAGACAATTTTGAAAAAACGAGATAGGAATGAGCTTAGTTCCAAGTTCTACACCGGCTTCGACCGCGTTTTACACAAATAGAAGGGGGAAAAATGGATTTTAAAGCCCCAAGCCTATCGCGAGAAGCGAACACATATTTCCATGTGCATTTAGTATCAGATTCCACCGGCGAAACTTTAAGCACGATGCTGAAAGCAACGTCTGCTCGGTTCAAGGTTGCCAAACCATTGGAGCATGTGGCGTCGCTTATTCGGTCTCAAAAACAGCTCAATGAAGTTCTGGCCCGGATTGAAGGTTCTCCCGGTCTTGTCATGTACACGATTGTTGATCCGGTTTTGCGGCGGCATTTGGAAGTGAAATGTGCCGAGCTTCAAGTGCCAGCGATTTCCGTCCTGGATCCAATGCTTAATGCGTTTACAGATTATCTAGGGGTTGAACAAACCATGCAGTCTGGGGCCCAACACACATTGGATGAAGATTATTTTCAGCGCATCGCTGCGCTTGATTATACTCTTGCCCATGATGATGGCCAATTATTGTGGGATTTGGAGACAGCCGATGTTGTTCTTGTGGGGGTGAGCCGAACATCAAAAACACCCACATGTATGTATCTTGCGAACCGAGGCATAAAGGCCGCCAATGTTCCCTTGGTCCCAACCAATGAGTTTCCCCAAGAACTCACAAAACTCAAGCACCCGCTGGTAATCGGCTTAACAGCAAGCCCTGATCGGTTAGCCCAAATAAGGTCGTCCCGGCTTCAAAACATCAATGCGGAAAATGATACAGACTACGCTGATAGTGATCTAATCCGCCAAGAAATTATCAAAGCAAAACGCTATTTTGCCAAAAATGGCTGGCCCACCATTGATGTGACCCGGCGCTCGGTTGAAGAAACAGCGGCGAATATCATCTCTCGGCTGTCTGCGCGCCGAAGTGGATATGATACATGAAACCCGCAAAAGACCTTATTCTTGCGTCAGGCAGCAAAGGCCGAGCAGCGGTTCTTTCAGGTGCTGGTTTTTCGTTTGAAACAATTATTAGCCATGTGGATGAAGACGAATTGAAACTAAAAGCTTCTGCGCAAGGCAAAAGCTTGGATGAAACCGCCCTCCTCTTGGCTCATGAAAAAGCAAAAGTAGTGAGCGCAAAAACCCCAGGCTTCGTGATTGGGGCAGACCAGATTATGGGGCTAGCAGGCAAGGGCTTTGATAAGCCAACGTCGATGGCCGCTGCAAAAGAACGTTTAGCGCTTTTTTCGGGCAAGACTCATCTGCTTCACACGGCACTGGTGGTCTATGAAAACGGAAACCCGGTCTTTGCCTATTCTTGCGCCCCAGCTCTTAGAATGCGAAAATTATCGGATGAAGAGATAGACGCTTATCTTTCTAGTGCTGGAGAAGAGGTTTTAGCCACGGTTGGCGCTTATATGTTAGAAAGTCATGGAGCGCGTTTGTTTGAAGAAATTGAAGGGGATTATTTCTCTATTTTGGGTCTTCCTTTGCTCCCCTTAATAGCGTTTTTGCGCCCTCGCCTAGAATTGGAATTTTAAACTATGACCATCAAATCTGGGATTATTGGCTGGCCCATCAGCCATTCCTTGTCGCCTCATATTCATGGGTTTTGGCTTGAAAAGCTGAAGATTGATGGGACCTATGAAAAATTACCCGTTGAGCCTGATCCTGTGTCCTTTGGGGCGGCGATTAAGAATTTTCGAGATAAGGGCTTTTCGGGGTGCAATGTGACCCTGCCCCATAAGGCGCATGCGGCAAGCGTCACTGACCATAAGAGCGATCTTGTCCATCGGCTGGGGGTCTCAAACACTCTTACATTTACAGATCGGGGTATTGAGGCAGAAAATACGGATGTGGCAGGTTTTGTGGCCTGTTTAGATCTAATCATGGGCCCTACCCCGCCAAGGTCAGCATTGGTGCTTGGGGCGGGCGGCGCAGCTCCTGCTGTGTGTGAAGCATTAGCGATTAGAGAAGTGACTGACGTTGTTCTTGCAAATAGAACCCAAGAAAAAGCCGAAACCCTAGCAAAGGCCCTACCACATCTAAATACGCAAGTTATTGACTGGAATAATATTTCTGATGCGGTGGCGGATGTTGATTGCATCATAAACACAACATCCTTAGGTATGAAAGGTCAGGGTGAATTACCCATATCTTTAGCAAAAGCGAAGGCGAGCACACTTGTAGCTGATATCATTTACACTCCCCTAAAAACCCCCCTCCTCGTCCAAGCTGATAACTATGGCCTGACAAATATTGGGTGACTGCCAATGCTCTTAAACCAAGCTGTGCCCGCGTTCTCTAAATGGTATGGCCAAACGCCAATCGTCGATCAGGACCTTGAAAACCATATTTTATCGGTCTTGGCCGCTTCATGATAAAACTAGCGCTGACTGGCTCAATTGGTATGGGCAAATCCACAACGGCTAGCTTATTTGCAGAACGCGGTGTGCGGGTTTGGGATGCTGATAAGGCGGTGCATCGGCTATATGCGCCGGGGGGTGCCGCCACAGGGCCTCTGCTAAAGGCCTTCCCGAAGATTGCTGATATGCATGGCGGGATTGATCGCGCTAAACTCTCGGCGCATCTTCTTTCCACCCCGAAAGACTTTGAACTGGTTGAAGGAATCGTACATCCCCTTGTTTTTGGGGATCGTTTAGGGTTTCTGGCTCTGGCGGAAGCGCAGGCCATACCCCTTATTTTGCTGGATATCCCCCTCCTCTTCGAAGGTGAAAAGGAAACGACGGCTGAGGTGTTTGATAAAGTCATTGTCGTTACCGCGGCAGAAGATATTAGGCGCGAGCGCGTGCTCGCCCGGCCAGGTATGACTGAGGAAAAATATCAAGCCATTCTGAAAAGGCAACTTCCAGAAGAAGCGCGGCTTAAAAGAGCTGATTACGTCATTTGGACTGACAAAGGCCTGGTGCATGCAACACAAGATGTGGAGAAAATTTTACAAGAATTGACTACATCTAGTATCAAATCAGGATAATACATCTTCATGGAACGGCAAATTGTATTTGATACTGAGACCACAGGCTTCAAGCCTGAAGAGGGGCACCGGGTTGTTGAAATCGGCGCTTTGGAGCTTGTGCGAGGGGCGATCACAGGTCGAACTTTTCATGTTTACGTGAACCCAGAGCGGGATATGCCTGAAGGCGCTTTCAAGGTGCATGGTATTTCCGAAGAATTTCTAAAAGATAAGCCGCTTTTTAGTGATCCTTCCATTGGAGAAGCTTTCCGCGAATTTGTGGAAGGGGCGGAGCTTATCGCCCATAATGCACAGTTCGATATGCGCTTTATGCAATTCGAGCTGGAAAAAGCCGGGTTGCCGAAATTGGAAAATGAGGTGACCGATACTCTGGTCATTGCCCGCAAAAAATTTCCGGGTGCGCCTGCCTCTTTGGATGCTTTATGCTCTCGTTTCGGTATCAATACGACCGAGAGAGAAAAACATGGCCATGGAGCACTACTTGATTCCAGATTGCTCGCAGAGGTGTATATTGAGCTGACAGGCGGCCTGCAGGGGGGCTTTGATCTTGCCATGTCCAGTGGCAGTGATGGTGTGACAGGCGCCGCGCGAGAAACGCTACGCCGATCAAACCCACTCATCCTCCAGATGCCAGACCAGGAGCGGGCGGCCCATGAGGCGTTTATCGCCGAAATGGACACACCCCTTTGGGCGAAATATAAAAATTAAGCCGTGGTTTCCGCAGGCGGTGTGCCGTCATTGCCTTGTTGGGCGGCTTGGGTTTGTTGCGCTTTTTGCTGTTGATACATTGAGGCAAAATCGAGCGGCTCAAGCATTAACGGCATAAAGCCACCATCACGTACATTATCGGCCACAATTCGACGCAAAAACGGGAATAAGAGGCGAGGGCACTCTACAAACAGAATAGGCTCAAAATGCTCTTGTGGGATCCCTTTGATCAGGAATATGCCAGCATAATTCACTTCAACAACAAAGACCTTGTCATCGCCGCGTGTCGCATGGGCACTACATGCCAATTCAACTTCATAGTGATCCTGTCCAACAGGCCGCGCGCCAACATCTACGCTAATATCAATTGCAGGTGAGGGGTCTGGCCGAACTTGCTCAGGTGCATTTGGGTTTTCAAAGGAGAGATCCTTCACATATTGGGTGACCATGCGAACTTCTGGCGCACTCGCTTCTGCATCTGGTTGCGGCGTGGTTTCAGACATGAAAAGTCCTTCCTTTATTGATCAAAAAAACAAGGGGTCGCTGCTAGCATAGGGCCACGCAATGAACAAGTGGGCGAAGCGTCCAGGCGGCTCAACGGATCATCTTGGGGGATCATTGGGCCTGATGATGGTCATCCGTGCTTCGCCAGTGGCCACTTTGCCTTTGAGCCATCTCAGAAATCTTTTCGCAAAGAAATGCCTGATTGGGGGAACGAGAAGGGAGAAGCCAATAAAATCAGTAATAAAACCGGGGGTCATCAGGAGCGGGGCGCAAATCAGCAGAAATACGCCATCTGCCACAGGTTCTACCGGCACCCGCGCATCCTGCATATCATGCCGCAATTGGGATACTGCGTTCATCCCTTGAATTTTGATAATAAAACCACCGAGAATAGCTGTGAACACTGTCGCGAGCATAACGGGCAACAATCCAAAAGCCCCACCAGCCTTTAGCAAGACATAAATTTCGGCAAAGGGCAGGGCGATGAGCAGTAATAGGAAATAGGCCATTCGGAAAACGCTCTCATTAAGGGTATTTTTTCACAACACGTCCTATATAAGCATGGAATATGATTTTGGGAGAGGCAGATTTAAATTGCACCCCCCCAAGAGGTAAGACAGAAGACCATACGACCGATAGAGCGTTTGAAAGAGACTGCGACATGGATGTAAGTTTGATTTTTGTAGCCATTATGGCAGTGCTTGTCTGTTATCAACTCTATGCGACTTTGGGCCGCCGAGATGGACATGAGCCTGAAGAGCGTGATCGCACGCCGATGACCCCTCCAAAAAATGACTCTGAAGCTGATGCACAAGAAGAATTGATGAAAGAGGCAGCTAAGCCAGTTGTGCCGCAACCAGCGTGGGCACAAGACATTATCAAGGTTTGGCCAGATTTTGACGGCCCCCAATTTATTGACGGTGCAAAAGCAGCCTATGAAATGATTGTAAACGCTTTTGCAAGCGGCAAGCTGCGAGACGTCAAACCTTATGTGGAGCCTTCGGTTTATCGTGCGTTTGAATCCGCTGTCGCCGCCAGAGATGCCCTTGGCCAGACGTCTGATTTGCAATTTGTGGGGATTAGCAAAGCTGAAATCATCACATCAGACATTAATGATACCAGAGCCAGAATAACGGTGGAATTTGAGTCAGACCAAACCCGTGTGGTGCGCGACAAAGACGAAAACGTGGTTGAGGGAGATCCAAACCGGATTGACCTTGTGCGAGACCGATGGACATTTTCCAAGTCTCTTAAAAATCGTGATCCAAACTGGTTATTAGTTGCCACAGGTGGCAGCGCTTCTGAGTGAACCATTTATAGGGGCGGGTGCTATGGATGTTGTTATTGATGAAGAAACCACGTCGGCAAAGCCTGAGACATTTTGGAAACCACTAGCTCTTGGGCTGGGCGCGGCCTTTGTGGCGCTCGCTACCTATCATATAATCAGCATAGTGAGCACTGAAGAAGGCTTACAACCACCAGAAACACCGCCTCAGGTTAACTTATCGCCTATAAAAGTTTCAAAATTAGATTTTAAAACTATTTCCTCTTGGCCAACAGCCGCCCCCCATGAGGCAATTTTACCCTTCCAACTCTCCTGTGAAGCTTTGATGCGCAAAAGCAACGGGGAGGCGGCAAACCCTCTTGAAAAAATAGATGGTTTTTCTTTGAGTGGTAAAGTTGAGGATTGGCAGCCAGCCTGCAATGTTGCTCTCACCACAGAGGGACTTTCCACAAATGCCAGTGCAGCCCAAGAGTTTTTTGAAACGCATTTTACACCCATTCGAATTTATCAACCTCAAGAAGAAGAGGGCGCAGCACCAAGCTATACTGAAACAGGCTTATTCACAGGCTATTATGAACCAATCTATGAGGGATCACCCGAATTTTCTGAAAAATTCTCAGTACCAGCTTTAACAAAACCAGAAGACTTAATCAGTGTTGATCTGGGGGCTTTTAGGGATGATCTGAAGGGGAAGAAAATAGCTGGTCGCATAGACGGGAAGACCTTAATTCCTTATGCGGATCATCAAGAGATTATTACCACGCCTGTCAGTGATCCATTGCTCTGGATGGACCCGAATGATTTGCTTTTTTTACAAATTCAAGGGTCTGGGAAAATAAACGTAAATGGTGAAATTCGTCGTATTGGGTATGCCGCTCAAAATGGTCACAGTTATACCCCCATTGGGCGAACATTAGTTCGCTCTGGCGAGATTCCGCTTGAACAAATATCTATGCAGACTATTCGGCAATGGCTTGAGACGGCGGATGCACAAGCGGCAGCCGAGGTACGATATTCCAATGCGTCCTATGTTTTTTTTCAATCTATTGATGATTTGAAAAGACCAGAACTTGGTCCTCTTGGCGCGCAAGGGGTGCAATTAGTGTCCGGGCGAAGCTTAGCGGTGGATCGACGATATCACGCGATGGGAGCGCCGATCTTGTTGAAGATTGAAGAATTGGGGGCAGGGCTTGCTGGAGAGGCGAAAAGCTTCAGCCATAAGTTGATGATTGCGCAAGATACAGGCGGCGCCATTAAAGGCGCAGTGCGCGGCGATGTGTTTGTTGGGAGTGGACCTGAAGCAGGGGACATTGCTGGTGTGATGAAACAGGCTGGGGAGATGATTGTTTTTTTACCAAACGCAGTGGCGCAAAGGCTTTTAACTGAAGGCCAAGTTTAACCGTGGTCAACAAAATGCCAAAGAAACAGAAAACTTCTAAGGCAAGGTCTAAGCGTATTCTGTCGAGTGAAGAAACGTCTCTCTGGCAAAAAGTCACTAAAGATGTAGAACCTATTACACAAGGCGACCCTTCAAGCCATGCGCATCTGACAGCCTGCGAAGATCAAAATGCGCCTCATACATTGGTCTCAAAACCCCCACGCAAACAATATTCTAAACCCTTGCTGACACTGAACGATGTAAAAGCGTCTCTGTCTCCTTTGCAGCATAGCCTTGTTGGGGCAGGGGACCCTCGTCAAGCGAAGCGTGTCTCAAGAGGGCGACGCAATATTGATGCTACATTAGACCTGCATGGATTAACGCAAGAGCAAGCTTTTCAACGGCTCCAGCTTTTTTTAAACCAAGCGAAAATCCATCAAAATAAATGCGTGTTGGTCATTACGGGCAAAGGCCCTCCTGAAGCGCGAAATTTGCCCCTGCATGAAGCGCCGCGGGGTGTCCTGCGACGCCGTTTTCTCGATTGGGTTGATGGCCCCTTAAGTCATCATATTGCCAGCGTCTCACAAGCCCATCAACGCCATGGCGGCGCGGGGGCTTTTTACGTTTTTCTAAAAAAATGAT
Source organism: uncultured Parvularculaceae bacterium (assembly GCA_938010655.1). Lineage (GTDB taxonomy): Bacteria > Pseudomonadota > Alphaproteobacteria > Caulobacterales > Parvularculaceae > CALLVA01. The sequence goes on along the minus strand of CALLVA010000167.1, from coordinate 15,577 downwards.
AAGCACAAAAAAGCCCCGCGCGGGGCGAGGCTTTTTGATTTGGATAAACAATTTTGTTTAGCCACCATTCATTTTAAAACGAACATATTCAACAACAGCATAAATGATCGCCCCTGTTGCAATGGTGATATAAATAGGTCGGATAAATGGATTATGCACTTTTGCCGGCTTGTTGCCGATCATGGCGGAGCTTGTTGGATACATGCCCAAAACTTTTGCTTTCCAACCGTGGTGATCCCGGAAGGCAAACTCCAAAACATCCCCTAAATAATCAATTTGTTTGCGAGACTTAAGTTCAACCTCAAAAACAGTTGGTACATCAGGACGATCTGCAATTGGTACGATTGAATAATTCAATCCTTGCTTCGCTATTTCGCGAGACAATGCCGAGATATCCGTAACATTGCGCCCAGCAGAACTTGCTTTAATAAGAACACGAATATTTTTTTCGTCTCCTTTGCGATCATTAAAAGCTTTGTGAAGCGGGCCAGAACGTTTTGTATATTCCGCTACCTCAGGCCGCCAATAAGGGGTCCAGCCAAAAAGCGTATAAGCAATTTTGCGGCCCAAACTAATCTGATTTGGTTTGGCGCGGCCAACAGCGAGGAAACGTGTATTGATATCCTGTTCACCCTCAAGGCGATCCTCAATGATGATGTAATCGCTCTCTCCAAAACTAACATGTTTTGACGTTTCTTCAGCATTCAAACTCCGCATACCAAGCGTCGCTTGATCAAAGGGGAGCAAAACAGCGTTTAAGCTTTTTGTATAATTGGAGCCACGCATCTTGCTAACGCGCATATTATCGCCTGTCGCATCGCTGTGATGTGTTTCAATAATACGATCTCTATCGAGGCTATCAAAACCCGTCTTCACGCCAAAGCGATATGGGTCTGCTCCATTTGGGATAGGTTTAATGTCCATGCCTTCAGCCCGAAGACCATCAAGGGCAGGACCACATCGGCTTTGCGCATCAGATGAAACAAAAACAGAGCTGATGCGACGGCGCAAAGCTTCTTGCGTTTGCATATCTCTTGGCAAATTACCAACGGTTAGATTTTTGCTGAATGAAGATGAAAAAGAAGATTCCGATAATTCCATGACCTGAGCATAAGGCACAGCCAGAACATAACGGTCCTGACTCGAAACATCTTTTTTGATTTCATATCCCTTGAAATCAATCAGGGAAAGCAGGGTGTTCGTGTTATATCCGCCAATGTCGTTTTCAATCGGCACAATGGCCGTATCAACATGTTTGCTGATCAAAGAGGTAAAAGTATCAGCAGGTGTCGAGCGCGGTGTGCTGCGGGCGGTCGAATTTGAATAGTTCTGTGCCGCTTTTGCGCCAAGCCCGTGCTCTTCATGAGTAAAAGCGATTAAGCCTTTGCCTCTATTCGTGTTTCTATCAAATCCATCTGCCATAAATCTGTCTGCCCCCGAAGTGACATCCCCTGATCAGCGCTGCCAAAAGGGCAGTCACAAAATATCGTTAAGGAAATAGTTTACCACCTCTTAACGAAAGTACCAGTCCCGGCAGGTGTTCTCCTGCTAAAGTGGGGACTCTGGGCAACAACGGGCAAGATATTGTAATTAAAGGATAAATTTTGATAAATCAGTATTTCGAGCCAGATCGCCAATATTGGTTTCGACAAATTCTCTCGTCACTTCGATGGTTTCGCCGGATTTATCCGCCGCATCAAAGGAAATTTCCTCAAGCACTTTTTCCATAATTGTGGCAAGGCGTCTGGCCCCAATATTTTCGACAGAAACGTTCACCTGTGCTGCAAGGTCAGCAATGGCGTCGATCCCGCCATCCGTAAAATCCAAAGTCAGCCCTTCTGTAGCCATCAATGCCACATATTGCTTGATGAGGGCCGCTTCAGTCTCCGTCAGGATGCGCTTAAAGTCTTCTTTTGTCAGGGCCTCAAGCTCCACACGAATGGGCAAACGACCCTGCAATTCCGGTAGCAGGTCCGCAGGCTTGGCAATGTGGAATGCGCCAGACGCAATAAATAGAATATGATCAGTTTTAACCGGGCCATACTTTGTGGGGACGGTGGACCCTTCAATTAAGGGCAATAGATCTCGTTGCACGCCTTCGCGGGAAACATCCGCGCCAGATTTTTCAGAAGACCGGCATACTTTGTCAATTTCATCCAAAAAGACGATGCCATCATTTTCAACCGCTTCCAAAGCCTCTTGAGTTAAGCTTTCATCATCAACAAGCTTGTCGCCTTCTTCTGCGAGCAAAGGTTCATAGGCGTCTTTTACTCGAACTTTTTTGGTCTTGCGCGGCGTGCCAAAGGCTTTGCCCATCATGTCAGAAATATTGATCATGCCCATTTGAGCACCGGGCATTCCGGGAACATCAAAAGTGGGCATGCCGCCTTTGCCTGTATCTGGCAGATCTATTTCAATTTCTCTGTCGTCCAGGTCTCCTTCGCGGAGTTTTTTGCGGAAGGTTTGCCGAGTAGCTTCGCTGGCGTTTTCGCCAACCAATGCTTCCAGCACCCGATCTTCAGCGGCCCCATGAGCTCTGGTTTTCACCTCTTCGCGCTTTTTGTCGCGCATTAAGCCGATAGAAATTTCCATCAAATCTCGAATGATCGATTCAACATCCCGACCCACATAGCCTACTTCAGTGAATTTCGTTGCTTCTACTTTAATAAAAGGCGACCCGGCCAGCTTGGCCAAGCGGCGGGATATTTCTGTTTTGCCAACGCCTGTCGGCCCAATCATCAGAATATTTTTCGGAGTGACTTCTTCTTTCAAACTGCCTTGAAGTTGCCGCCGCCGCCACCTGTTGCGCAGCGCCACAGCCACGGCCCGCTTGGCTTTGTTTTGGCCAATAATAAACCGGTCTAGCTCTGAAACAATTTCGCGCGGGGAGAAAGAAGTCATAAGGGGCCTTTAAAAAGTTAAGATGGTGAGTGACGCCGTATTTAAGGTTTTTATGGGCACTGGCAATGACCTTATGGGAAAACTTCCCGCTAAAAAAAGGTTTTGGGTCTAAAATCAACTAAATGGTGTGACACATGCAAACTATGGCATATAAGCCGCCACAGTTGTTGCATTTTGGAACTTGAATGAAGCTTGTTTACCTCACGACCTGTTTTGGGACACCTTCCCATACTTTTATCCGACGGGAAATTCGGGAATTGCGCAAGCAAGGTCACGGCGTGTCGCTTTTTGGGGTGCGCCAAGATACGGCTTGCGCGGATGACGCAAAAGACTTGGTAGACGAGACAACTTATCTTTATCCCATTGCCCCCGTGGCAACATTTTTGGCGAATGTGAAATATCTGATCACGAAGCCTGGGAAATATTTCAAAGGTATTGGGATTGCCCTTTCCTCAAAAAATGGCTCTTTGAAACGTCGTTTAAAAGTCTTGTATCACTTAATGGTCGCTGCACGCTTTGCATCTCAGTTTGAGCGTGAGGACGTAACTCACATACATGCGCATTTTTTGAACGTTTCAAGCTCCATCGCCATGTTTGCATCATTATTAAGCAACGCGCCTTATAGCGTCACAGTGCATTCCGCTGGAGAGCGCGATCTGCCCCATGTGGATGCCTTGGCCTCAAAATTACGCGAAGCAAAAAATTTGCTGATGATTTCTCAGTTTAACATTGATTATTATAGTGACGTTCATCCGTGTCAGGATAAATCCAAGGTTGTCCGATGTGGCATGGTGATGGATCAATTTATCAAACGGGAGTTTGTGCCACCGCACAATCCGCTGAAAGTATTGGCCGTAGGACGTTTTGTTGAGAAGAAGGGATTTAAGTATCTCGTCGATGCAGCAGATATTTTGGCGCAGCGCGGCGTAGAGCTTGACGTGGAAATCTTAGGCTCTGGCCCATTACATGATGATGTCAAAGCCCAAATCTCAACCTTGAAAATGCAAGACATCGTAAAATTGCCGGGCCATGCGCCGATGTCAGAAGTACAATCAAAAATGCTTGCGGCAGATGTTGTTGTCGTCCCCTCAGTGACGAGCGAAAGCGGCGAAATGGAGGGGATACCTGTTGTGTTGATGGAAGCGATGGCAAGTGGTGTGCCGGTCATCGGCACGGCACATTCAGGCATACCTGAGTTGGTGCGGGATGATACAGGCGTTTTGGTACCAGAAAAAGATGCAACAGCTTTGGCAGACGCGCTTCAAGCTTTCAAGGCTGACAAAGCTAAAATAGACAAGGCACGGGCCTTGATAGATGATCAATTTAATATCGAAAAAGTTGTTCAACAGCGCCTAAAAATCTTTCAGTCATAATCCGTTTACAAATTAAAGTATGTTTCCAGTCATGAATATTTCGATAATCATACCAAGCTATAATGCACAAGAAAACTTGCCAAATACGCTGAAAGCCTTAGCAGAGCAACAGACGACACTTTTATATGAAGTGATTGTTGTGGATTGTTCGGAAAGTGATGCTGTTCAAAATATTTGTGCTGATTTTTCATTTGTTAAGTTTCACCATGAAGCAACGCGGTTTAACCCCGGCAAAGGGCGGAATATAGGGGCTCAAATTGCATCTGGGGATTTGATGATATTTGTCGATGCAGATGTTGTTCTGGCACCCAAGGCGCTTGAGGCTGCGTGGCAGTTTTATCAGCAAGGAAACAGAATTTTTGGGGGAGCCCTTGAGCTCAATGAAGAGGTAAGTTCCACAACAGCATCATATCTTGAACATTATTTTTTCAACCACGAATCCCAAAAAGGACGCCCTGTTTTTCCACGGTCGAATTTGAGTTCAGCCTTGATGGCATTTGACCGGGAAACATTTATTGGCTGTGGTGGCTTCAAAGACATTCCGCGCATGCAAGATACGGAATTGACAGAGCGGCTTTTGCGCAGCGGTGAAAAATTAATGTTCACGCCAGATTTGCTGGGTCTTCAAATTCAAGACTCGCCTATGAAAAAAGTCATGCGTAAAATTTATATCAATGGCAAAAACTTATATTTTATTCGGTATGCCCATAAATCAAAAATCAAAAAGATCATTTTATTCTTATTGCTCCCCTTTGTTTCGGGGTTCAAAATCATTCGTATTCTCGCGCGCCATATGCGGTATCAAACAACGCCTCAAAAATTGAAGACTTTCCTGATCAGTCCTCTTTTTGCAATTGGCGGTCTATATTGGATGGCAGGCTTATATCACTCCATGATTGTGGGAAGTGGTATAGGCAAAGAGCGGGACTAAATGACCTCAAGGGTCAGGCTGTCATTTGTATAAACGCAAATTTTTCCGGCGATGGCCATTGCTTTTTTGACGATCTCTTCTGCCGTAAGATCTGTGTTTTCATAAAGCGCTAAGGCTGCTGATTGCGCATAATTCCCACCAGAGCCAATGGCGATGACACCGCCTTTTTTCGTATCATCAAGCTGCTCTGGTTCAAACACATCCCCTATGCCAGAGAGCATGAGCGTCACATCTTTATCCGCCACAATCATCATAGCTTCCAAGCGGCGCAAATATCTGTCGGTGCGCCAGTCTTTAGCAAGGTCGACGCAGGCTCTGGTCAATTGCGTGGGATATTGCTCGAGTTTGCTTTCCAGACGTTCAAGAAGGGTAAAAGCATCTGCCGTGGCGCCAGCAAACCCTGTGATTACATTGCCCCCTCCAATGCGGCGGACTTTTCGCGCATCGCCTTTCATCACAGTTTGGCCAAGGGAGACTTGTCCATCGCCGCCAACAGCCACTTGGCCATTTCGGCGCACGGCAAGAATGGTGGTGCCGTGCATGACAGGGCTATCAGAACCAGAAAAGTGAGACATGGGAGGCTCCTAACTTTGTGAAACAATGTAGGGCTAAAGAGCCTGTTGCCTCGCTGGGGTCAAGCTATATCACTCCGCCTGGAGGGCATTTTTTATGCTCGGCAGATCATCAATTGTTTTTAGAAAAGTGGGAGGCGTGAATTTTTGACTCTTCTGTTCAAAAACAAACCCAGCTTTTAAAACGTCTTGATCTTGGTTTGCTCCAGCAATAATGGATAAGCCAACGGGCAAGCCTCGCATTTGGCCCATAGGTACTGTTAAGTGCGGATAGCCAGCAATAGCAGCAATCCATCCCGCGCCCACGCCGCCTTGATAACTATCGCCAAAAACGGGATCAATTAAAAAGGCTGGATTGGTGGAAGGTGCAACAAGTAAATCGACCTCATGATCGGCGAGCATTTTATCGATACCGTTTTGCCGCGTCGCTTTTAATACATTTTCAAGCGCGTCCTCATACTTCTTTTTGGGTTGAGATGCCGCTTCCAAAGAACCAGTGAAGATATCTTGATTGAAAAGCTGAAGCTCATCCGTTTCTGTTTCTTCGTTAAAGGTAACTAATTGTTCCAAAGTCCGTGTCGTGACAGTGTTGGGCGTATTGGCTAAATATGAATTGATACCTTCTGCAAATTCAACTTTGAGCACATGATAGCTTTCTTCCCAAAATGTTGGGGCTACATCATATTTTTCTATGTCGACGAGAATAGCGCCTGCTTCTTCTAACTGGGATAGGGAAGCCTCAAATAAACTGGATATTTCCGGGCGATTGCCCTGTGCAAAGCGCAAAACGCCAATGCGTTTTCCTTGTAGGGCGTTCTTGGAAAAGTCTTTTGTGAAATCCGTCTTAAATGCAGGATGTGCAGGGTCCGCCATCGAAGAAAGCATGATGGCAGCATCCGTGACTGTTCTTGTCATGGGGCCAGCAGTATCTTGTGTATGTGATATGGGAATAATTAAATCTTGAGAGACAAGCCCTACCGTTGGTTTAAACCCAACAATGCCTTGCATAGAAGACGGGCAAATGATTGAGCCATTTGTTTCTGTGCCAATCGTCGCTGCGGCGAGAGACGCGCTGGTGGCGGCGCCGCTGCCTGAAGATGATCCGCAAGGGGAGCGATCTAGCGCATGGGGATTGCGCACCTGGCCCCCAATGGCTGACCAGCCTGAAATTGATCCCTCGGAACGGAAGTTTGCCCATTGAGAAAGATTTGTCTTCCCAAGAATAACAGCTCCGTTGCTGCGCAGGCGCGCAACTAATGGAGCGTCACGCCCCGTCATATTTTCAGCAAGAGCATATGCACCAGCCGTTGTTGGCATGGGGTCGGCTGTTTCTATATTATCTTTAAGAAGGATGGGAACTCCATGGAGCGGCCCCTTTTTTTGACCCGCCGCCAACATCGCATCTAAGTCTTTGGCGTCATCCAGCGCATTTGGGTTTATCGTCAATACCGATTGTAAACCCTCATCAATCTCAGCTATCCGCGCCAAATAGGCAGCGGTGATTTCGCGCGATGTGATATCACCCGCTTCAATAGCAACAGCAATGTCTTGCAGTGATGCAGTTGAGAGGTCGAGCTCTTTTGAGGGGGCGGCGGCTTTTACAATAGCTTTTGAATTGGGATCATTTGTTGAAGAGGCGGGAAGTGTTTCGCAACCGAATGCAGCAATTGAAATCACCGCGAAAAGAAGGGATGTTTTAGACATTTTTTTCTCCTATTTGGGTCACGCCTAAAGAAAAACGCAGACTTAATAAGCCTGCGTTATCTTATTCACTATGGCAAGAGAAGCTTACTTTTTACCAAAAAGCCCGCCGAGCATGCCCATGCCTTTTTGCAAAAGGTCATCTTTAATGTCGCTATTATCGTCACCATCAATCATATCGAGGATTCCGCCAAGGCCGGAGGGCACAGCCGCTTTTGCTTGTTGTTTTTCTTGGTTGAGAAGGCCAGTTAGACTGCTCATATCAAAACCGCCTTGCTCTTGATTTTTCTTGCCTAGAGCGCCCATGACGAGAGGCCCTGCCATTGCGAGCAACCCAGCCGCTTTAGAGGCATCAATGCCCCCCATTTTGGCTAAGGCGTTTTGCGCTTGATTCACGCCCGCATCCCCCCCGAATACGTGACCCATCATTTTTTGTCCGTCATTCAGGACGCCATCCTGGTCTACAGCAGTAGGTTCATCAAAAAGAGAGCCTGTATGTTTCTTAAGTGCCCCCATTAAAGCCTCTGCGCCTTCGGGCTTTTGGGCATTTGTGGCGATTTTACTCATCATCATGGATTGCGCCATTGGCATCAATTTTTCGACCATTTCAGTGGGAAGACCAAGCTTGGCAGCAGCGTTTCCGGCGACTTGCTTAGCGATGGTGTTTTGAAGCATATCCATAAGTGACATAAAGTAGTTCCTTTTTCAGCGTATCAGAATGATTAACCATATCTTAAATAACCATTCTTTTGGGAATTTAAAGGTGAAGTATCAATCTTTTCCGTGTATTGAGCGAAGAAGGCCCTATATCAAGGCCACATAAGTTGAACAGTCCGAATAGGAGAAGTCCCATGCGCAGCGCTGATATCGCCCGCAAAACCAAAGAAACCGATATATCTGTTTCCGTCAATTTGGATGGGACGGGGGCTTATGATGTGGAAACCGGCATTGGCTTTCTGGACCATATGCTGGAGGGGTTTTCCAAACATTCTTTGATTGACCTAAAAGTGCGCTGCAAAGGCGATTTGCACATTGATGGACACCACACGACTGAAGATGTGGGGATCGTCATGGGGCAGGCCGTCGCGAAGGCTTTGGGCGATATGACGGGCATCACCCGGTATGGCCATTCTTATATTCCGATGGATGAGACATTAACCCGAGCAGCGCTGGACGTTTCCATGCGGCCCTATTTGATTTGGAAAGTGGATTTTTCACGCGACAAATTGGGTGAAATGGATACGGAGCTGTTCAAGGAGTGGTTTCATGCCTTCGCTATGAATGCTGGCCTGACATTACATGTTGAAAATATATACGGTGAAAATAACCACCATATTGTTGAAAGCTGCTTTAAAGCTCTTGCTCGGGCGTTGAAAATGGCGATTGCGCCAGATCCTCGCCAGGCAGGGCAAACACCTTCCACGAAGGGCGTTTTGGGGGGCTAAACGTTCCCGGTAAAGAAACACTGGCCCTTTGACCATTTGCATGGCACATGCGCGATGATGAAGCTTTTGACCATCATAGATTATGGCTCCGGCAATTTGCGCTCTGTGCAAAAGAGCTTTGTGCGCGCGAATAAAGAAGCAGGCTTGTCATATCAAATTGAGGTGACGGCTGATGCGGCGACGGTCGCGCGTGCAGATAAGATTGTGTTGCCGGGCGTGGGCGCCTTTGGCGCGTGTATGGCGGGCTTGAAGTCTGTGCCTGATATGATCGAGACCTTAGAGAATACCGTTTTGGATGAGAAACGACCATTCTTGGGTATCTGTGTTGGCATGCAGCTTTTAGCTAGTAAGGGCGAGGAGTTTGGCGGCGCTGATGGTCTTGGGTGGTTGCCGGGCGTTGTAAAACCCTTAGAGCCGAAAGGCCGGGATTATAAAATTCCGCATATGGGCTGGAATAATTTAGACTTGACCAAACCCCATCCCGTATTGCCCCCGGTGAATGATTTACACGCCTATTTTGTACATTCGTTTCACATGGTCCCGGAGGATGATGCTCATATTCTGGCGACGAGTGATCACGGGGGAGAGTTTTGTGCCATTGTGGGACGGGATAATATTATCGGGACGCAATTTCACCCTGAAAAAAGCCAACGTTATGGCCTTCAGCTTCTAACCAATTTCTTGAAATGGGACGGACAATTATGACAATGACCATTTATCCTGCGATTGACCTCAAACAGGGCAAATGCGTGCGTTTGCTCCATGGCGAGATGGATAAGGCAACGGTCTATAATGATAGTCCTGCGGCTCAAGCAGATGCGTTTGGCGCTGCGGGGTTTGACTGGCTTCATATTGTGGATCTGGATGGCGCATTTTCTGGCGACTCTGCGAATAAGGCCGCTGTGGAAGCCATCCTTGGAGCCACCAAAGGCCATACCCAACTTGGCGGTGGTATTCGCACAATGGAAAGTGTTTCATTTTGGCTCGAAACAGGGATCAGCCGAGTGATTTTAGGCACCGCTGCTGTGAGTGACCCTGACTTTGTCAAAGCCGCCGGAAAGGCGTTTCCGGGGCAGGTTGTTGTGGGGGTTGATGCCCGAAATGGCATGGTTGCCACAGAAGGGTGGGCTGAAACCACCTCCCATACAGCGGTCGATATTGGTCGGCGCTTTGAGGACGCAGGTATGGCCGGGCTTCTTTACACAGATATCTCGCGTGATGGCGCTTTAACCGGGGTCGATATAGAGGGCACGGCTGCTTTAGCGGATGCTGTCTCTATACCAGTCATTGCTTCTGGCGGGGTCGCCTCCGTCAAAGACGTTATAGATTTGCGCGCGAAGAACCACTCAAATATTGACGGCGTGATTATTGGTCGAGCGTTATATGATGGGCGGATTTCCCCCGAAGAGGCATTGGCCGCAGCAAAGGCGATTTAAATGCTAAAAACGCGCCTCATACCTTGCCTTGATGTGAAAGATGGTCGTGTCGTGAAGGGCGTCAATTTTGTGGGCTTGCGGGATGCGGGTGACCCTGTGGAAGCGGCTAAAGCATATGATGCTGCCGGGGCTGATGAATTATGCTTTCTGGATATTTCCGCCAGCCATGAAGGCCGGAGCACCTTGCTTGATATGGTCTCCAGAACGTCAGAACAATGCTTTATGCCGCTAACTGTTGGCGGCGGGGTGCGGGAAGTAAAAGACATGCGCGCGCTTCTTTTGGCGGGCGCAGATAAGGTGGCGATAAATACTGCCGCAGTGAAAAACCCTCAAGTCGTGGCTGATGGCGCTTTGGTCTTTGGGGCGCAATGTATTGTTGTCGCAATTGATGCGCGGGCCGTTGGGGAGAATAAATGGGAGATTTTTACCCATGGAGGGCGAGAGCGCACTGGCATTGATGCGGTGGCCTTTGCGCAGCAAGTGGCAAGTCTTGGCGCTGGCGAAATCCTCCTGACGTCTATGGATCAGGACGGCGTAAAAAACGGTTATGATCTTGCTCTGACCAAAACCATTGCTGATGCCGTCAATATCCCTGTAATCGCTTCTGGCGGCGCGGGGTCCCTGGACCATTTGGTAGACGGTGTTACAAAGGGTCACGCTTCTGCGGTTCTCGCGGCATCTATTTTTCACTTTGGTGAATATACCATTTCAGAAGCAAAACAATATATGCAATCAAAGGGCCTTGCCATGCGCCTTGATGGGATCAACTAGGAGGCGAAAATGCGTTTGGGTGATGTTTTAACGGATCTTTTTGCGACGATTGAGGCACGGCGTGGTGCAGATCCGGCCAGTTCCTACACCGCCAGCCTTTTAAATGCAGGGCCTGAAAAATGTGCTAAAAAATTTGGGGAAGAAGCCGTGGAAGCGGCGCTTGCTGGGGCTTTGCAAAACAAGCAAAACCTCACCGATGAAGCCGCGGATGTCTTATATCATTTGCTGGTTCTTATGGCTTCAAATGATGTCAGCCCAGAAGAGGTGGCCAAAACACTTGCTGCACGCACCGGCCAATCGGGCCATGAGGAAAAGGCTGGCAGATCATAAAGACTGTAAGGTGTCCCTTCCGCGTCAGCCTGTCGCAGTGTATAATTCTCCCATCATAAAATAGGGAGAACACTATCATGAAAACATATACCCCTTGGCACATCTGGGTTGTGGGCATTATTGGCGTTTTGTGGAATGCCATGGGCGCATTTGATTACGTCATGACCAAGACGAAAAACGAAGCCTATATGTCGAATTATACAGCGGAAGAACTCGCTTTTTTCTATAGCTTCCCAAGCTGGTCTGTTGCGGCGTGGGCCATAGCAGTTTGGGGCGGCGTCTTGGGTTGCATCTTAATATTATGCCGCAAGGGCCTCGCAGTGCCAGTTTTCGCCTTGTCGCTTATCGGCTTGTTGGTGAATATGATTTATCTCTATGGCTTCCGAGATGGGTTTAGCCAAATGGGCGCAGGCGGAGCGTTGTTCTCATTTACGATTTTCATCGTTGCGATATTCCTATTGATGTATGCGCGCCGCATGAAAGCCAGCGGAATTCTTGTCTAGCTTTGCTTTGAGCCTGAAGGGCTATTTTATAAGCCCTTCAGCCTTTGCCAATTCAGCCAAAGAGACTTCAGGTCTTGGTCCAATATGGCTGATCACTTCTGTGGCACAGAGGCTGCCAATGCGGGCGCAATCTTCAAGGTCCAAATTCCGGCCAAAGCCATAAAGCCATCCCCCAGCATAAGCATCGCCCGCACCAGTGGTATCTATCAATTGGGCAGGCTTATAGCCGGGCACAGCCACGGGGTCTGTATCTGGTCCAAAAACAATTGACCCTTTTTCTGACCGTGTAATGGCACCAAAAGGCGTTATGTCCCGCAAGGCAGAAACCGCTTCATCAAGATCTGTCACATCAAAAAGCGCCAAAGCTTCTGCCTCATTGGCGAAAACAATGTCTACATAATCTTTAATCACCGGCAGTATTCTGCCTTTCAAGGCGCTAACCAGTCCAGCATCCGACAATGTCAAAGCGGTCTTATTGCCAGCCTTATGGGCAATGCCACAAGCATGGGTGAAAGCATCCACCGCATTATCATAGCCAAAGAGATAGCCCTCAAAATAGGTGACCTTCGCTGCGCGGATCAGCTCCGGCGTCATGTCTTCTTCCGTGATCATGGCCGCCGCGCCAATAAACGTCGCCATAGACCGTTCGGCATCTGGCGTGACATTGATCAAGCAGCGCCCTGTTGGGGCTTCATTGGTCGTTGCGCTTTCGAAATGAACGTTGTTTTCTCTGAGGCTTGATCGAAAAACATCCCCAAGCTCATCCTCTCCAAGTTTTCCAACAAAAGCCCCAAGCCCTTGCAGAGAGGCCAAACAGGCAATGGAGTTGGCAGCAGACCCGCCTGAGACTTGGGCTACAGGTTCCATGCCACCATAAATGGCGGCTGCTTTCTCGGTATCAATCAGGATCATGCCCCCTTTGGGAATGTCATGAGTTGTTAGAAAAGCCTCATCAGAATGGGCAAGTACATCCACAATGGCATTGCCTATACCTAGAACATCATAACGGTCGGACATGGGGTTTCCTTTGCATTGCGCCAATAGCTTTTATAGGCTTAGCCGAATGGCTGGATTTCGGCTCGCTCTTATGGCACAGAGAGGGTTCTGACAAGTCTCGTTCCAATAGTTGGGAATCGTCTTGGCATGTTGAGGATCATATGATGTTGAAAAAAGCGATTTTCACAAAAGGTACAAAGCGTCGTCTCTTAGGGATGAGCGCTTGTTTGTTCATCGTCACGGGGTCTTGCGCCACGCCGCAAATGTTAGACCGCATTAAAGGCTCACCGCAAAAAACGACACAAGCCGAAGAAAAACCTGTTGAAAGCCCATCAACAACAACCTCTTCCAGAGATCAAATCAGCGACCTTTTGGGCGGCACTGGTGAGGCACCTGCGAAGCCAAGTTCAAGCCCTGTCGCCACCGCCAAACCTCTTCCAGAAACAGCTCTGCCCAGCGGCCCAGCCCGCTATTCAGAAGCAGATTTTATCGGGCAAGATATTAGCGCGCTGGAAAGCGTCATCGGACAGGCTGTTCTCGTGCGTGCCGAGGGTGTCTCTGAGTTCAGACGTTATGACCTTCAAGGGTGCAAAGTTTACGCGGTGGTCACAAGACAATCAGGTGTCGCCATTATTTCATCGCTCAGTGCCGCTGGCGTTTACACGACAGAACCAACCCCCAGCGTTGGCGCGTGTATCGGGTAAGCTGCGTTTTTTTATTATTCCATGTTGATTGCAGGTTTTTTGCCGCCGCGCTGACGTATCCATTCAGCGAGGCTGAAGGCTACACCGATGCAACCAAGCAGAGCAGTTAAAACGAACACATACGCAAATCCGCGTTCTTCAATCAGCTCGCCAAGCAGAGGTCGTCCAATTGCGCCAATTAGCATGGTAAGTGAAGCAAGTAACGCATATTGAACTGCTGCATAGCGTTTATTCACGATGGAAGAGAGATAAGCGACATAAACAACGCTAGCAAAGCCGACCACGAGGTTTTCGCCAGCGATGACCACCATCAATCCCTGAAGACGACTATCCATAGTGACAGTGCCTTCATTAAATATCCATTGGATAGGAATATTTAGGAAATTAAAAAATGTTTCCAAGTGCATAAAGGAAATAAAGGCCTCGATATTGGCCCCGCCTGCTGCAAGATCCGCATACAGAAGATTTGTTGCTGCCGCTAATATTGCGCCGATCACAAGCGCATTCATGCGACCCAAAAAGGCTAGTACGGCGCCAGCGCCAGCTGTGCCGAGAATTGTCATGATAACGCCGAAAAATTTAGAGGCTGCTGCCACTTCATCCAACGTATGTCCTAGGCCCCCATTATTGTCAGGTGCGCCAAGATAGAATGGATAGGCAAATGCCCCCCAAACCATATCGGCATAACGGTAGGTGAGGACAAGCCCCAGTATCAGAAAGGCGCTCCATCGTAGTCTTCTAATTAAATCAATCATGGGCTCTAATAAATTTGCCCATAAAATATCCATACCGCTAGTCGCTTCCGGGCCATCTGTCGTCAAAGTTTCATCGCGCTTTAGCAAGAGTGCTGACATGAGGGCGGGTGTGCCAACGCAAGCCAAAATGATCAGCGGACCGACATAGAGCGTAAAGTTGCGCGTACTCGGCGCGTCTTCTGCTGTCACTGTAAGGAACATATATCCAAACAAAACCGAAATTGAGATGCCCCAAGCAATGAGCACAGGGATCAAATATTTATGGCGATCTTTGCCAAGAGACACGCCCAATGTGATGCTGGGCTTAGCTGATTGTGATTCATCCACATCTGGCATAAACAAAACGCTGATAAAGCAGAGTGTCATGGCAATAGCCATGATCCACCAAGTCGTTTGCCAGCCAAGTCGTGCCGCAAAAATTAACGCGAAAAAGCCACCCATAAAGGCGGCCGATCTGAAGCCAAGCTGCACAAGTGTTGAAAGTGTATCGAGCATTTCGCTGGTGCGTGACGCTTTGATCCGCCATGCATCAATGGCGATATCATTTGTTGCGGCGCTGAATGTACCGATGACGATCAGAAGTGCGACCAAACCTAGTTGCTGTCCTGCTTCAATATTAGCAATGAAAAACAGGGCGATCACAATTGGAATTTGTGTGAAAATCATCCATGCGCGCCACCGACCAAATGGGCCACCTTCTTTGAAGGGGACTGGCATAAAAGTAGAAACAACCGGGGACCATATAAATTTAAACGCATATGCTAATGCCCCCCATGAGAGGATACCAATGGTAGATGTATCTACCGCATTTGATAACCATGCCATCACCGTACCGGTTAGCAGCGCATAGGGTAATCCCTGAGCAATCCCCAAAATAAACATGGCCACACGGGGGCCAATAAAAGCTTTTGTTAGAGATGTCATAATGGGAGGGGTGGCGGCCATAAGAGCTCCTGAGGTTGAAATCCCAGCTTAGTCCCGTTTGTGGCCTTTGGAAGCCTTATCAGCGGTGAATGTTGGGCGTGCGGCTGTTTCTTCTTCCCAATCTGTGACCATTGAGCTGCCCATATTCATCAGCATCAAGGTGACCACGGTTAGGGAGCCGACTAAGAATAAAATACAATTGCGTAATGACATTTACTCTTCCTCAAAGGTGAGT
>CALLVA010000166.1 GCA_938010655.1 uncultured Parvularculaceae bacterium | reverse complement strand
GGCGCCAATGAAGACCAATTGGATTTCCCTGTGCTTTATGCCTCAGGCAAAGAAGGTTGGGCTGTCAAAGACATGAATGATGAACACAAAGACATGGCGGCTTTGTTTGAAACGGTGATTGAACATGTGAAAGCGCCTGATGTTGAGGGCGATGAAAACGCACCTTTCAAAATTCTGGCAACAACATTGGAAGCCGATCCCTTTTTGGGCCGTATTCTAACAGGTCGTATCGTTTCGGGTAAACCGACACCGGGCATGACTTATAAGGCTTTGGATGTTGACGGTAAGTTGATTGAGCAAGCGCGCATGACCAAAGTGCTCGCCTTTCGCGGGTTGAAACGCCAGCCCATTGAAACCGCCATGCCGGGCGATATTATTGCTATTGCTGGTTTTGGCAAAGCGTCTGTTTCCAACACTATTTGTGATGCAAGCATTTCTGAACCTCTCCCGGCTGATCCTGTTGATCCGCCGACCTTGTCTGTAACACTCGCCGCGAATGATTCTCCTTTGGCGGGACGGGAAGGCTCTAAAGTGCAATCACGGGTCATCCGTGAACGTCTTTTGCGCCAAGCCGAGGGCGATGTTGCTATTCGCATTACAGAGACAGAAAACCGCGATGCGTTTGAAGTGGCTGGTCGCGGCGAATTGCAGCTTGGTGTTTTGATTGAAAATATGCGCCGGGAAGGGTTTGAACTTTCTGTTTCTCGCCCAAAAGTCATTTTTCAAACAGATGAAAATGGTCAGCGTACAGAACCTATTGAAGAAATTGTTATTGATGTCGATGATGAATATACTGGCGTTGTGATTGAAAAACTGACTCAGCGCAAATGTGAATTAGCGGAAATGAAACCGACAGGCGGCGGCAAAACTCGTCTTGTGCTAAATGGTCCTGCCCGGGCCTTGATCGGATATCATGGTCAATTCATGACTGATACGCGCGGCACTGGCGTTCTCAACCGATCTTATCTACGCCACGAGCCTTATAAAGGTGCGATTGAAGGACGTTTGAATGGCGTTCTCATCTCGAATGGCGATGGCGAAGCCGTGACATATGCTTTATGGAACCTCGAAGATCGCGGCGTGATGTTCATCACTGGCGGAGAAAAAGTTTACAAAGGCATGATCATTGGTGAAAATGCCAAAGACAATGATCTTGATGTGAACCCGCTTAAAGGCAAGCAATTGAACAATATTCGCGCTGCAGGCAAAGACGAAGCCGTGCGCCTCACGACACCGCGCAAAATGTCCTTAGAGCAAGCCATTTCTTATATTGATGATGATGAATTGGTCGAAGTGACCCCGGAAAATATTCGTTTGCGGAAAAGAGAATTAGAACCACATTTACGCAAGCGGGCCGCTAAAGAAAGCGCCGCATAAAGCTTATTAACCATAATGATAAAAACCACCCATCTTTGGGTGGTTTTTTTATGGGCCATTTGGGCAGATTTCACCAATCGGAAGGTGTGTTTTGCGAGAAAAAACTTGTTCAAATAGGTTTTACTAAACCCATTCCACCCCATATCATGGGAACTGAACATAAGGATGGCACCATGGCAGATGCAACAAGCGCAACTTGGGATGATCCCCTCTCCCTTGAAATGCAGCTCACTGATGAAGAACGCATGATCCGCGATTCGGCGCGCGGCTATTGCCAATCGGCGCTGCAGCCTCGTGTTCAATCCGCTTATGCCGAAGAACGCTTTGATAAAGAGATCATGACAGAACTTGGCCAGCAAGGGTTGCTCGGCGCAACTGTTGCGGAAGAATATGGCGGCGGCGGGGCGAGCCATGTGGCTTATGGTTTGATCGCGCGGGAAGTTGAAAGAGTAGATAGCGGCTATCGCTCTGCCATGTCCGTACAATCTTCTTTGGTGATGTATCCGATTGAAAGTTTTGGGTCTGAAGAGCAGAAAAAGAAATTCCTCCCTCAACTCGCCTCTGGTGAAATGATCGGCTGTTTTGGCCTCACAGAACCCGATGGCGGTTCTGACCCCGGTGGAATGACGACACGCGCCACAAAAACAAAAGATGGCTATGTTTTAAAAGGGAATAAGATGTGGATTACCAATTCCCCTATTTCTGATATTGCTATTGTCTGGGCCAAACTAGATGGCAAAATTCGTGGCTTTATTGTTGAACGGGGCACTAAAGGGTTTTCTACACCTAAAATTGAGAACAAGCTTTCCTTGCGCGCCTCAATCACGGGGGAAATTGTTCTGGATGATGCTTTGGTGCCAGAAGAAAATCTCTTGCCAAATGTCTCCGGTCTGCGCGGGCCTTTTTCATGCTTAAATAAAGCGCGCTACGGCATTTCTTGGGGAACGATGGGCGCGGCAGAATTTTGCTGGCATGCAGCGCGGCAATATGCGTTGGACAGAATCGTCTTTGGACGTCCCATTGCAGCTACGCAGCTTGTGCAGAAAAAACTGGCGGATATGCAAACTGAAATTGCGCTTGGCCTTCAGGGGTCTTTGCAATTGGGCAGAATGCTAGATGCTGGGGTTTCCGCCATGGATGGTATTTCTCTCATGAAGCGAAACAATTGCGGCAAAGCATTAGATATTGCACGCGTTGCGCGGGATATTCATGGCGGTAACGGTATTTCTGGTGACTATCATATTATGCGCCACTCTGCGAATCTTGAAACGGTGAACACTTATGAAGGCACCCATGATATCCACGCGCTGATCCTAGGGCGCGGGCAAACGGGGCATCAAGCTTTTCAATAAAGCCCGATGCAGATCAGGCCATGCCTTTATATAATAACCACTCTTTCAGCCCGAGGCCTTTTGCCCCTTTAAACTGAACGGTTTCGCCATCACGGGTCACTTTGAAAGATGCCACTGTGAACACGTCATAAGTTGGTTCTGTCACGGTTGAGACCGCGATCATATCTGCCGTCACTTTGTTCTTCGTGATCGTCAGCGCCACATATCCCCGATGGATTGGGTCATAATACCGAACTTCATCATTCTCTTTTGTGACAAGCAATGCATAATCTTTTGTACCACTGCCGAGATATTCTGTCAGCGTAGGCGAGGAGACGGAACTTGTTCCAAGTTCCACACCCATTTTTGACCCATTTTCAGCATAAAGATCATTTGCCCAAAACTCATGCGCATCCCCCGTCAAAACAATTAAATCACGGACCCCGACATTTGCCACGGACTGATAAAACTGCTCCCGCGCCCAAGGATAGCCTTGCCAACAATCAGGATAAAGGGGCGGTCTATATTTTGAAATTTCGATAAATTTTCGAACATCAGGCCAACTCTGTTCCACACCTTGTATGACTTCTTCTGAAATATATGGATTCAAATCCGGTGTATCCACAGCCGCCATCAAAATCTGATTGGCGACCAAGCGCCAT
>CALLVA010000165.1 GCA_938010655.1 uncultured Parvularculaceae bacterium | reverse complement strand
TGTTTCCTCAGGAAGAAGTTTCAAACCCATGAGTATCACCAAAGACCTTTGTTCAATCCGGGGAGCCGGACAATATTAGAGCGCCAGCTTCGCTGGACAGATTTATAACGCCAACTTCGCCGGACGATGTTTCAAGACATACCCCCCAGCCATCAGGCGGGTCAGGACGTAAGCTGTAAAGACAGATGTGATCACGCCAATGCCGAGGGTCACAGCGAACCCGCGCACAGGGCCTGCCCCGAGGAAGAACATGATCGCACAGGCAAGGAATGTCGTGATATTCGCATCAATGATCGCCGACCACGCTTTGCCATAGCCCGCCTCGGTGGCCTTTACCGCCCCTTTGCCGAGGCGCAATTCTTCTTTAATCCGTTCAAAGATCAACACATTCGCGTCCACCGCCATACCAACGGTCAAGACGATCCCGGCAATGCCCGGCAGTGTCAGGGTCGCGCCGAGAACTGACAACGCCCCCAGCAGGAGGATCAAATTCGCGATCAAGGCAAGGTCCGCATAGACCCCAAAGCGGCCATAGACGAGCACCATATAAATGAACACAGCAATGAACCCGATACCAAGCGCAATCGCGCCGGCGCGGATTGAGTCTGCGCCAAGGTCCGCCCCAACAGAGCGTTGCTCAATCACGGTAAGCTCCGCTGGCAAGGCGCCGGACTTAATCAAGACCGCCAAGTCTTGCGATTCTTGCGGCTCAAAATTACCGGTGATCCGGCCAGAGCCACTAATAATCGGCGTTTGCATGCGCGGCGCGGAAATCACTTTGCCATCAAGATTAATCGCGAAAATCCGGCCAATATTTTCCGTCGTCATCTTCCGCATACGAATTGTGCCGCGCTGGTCAAACGAGAAGTTCACCTGCCAGCCGCCGCCATCACTATCAGGGGACGCACTCGCATCGCGCACCATATCGCCCGTAATGTAAGCGTTTTTCTCAACAACAATATATCCGCCTTCGACCATAGGCAGAAGCAAGCGGTTGGGCGGCAATTTGCCATTCAACGCTTCCTCGACAGAAACCGAGAGGTCGGCGAGGTGGAAGCTAAGCTCCCCCTGCTCTGCCAGCAAGTCTTTCAAGCGCTGCGGATTATCATCTCCCGGCACTTCAATAATAATCCGGTCCGTGCCTTGCGGACGGATCAAAGGTTCTGTCGTACCAAGACTATCAATCCGGCGGCGAATACCATCAATAGAGGCGGTCACAGCGTCCCGCGCAAAAGTTGCTTTTGCTTCTGGCGTCATGGTCAATGTAATGGCGGCGGTGCCGTCTCCCTCAACCACGAAATCTCGCGCTGACCCGCCAAGGCCATTGACGATTGGCTTGGCCATTTCTTTCAAACGCTTCAGCGCCTCTTCATAATCCGCTTGGTTTTGCACCCGTACAGTGATTACATCATCCGCCATTGCTACCCCTTGCGCCCCATCAACAGTGATGCGGCGAGTGCCATCGGCTGTACGGCCTCGCAATGTGGTTCGCACATCTTGCAAACCAGACGTCATACGATTGCGGACGACTTTATCGGTGTTCACATCCAAAAGCAGATATGATCCGCCTTGTAGGTCCAGTCCCAACGTGACGCGGCTGCCATTCACGAAGCCTGGTACTTTCACAAATTCGCTTGTCGCTTTGCCATCTTCGCCGAGCACTTTCGGGAAGAAGTTCGGCGCAGAAAAATACGCTCCGAACAATATCGTCAGCAAAATCAGTACCGTCTGGGTTCTGGTAAACTGTAACATGAAAAGTCCTGCCCTAGAATGACATGCGCTCCCTTGCGGGAGCGGTAAAATTATTTCTTCGCGTCTTTGGTATCAGCTTTTGACTTGTCGCCGCCTTTTGGCGTGACACTCGCTAGCGTGGCGCGCACGACTTGAACCGTCACCCCTTCTGCGATTTCAACCGTTACTTGGTCGCTGCCTTCTTGCGCCTTGGTGATCTTGCCGACCAAGCCGCCAGACGTCACAACACTGTCGCCGCGCTTGGCTGTATTCACAGTTTCCGTATGCTTCTTCCGCGCAACGGAGCTGGGCCGCCAAACAAGGAAGTAAAAAATCGCGACCATGGCGGCCGGAAACAGGATATTTAGCATCGGATTAGGCGCTGGCGCAGCAGCAGCGGGAGCAGCATTTGCCACTGAATGGGCAATTGAAGTGGCTGCGGAAAGAAGAGTCGTCATAAAGGCTCCATGATCAAAGATTTCAGGGTATATAACGATCCTCTCCCCAGTTGCAACGCGCGATCAATTTATTTCCCCCCCAAAAAGCAAGAACCGTCACGAAAACATCACGCCTATGACCGAATAAGGATCAAAATATTCGCTATTAACGGGCAATTAACCATCAATCGCTTTAGTGGAACGAGATGAAACCCGTCTTTTTGACAGAGGCACTTTTGTACAATGCAGGACTTGTCCTACTTTCTGGCCCTCGGCTTTTCGGGGAGTGATGCGACCCGCGGCCTAGTGATCGGGTTGCTGGCATCCCTGTTCGTGTCCAGTCGGTTCCTGCCATGGCGCGCTGTCCTGTTGGCCTGCATCGTTGATCGGGTCTGGCCTTATTACGGCATGTATCTGGCAGAAACAGAAGGCCCTGTGATTTTACAATCCATGTGGGCCGAAATCACCACTATGCCGTTTAATCTCTTATATTATGCGATCCGGTTTACCGTTATCTTCGGAATCGTGCATGTCGGCTTTCACCTGAGAAGGCTCATCCACGCAGCCCTCGGCCAGCCTGTCAGCTCCAGATATCCCGGCAAAAAACACGCTTAAACTATTACAACAATTCTTGAGATTTTTCCTTCAAGCGTAAAACAAAACCAATAGTCCCTGAACACCATAATAGCGCCTCCTTTGACACGCCGCATAAGCCGCGCCATATCTCGCTTCTGATTTTTCCAGAGGAGCGCCTTATGCCATCATTTGATATTGTTTCTGAAACTGATCTTGCCGAAGTCACCAATGCGATTAGCAATGTGATGAAAGAAATCTCGACACGGTATGATTTTAAAGGCTCAAAATCTGAAGTTGAACATGCGGACGGGGTTCTTACCATTCGGGCCGATGATGATTTGAAGCTGAAGCAGGTCAAAGAGATTTTGCAAGGCAATATGCAAAAACGCGGGATTGAGCCGGGACAGTTAGACTATCAAAAAGTGGAACAAGCTGCGGGACAATCCGTCCGCCAGCAAGTTTTGGTCAAGCAAGGAATCGACAAAGAACTTTCCAAGAAAATTGCCAAAGAAATCAAAGGCGCCAAGATGAAAGTTCAAGTAGCCATTCAAGGTGAAGAACTGCGCGTGACGGGCAAAAAACGCGATGACCTGCAACAATGTATTGCCTTCGTCAAAGGCCTCGGATTGGAACAACCCCTACAATATAAAAATTTCCGGGATTAGGCTTGGGTCTTTGGAGCCAACGCGTTTTGGTGAAGTGGTTCTGTGAGAGAGTTCCTCCCCCTTCTGGGGGAGGAATAGACATGGTTCAATGGGTCATTGATTGGTCCCAATAAAAACCAAAAACGTCTCCCCGGCGAAGGCCGGGGTCCATCTCTGGTCGTTGGTTCTGGGGCTGATGGTGCTTTTGGCGAGAGGTATTTGCAACTCGACTATCCGCACGCGCAACTCCGTTCAGTGATGGACTCCACGGTCAAGCCGTGGAGAGCGCTGGATTTGAGTTGCGTGCTTCGTACCAATCGCGTTTGCCACGGCTTGACCGTGGCATCCATCTCTAGTCGTTGGTTCTGGGTTGGACGGTGCGTTTGGCGAGAT
>CALLVA010000164.1 GCA_938010655.1 uncultured Parvularculaceae bacterium | reverse complement strand
ACCTCGGCGGGTATGAATACCCGCCCTACGTCAGAAAATATGCTCAAAGACAAAATCGTCTTGCCGGGCTCGACACGGCACCCAGCTCTGAAAAGAGCGGCGCGTGCGGAAGGTTGTTTTGATAATATTGTTGGCCAAATGACTTTTCGTTCTCAACGGAAAAGATCAAAGATGGGCCCCGGCTTTCGCCGGGGAGACGTTTTGTGTTGGGGAAGGCATTGAAGGCAGGTTTTTGCTTCGTTGTTTCGCTTTAAACCAGAATCTTTTTATGATCCTCGCACCCAGAACCATTGATCGACAATTTTTTGAGCTGGCCACCAGCGGACATCGAATGGTGCACCCGGAAAGTTTTCTGGTGCTTCACATTCAGGCACATAGAGCAAACCATTTGTGCCACCAGATTCTTTGAACGCAGCAGGAAAATAGACAAACCGCCCGCAAATAGTATCCGCGCTATAAATATGAGAATTTACTGTTAACTCTTGCGCTTTTTCAGGGAGTATCATTTTAGCGAAGAATTGATCCGGTTGTAATTCGGCCTTTTGCACAACACGATATTGCTCTGCCCCGCCTTGAACAGTCTGCAGCTGCATCGCCACATCTGTTAGAGCTTCTTTGTTTTGTTCATAATCAATCCGAATACTGAGGTTGTGCCATGGCAAAAACCAAAAAGCGGCGAAGAACAATATATTTAAAACAAGGGGAATCAGCGCCACTGGCCAAGCACGTCGGAAGATTGCCAGAAAAGACATGAAAATAGAAATGGATGTCAGTAAAATCCCCGGCGCATAAACAAGATCCCCAGACCAGCCATAACTGCGTGTCCAGTAAATCCCGATACCACCGGCAATCAACAATAGCCCCGCGATGATAGCGATTATGACTTCGGTTGTACTGCCCCGTTTTCCCACCAATCCACTCCTGTTTCAGGCTTAATGTCTCAAATCAGTACAGCCCTGTAAAGGTTCAGCGACGTCAGATTGTCCCAATCCGCCCCTTAAAAATTGAAAATTAACTACTTCTGTTCAGGGAGTGTTCAATTTTATCTATTATTCATACATGTGGAGAGGGAGTAGATCCTATGATAGACCAGACAACCAAGAGACCCAAAGGCCATGTTTTGATCGTGGAAGATAATACGATCAATCAATTTGTTATGGCTCAGGTGTTGAAAAAAATGGGCCTTGATGTTGGCTTGGCAACATCTGGTGAGGCGTGCCTGACTTTGGTGGACCAAATGTCGTTCGATCTCATTTTAATGGACAAACGGATGCCCGGGATGAGCGGTGTCGAGGCGACGCTTGCCATTCGCAATAGCGGGAAACCATATGCCCATACCCCTATTATTCTGTGTACAGCGGACCTTATGAGCAATGATAAAGAAGCCGTGATGCAATCAGGCATCTCCCATCTCTTAGGCAAACCAATTGCACAGGATGATCTGCAAGAATGTGTTCGCCATTTTTTACAGAACCCTTATGAGCAAATGCCTGAGTCAAATCTAGCCTTCGCTTAAGCTGCTTCCTTCATAATCCAATCAATAAAGGACTGCACTTGCGGCAGCGCCGCTTTGGCTTTTGGATGCACGATATAATACGCAAAATCTGTGGATGTGGTAAAATCAAACGGAATCACAAGGCGTGCTGCCTCCAGATCCGCTAAGGCTAATGTGTATTTTGCCAAAGCCACCCCTTTGCCAGCCACTGCAGCATCAATCACCAAACTCGATTGATTATAGCGCGGGCCGCGTTTGCCATCGACCAATGTTTCGTCAGCAGAATTCACCCCAGCCGCCCGAAGCCACATCGGCCAAGTTGGACAATCTTCATCCTTATCCGGGCTGCCATCATGCAATAAAGTTTGATGTTCTAAATCTTTCAACGCCTTTAGGGGGGGCTCCCCCGTTAAAAGCGAGGGCGCACAGACGGGGACAATCTTTTCAGCCATGAGCTTAATGGTGGAAAGACCGTCATATGTGCCACTGCCATATCGGATCGCCACATCCACATC
The DNA here is from genome assembly GCA_938010655.1 of uncultured Parvularculaceae bacterium. Lineage (GTDB taxonomy): Bacteria > Pseudomonadota > Alphaproteobacteria > Caulobacterales > Parvularculaceae > CALLVA01. The sequence continues at coordinate 2,184 of CALLVA010000164.1, read as the reverse complement.
TTCCACTGCAAAATCCACCACATCCATATCCGCCGAGACCCAAACATCCGTTTCAGGATGCGCAGTTTGAAACTCGTCAAGACGCGGGACCAACCATTTTGCGGCAAAAGAGGGCGCAACAGAAATCGCCAAACGGCCTTGCCCATTGCCAGAAGACAGCAGGCTGGTGCCCGCAGCCAATTTGTCAAAGCCATCGCGAATAACCGACAAGGCTGCCAAAGCTTCATCCGTTAAGATTAAAGCGCGCTTTTGACGGCGAAAAACTGGCGCTTCCAGCCAATCTTCCAGTGCCTTGATCTGTTGGCTGATCGCGCCCGGCGTCACGCTCAACTCTTCGGCTGCTTTGGTGAAGCTCAGATGCCGGGCAGCAGATTCAAAGGCCCGCAGGGCATTTAAGGGGGGCAATCGCCTCATTATAATATTCTCCGATAGAAGCTCTGCGAGGAGCGTTAGAATAGCTAATTACAAGAGCGCATATATGAAAGAAATAGAAGCTTCAATAGATTTTCTAACCCAAATGTGATGGTAAAGGAGTTGTGTTGTGCTCATCCTTCTATAAATACGATCAAGACCCTTCTCAAAGGCGGTATTTTATTGCCTCAACCCTCTTGGATTGTTAGTTTTTCTATCTTATGCGTTATTTTCCTGCTTTCTTTGATATTGCCGACCAACCAGTGACCATCATTGGTGGCGGCGCATTGGCATTGCGCAAAGCGCGGCTGATGTTGAAAGCAGGGCCAAAACTCACCCTTGTCGCGCCTAGTTTTGAGGCTTCTTTGACGGCTGAACTGCAAGATCTTGTGAAATATCGGGAGGGCAAGTTCACGCCTTATGATTTAGACGGTGCCCGCCTTGTCATTGCGGCCACGGGCGAGCCAGCATTGGACGAAGCAATTGCAAGAGCTGCAAAAACGCGGAATATTCCCGTCAATGTTGTCGACCGACCAGATTTATGTGATTTCGTGGTGCCTTCTCTTGTGGAGCGCGGCGATTTAACCATCGGCATTTCCACAGGCGGCGGCGCGCCCGCTTTGGGCAAAATGATCCGCGGCCAAATCGAAGCGCTCCTACCGAAACGTCTTGGCGGGCTGGTGGCTTTTGCCAAATCAAAACGTCCTGCTGTTGCCGCGACAATCGCTGAAGAAAAGCGCAAAGGCTTTTGGGAACAGTTTTTTACGGGTCCAATTGCAACACGTATCCTGAATAATGACCCCGCGGAAGATACGTTCAACGCAGCTTTGCAAAACGTTCAACCCAAAGGGTTTGTGCATATTGTAGGCGCAGGCCCCGGCGACCCGGACCTTCTTACCTTAAAAGCCCTTCGCGTTTTGCAAGATGCTGACATTATTCTACATGATAATCTCGTCACCTCAGAAATTCTGGACCTCGCCCGGCGAGACGCAGACCGGATTTATGTGGGGAAGAAAAAAGCTGATCACGCAATGGCGCAAGAAGATATTGGCGCGTTGATGATTAAGCTGGCAAATGACGGCAAAAAGGTCGTGCGCCTCAAAGGGGGAGACCCTTTTATTTTTGGTCGCGGCGGCGAAGAATTAGACGATCTTCAAGCTGCTGGCATTGATGCTGAAATCATTCCTGGCATTACAGCCGCCATGGGGTGCGGCGCGGCGGCTGGTGTGCCCATGACCCATCGGGACCACACACAATCAGTCACATTCGTTACTGGCCACGCCAAAAAAGACATGGACCCAGATTTGGACTGGCAGGCCTTAGCCGCCCTCAAAAACACCCTTGTTGTTTACATGGGCGTCGGCAAAGCCCCGCGCATCGCCAATAATTTGATTGAAGCTGGTCGAGGCTCTCAAACCCCTGTGGCCATTATCGAAAATGGCACGACAGATAAACAAATCATTGTGCGGACAACTTTAGAATATATGGCAGCAGATTTGTTAGCCGGGGGCATTAAAGGCCCCGCCGTGTTGATCATCGGCGAAGTGGCGGCAAAAGCAACAGGCCGAGGGCTCGTCGCCCTAGCGACAGAATTAGGAGAAGCCGCATGAGCGCGACAAAAATTTCTACCGGCGGTGTTAAAAAAGGCCGCAACCAAGGCGAAAAAGTTATCACCGCAAACTCTCTACAGCTTGGCCTAGTGGTATATCTTGCTCAAGATGGGTCGTGGACGGAAGATTTGTCCAGTGCTGCGATTTTTGAAGGCGAGGCCGC
>CALLVA010000163.1 GCA_938010655.1 uncultured Parvularculaceae bacterium | reverse complement strand
TGGCCCAGACCGTTTCAAACATGCAGCACTTTATATTCTGGGGCGCTTCGCAGAGGCATGGGGCGTTTTAAAATATCAACGCAAAAAAATGACCGGTACGCCAACAAAATTGATGGAATATAAATCGTGAGTTCCGTTGCGACTGTCCAAAAAGACAAAACGTCTCAGATAAAGATCGCGGTGATTATCGTGAACTATCAAGCGGGCAATCTCGTGGCCAAACATCTGAACCAGAATTTGGCTGAGTTACAATCATATCCTGACTCTCATATTTATATCGTAGATAATGCCTCGCCCAATGGCGATGGTCAGATGTTAACGGCTTACGTTGAAGATCAAAATTTATCTGAAAAGGTTACAGTCCTGGCGGAAACCGATAATCATGGTTTTGCCAAAGGCAATAATGTTGCGTTGCGGCTTCTGGAAAAAACCGGGGACAAGCCAGATTATATTTTTCTCTTAAACCCTGATGCTTATTTGTTGCCGGATGGGTTGAGCCATCTCGTCAAATTTATGGAAACACACCCGAAAGCAGGCATGGCAGGCTCACGCCTGGAAGGGGAAGACGGGAAAGTTCAAATTTCCGCCTTTAGATTCCCTGATATCTGGAATGAATTTGCAGGTACTGTCCGTACAGGGATTTTTCAAAAACTCTTATCCTCCAAAATCAAAGCACCCCCTCAGCGGGAAGAAACATATGAAACAGATTGGCTTTGTGGAGCTGCTGTTTTAATTCGCCGAGAATTGTTTGAAGATATTGGCTTGTTTGATGAGACTTATTTTCTCTATTATGAAGAAACAGATTTCATGTTGCAGTCGAAACGAGCAGGGTGGCAGAACTGGTATGTCCATAAAAGCCATGCAGTACATCTTGTCGGCCAGTCAACTGGTGTCAAAGATGGGAAAGTCGTCTCAAAAGTTTCCCCCCCTTACGTTTTTCAGTCACGCACCCATTATTTCCGTAAAAACCATGGTTTTATATATGCCTTGTTGGCAGATATGAGTTGGCTTGCAGGGTCTGGCTTTTTTGGCATTACGCGTCGTCTTGTTGGTCGAAGCGATGAGGGGGTTTTTGCGAATATGAAACAATTTTTTGCCAGTCGAAAAAAGCAGAGCCTGTCCGTGGCCCGTCCTCAAGAAACGGGGGAGTGAGATATGTCTGATCCATTAAAACAAGCAGATCCTTCAGGACCGCCCCCTCTTCCAGATGGGTCGAAAAATGAAAACCCTGCAGATATTAAATATTGGGCTCTCATAAAAGAAGATTTGCAACAAAACGGAAATAGTATTTTTGCTCAAGGGTTTTGGGCATTGTTTTGCCATCGTTTCGGCAATTGGCGCATGGGGGTTAAATCTAAAATCCTAAGAGCGCCGCTGACATTGATTTATAAAATCTGGCAGAAAAAAGTTCAAGTCTTAGGCGGTATAGACCTTCCTTATACGGTCAAAGTGGGTCGCCGTGTGACGCTTGAACATTTTGGCGGTATGATTTTGATTGCTCGGTCGATTGGAGATGATGTGACCATTCGTCAGAATACAACCTTTGGCGTGCGTAATACGGCAGAGTTAAATGGGAAACCAATTATTGGAAACCATGTAGATATTGGCGTTGGTGCTGTTTTAATTGGCCATGTGACAATTGGCGACCATGCCGTCATAGGCGCAAATGCTGTGGTGACTAAAGATGTGCCCCCTGGCGGCGTGGCTGTTGGCATTCCGGCAAAGGTTGTGAAAATCAACTCTGTTTAAAACGCTGATCTATCTGATCTCAACACTTTGATATAGGGCTTTGCCCCCAGCGGCCGCTGTGTCGCGGCTTGGCGCGGGTTGGTTAAACCTTGCGCGATAAACCCACATATTGCGAAGCACATGTTCCACAAAGTTGCGCGCTTCCGGGTTTGGAATGCTTTCCAGCATCAAGAGTTGATCCTGAATACCGCTTTTCGCTTTGAACCGACGGACATTGCCCGGTCCCCAATTATAAGACAAAGCCATTTCAAAAAGATCGCCATTCGTATGGCGGCTGAGCAATCGGTTTACGTAGGATTGCCCAAGCTGCATATTATAAGACTTATCCGTATAAAGCCGATTATTATCATATGCGACAACACCTTTTGCCATTGCACTTGCAGTGCGCGGCATGAGTTGCATTAGCCCAGCCGCGCCAACGCGAGACTTTGCATCCGCTTTAAATTTACTTTCCTGCCGAATGAGGCCGAAAATAATAGCGCGATCAAGCGTGAACCCGCCATGAGGTTCCCAATTTGGGGTTGGGAAAAGACCTGCTTCTAAATGCGGTGCCTGTCCTTCTTGGGCGCCGCCTGTTAACGCAATGTCAATTTGAGCGGCAGGTAAATCCAGATCAAAAGCAAGCGCGAGCAAATCTTCGTCAAAAGACTTCGGCAGTTCCCCAACAGCCCACCGAATTTCAGTATGTGCCATTTCTTCGTTACCAGCTTGCTTTAAAGCGGCGGCGCGCCGTAACCGTGGGTTGACGCTTTGAAGCTTGGTCCATTGCGCGATAGAAAAATCAGGCTGTGCCCAATTATAGGCTGCTTCTTGGCCTAACTGACCAAGAGCAAGCTGACCATAAAAAGAATATGGGAATTGTGCGGCAATCTGTAAGTTTGGCACAACCAGCTCAGTTTTGCCGGAGACCAAAGCAGCCCGCGCGGCCCAAAAGCCTGCGCCTGATCGCAAATAATTTTCCTGCCAGGGCACTTGCGCCATTGCTGAAAAATAGTCAGTGGCTTGAGCATATTGCCCGCGACGATACGAATCTAACCCTGCAATCCAATAAGCTAAAACGGCTTTATCACCATTGCGGTTGGCAGAGCGTTTCGCCAAGGCATAAGCTTTTGGATATACGCCATTATAATAATAGGATGCTGCAATCCACGAAACCATTCGATCATATTGGGCTTCTGTGAGATCGTTTCTTTTAGCGTTCAAAAAGTTCAACGCCTGCGTCGGACGATCATCTGCATTATACCAACGGACACGGCCTTCTATCCACCGAATATGCCCTTCGCGTCCGTTGTAATAATCAGCGGCCAAATCAGGGTGCAAATTTGCAGGCGAGGTAGTACGCCATTTTCGGCTTACATTTTTGCGTGGCTTTGCCGCACTATTGGGTCGGCGCGCTTTGGCGAGATTATATACTTTGGCAGAAAAGGGATGGTCCGCATATTGCTCAAGCCATTGGCTCAATTCTGAGTAAGTCGAACGATAGCCCGTATTGTGCATGTAACGCTGGCGCAAAACATAGCCCATAAGGATAGGGTCTTGCAGCTGCTTGATTTCACTGTCCGCAGCTTGCCATTTGGCGCTTTCCTGGAGAGAGAAAATTCGTTGATAGCGCGCTGCATCTTCATCGCTTAACACGCGCGCAATTGTTTGGGCATGAACAGTAGAAAAGGCAGACCATGCCACTAGGCTTAAAATGGCCAAAACTCGAACAGCTAAACGCACGGACACCCCCTCAACTCACTTGATGATAGTAGCATTTTGTTAATCTCTATTAAAGGGCAAGTGGTTAACAAGCCATGAATGCAGCCAGTATCTCAGCCTTCCTTCGCGCAGGAAGCCCAGCCTTGTTTATCGATCTGCAGCATACGTGCTTGAATGGTTTTGGCTCTCTTTGAGACATAAGGCCCGGGGGGCGAGGCGCGCCATTTATTCGGGCTTGGCAATATGGCCGCCATTAAAGAGGCTTCTCGCGCTGAAAGGTCTTTTGCAGGCTTGTTGAACAGATGTTGAGCGGCGGCTTCTGCACCGAACTGTCCATCTCCCCATTCTGCAATGTTGAGATAGACCTCCATTACACGTTCTTTCGACCACATGACTTCCACCAGCACCGTGAACCAAGCTTCAAATCCTTTGCGGGCAATGTCTCGGCCGGGCCATAAGAAAGCATTCTTGGCTGTTTGTTGGGTTATGGTGGAGGCACCGCGAAGTCCTTCGCCATTCTGAGCTGCCTTTAACGCTGCTCGAATTTCGCCAAGGTCAAACCCGAAATGGCGGCAGAATTTATTATCCTCTGCGGCGATCACTGCCAGAACAAGGTGCGGCGAGATTTCATCAAGCGGCACCCAAGAACGTGAAATTTCTGTACCGTTCATTTTGCGCCAGCCCATCAGGCTCGTTTCTTTCACGGGTAAGAAAGCGTACAGACCGGTCCAGAGAATGGATAAACACACAAATAAAATGCAAAAACGAGCTAAGAAACTGGCTGCTCTCGTAAAAGGGTTTGAGTGCTTTTTGGCGCGACGCCTCTTGCCAGTTTTTGTTTTAGCCATGTGATTTTTCCCAGCAATGCGAAGCGACCATTCTGTAACGACCTATTTTGATATGTATCAAAATAAGAAAGGCGGCGCCATAGGTGAAGGCATTCATGCGGTTTTCTATGCCGCTTTCATCAAGGAAAGCAGGCGCCACCTGCTTTATTTTGCAGTGTAAACTTATTTGGTCATACCAAGGGTATGGCGATATTAGATCATTTTCTATGCCCCGCATTCAGCGGCGGATCCCTCATTACATATTAGCTTGCTAAAGGGGGCGTTTGGATAATCAGCCATACTTTGTTAAGGGGGGAGGAGGGGGTCACGAACACACGGTAATCGTGTTTAAGCGTAGTGTGGGAACGCTGTCATATTCTCCGTATGAGCATCGGTGCAAGAATAAAAGAACGGCGTGTCGCCCTGCAGCTGTCACAAGGGGCACTCGCAAAGCGCGTGAATGCGCAACAACAATCTGTTGCTCGATGGGAATTAGGAGAGAACGCGCCCCGTCGTCATACGATTCAATTACTTGCAAAAGAACTGGAAGTATCGCCCGTCTGGTTGGAATTTGGCGGTGTCGCAGAAAATGATGCCGAGTGGTATGGCCCAACGGGCATGCCAAAAGCAACGCCCAAGACAGACACGCCGATCGCTGAAGAAGCAAATGCACCAGTGTATCAATGTGTAGCTGAGGATCATTTATATTTGGAAGTGGATTCTTTAGAGCTCGTGGATCAACGCGCCCCGCCTCATGGGTTCATCAATGCCCCTCATATTTATGGATTTTACCTGCCTGATGATCGCATGGCCCCCAGATTTAAAGCTGGCGAATTGATCTGGTGTCATCCCCAGCGTGTCCCGAAAGAAGGGGAGGAGGCAGTGGCGGTCCCAAACCAAGCAAATCCCGGCAAAATTTCGATGATTTTGGGCTTGCTGGTCCAGCGGGATCACCAAACAGTGACGTTGCAATCAGGTCAGCATAAGGTGAGCCTTGAAAGTGCGGATTTCGGCTTTCATTCCGTCGTCGGGCTGGACCTCGGGCGCTGACTAAGCCGCGTCAAAATCCACGATGCCTGCCCCTTCGCTGCGCCCTTGAGGGCTTTCGAGCCACGCCTCGCAACACGCTTTAGAAAGTGTGCGTACACGTAATATATATGACTGTCGTTCCGTCACCGAAATAACACCGCGCGCGTCAAGCAAGTTGAACAAATGGGAGGCTTTGATGCATTGGTCATAAGCAGGTAATGGCAGAGGTTTGCTTTGATCTTTGCCTTGTTGAATAATTGCATGACAGGCAGCTTCTGCCTCTTTGAATTGGTCTAACAGGACGTCCGTATCCGCCAAATCGAAATTAAATTGAGAAAATTCAACCTCTTGCTGGTGGAAAACGTCGCCATAGGAAACGGCGTCTTCGCCTTCTGCGCCGTTGAAGTCTAAATCGAAACCATTATCCACGCCCTGCACATACATAGCGAGGCGTTCAAGGCCATAAGTGATTTCGCCGGTGACTGGTTTGCAATCAAAACCCCCAACTTGCTGGAAATAGGTGAATTGCGTGACTTCCATGCCATCGCACCAAACTTCCCAACCAAGGCCCCAAGCGCCAAGCGTTGGGCTTTCCCAATCATCCTCAACAAAACGAATGTCATGGACCGTACGGTCCACGCCGATCGCATCAAGGGAGCCAAGATAGAGTTCTTGAATATTGTCAGGGCTAGGCTTCAGGACCACTTGAAATTGGTAATAATGCTGAAATCTGTTGGGATTGGCACCATAACGTCCATCTGTGGGCCGGCGGCAGGGCTGAACGTAAGCCGCTTTCCAAGGTTTCTCGCCAAGGGACCGTAATGTTGTGGCTGGATGGAACGTTCCAGCGCCCACTTCAAGGTCATAAGGCTGCAAAACGACACATCCTTGCCGCGCCCAGTAATCTTGCAGCGTCAAAATTAATCCTTGAAAGGATTTGCGTTGCTTATCGGTCATTTCTGCTAAGATCATGAGGTCACCCGGCCACTAATTTCCCCCTTCCTCTAAGGCAAAAAGGGGCTGAAAGAAAGCTTTGTTCGCGTCGCCTTATCGAAGTCCAGTTTTTTTCTTTTTAGCGGTGTCTCCGCCAAGGCGCAAACCGCGTAACTTTGGCTTTTCATTGATAAATATCAAAGCTTGCGCAATTTTTTGATTGTCAGGATTCACTTGTTGCATCCGTGTTAATCTCGCATTGGCTTCGGCTTTCTTGCCAATGATCGCGGCGCAATAGGCTGTGTAGGCGAACAAATTTAAATTATCAGCATTTGATTGCAGCAATTGTTCTGCTTTGGAGCAGCCTTCGGGGGTTATTTCGGTTGAGGCTAAAGATTGGAGCTTTGCGCTCAGGGCGTTGTTCCAATCAGTTGGTTGAAACTGCTCTTGCGAAGAGGGGCCTTGAATAAGATTTTGCAACTCTAGCTCTTTGGGGGCCTCAATAGGCTTTTCTAGAGGTGGTGGCATTGGGATGCTCACTTTTGCCACAACTGGCGGTGCTGGCATTTCCCGGCGCGGCTTTGGAGAGGGGTTCGGAATAACCTCAATATGGTCTGGTTGCTTGATCTGGGCCTCGTTGACTGCGCTGATGCGCTGGTCCGCGAGTTCAGTGGTTTTCAAGACGACGGGAGATTGTTCCGCTTCCGTAATGCCCTTTGCATTATAAGGTGTTTGACCATATGGCTTTGGGACAGTCTTCGTCTCTGGCAAAGACGCCATGGTTGAATGCGACGGATCATAAGGGCGGCTATGACCAATATAATCAAAGCAAATAGACGTTGCGCCGCAATTTTGAACAGCAATAGTCGTTATGGGAGCCGTCGCTTCCACCTTTAAAATAGCCCCTATTGGGTGCGGCGATAAGGCGATTGTCCCCAGCAATGTTCTGGACCCGGAAACATCTTTGACCATCCCCCCAGAAACACCTTCTAAAATGAAGTTGCCGTCCCGGCTTTTCATGGCGCGGCAGGTTTTTGCACACACAATTTCTAATCGCGTCATGCCGTTCTCTGCTCCAAGCCGAATATCTTTCAATTGAGGCGTGTCGTTTGCGATGGCCGTAGGCATCATCAAAGTGAGCAGGGCGAGAGAGGGCATAAAAGCGGGGCGATTCATGTCGGGCTATCCTTGAGGAAGACATCTTTTACAACTTCATGACTGATGTTGGCTGGAGAGGTCAAGATGTGCAGAAAGATGGATATCTTCAGCGCATTAAGTTTACGTCAAGAGAGGTTAAGAAAGCCTCTCTGCTCATCCCGTTTTCGCGCATATCTTTGAGGCTGGGCGAGTTGCGCCGCTTGGCGAGCCGGAGGCCGCTCATATCTTCGATCAGCTTGTGATGTCGATAAATGGGGGTCGGCCATCCCATCAAGGCTTGCAAAAGGCAATGGACATGCGTGGCAAAAAATAAATCCTGTCCGCGTATGATATGCGTCACCTGTTGAAGCGCGTCGTCATGGGTCACGGAGAGATGGTAGCTGGCGCCAATATCTTTACGCGCCACGATAACATCGCCAAAAATCGCGGGCGTTGCCTTGATCTGCCCCTGCTGCCCGTCTGGTCCGATGCCCTCTTCTGTAAAAAAAAGATTATCCCATTTATCGCCAAGATATTCTTGGCATTTAGCCATGGAAAGTCGCCACGCATAAGGGTGTTTGGCGTCAATTCGCGCTTGCTCTTCTGAGGCGGGCAGAGCGCTGCCAGTAAAGACTGGTCCATCGGGGCCAAAATCATGCGGCGCAGTTAAGACCGCATCGGAAATTTCCTTTCGAGTCCGAAAGCACTTATATATAAGATGATGTTTGGCCAAATCTGCTAACGCTTGTTGATACTCATCAAAATGCTCATCTTGTCGGCGCACGGGATGTGGCCATTCTATCCCTAACCATGTGAGGTCTTCATAAATAGCTCTTTCAAACGGTAATCTGCACCGTGTGGTGTCTATGTTCTCGATCCGTAGCAAAAAAGAGCCTTCTGCTTCTTGCGCCGCTTGCCATGCCTGCAAAGCGGCAAATCCATGTCCTGCATGGAGATAGCCGGTGGGCGACGGGGCAAACCGGGTCACAAAAGGGGAAAAGGTAGTCATTTTCATAGCTTAGCCATAAATCGAGCCGCGGTTCAATCTCTCCTTCCACACATCAGAAAGCGGCATGGAAGTTGCATTAATGATGATCATTGCACTTTAAAAGGATATATCATGTTTGATCGAAGCCATATGCAACAAGCCAAGCAAAAAACCATGGTAGAAATTGAGACTGTCGCTGGCAAAATCATGATCGGTGAAATTTTTCTCGCGCAAGGGCAACGTCTGGCCGATGCGCTGAATGATACTCGTGGGTTCCTACCCGTCGAAAGTGTTGATGGTGTTGTCTTCAATATCGCGAAATCAACCATTGCGATGGCGCGCGCCGTCGCAGAGCCCCCCAAAGCCGTAACCGATCCATATGCGATTTTGCGGGTGCAGCGCGGCGCGAGTTTTCAAGAAGTGCGCGAAGCATGGATGAAGCGCGTAAAGGCGTGTCACCCTGACCGATTGGAATCCTTGGATTTAGAAGAAGAAATTATTTATGAAGCGCGCCGCGTCACGCAGAGATTAAACAATGCCTATGACACCGTCGTTCAGGATTTAAAAGATGCTGCAGCGGAAAAATTACGGGCGGAAAAGCAAGAGGCTAGAGAAGCCCAGAAATCACAATTCGGGGAGGCCAGTTGAACTAGACCGATGAGATGAGCTAGAATGTTTTCATGAACTATCGCGTCATCTTATTATCTGCATTTCTGGTTTTTGGTATAACACACTCCGCTTGGGCGTTGCCTGAGCCGGTTGATCGGGCGCTGCTGGAAGCAGAGGCCAATTCAAAACTTCGCGTCTCTTTTACCCTTGAGTTCAAAGAATCCGGAAAAACAGTGTTGCTTGAACGCTTCGATGCTCAAACCAAAAAATGGACTGTTCAACAAGGGGCGCGTCAAAATTTGTCTAAAGAGGCGCTTAAGTTTTATAAAAAATATTGCAAATTTGAATCTGCGCCCGGTGGTCTGGTGTATGCTGATTATCGCGATTCTCTGGGAGATGTTTCTGTATTTGCTGAAGAAGAAGCGCGAACGCTTTATGCGATTTCGCCGGATAGTCTTCCTGAAAACGTTATTGAAAATCGGGAGGATGCTCTTGCTGTGGTGGCGATTGACAAGGCAGATAATATCATGTCGCTTTTTAAAATTCGCCTGAACAAACCAATGAAATTTAATGCGTTTACAGAGTTTCAGGAATTTGAATTTGTCCAGATTTTTGATCGCAAGATTAAAAATGCCCCGCCCCTTATGACAAAATTTATCTATCGCGCAAAAGGCAAAAAGGGCTTTTCGCAAGTCGATGATGATTTCGAAATGCTGTTTTCAGATTTTACTCTAACAGAATAAGCCTGCTTTTCTTAAAAACAAAGGCTGCCATGTAGGCTAGGGCGAGGCCTAGGCCCCCGCGCCGCCTACAGTTAGCCGATCAATTTTCAAGCTTGGTTGACCAACCCCAACAGGCACACCTTGGCCTGCTTTGCCGCAAACGCCGATGCCGGGGTCTAGCGCCATATCATTGCCGATCATGGAAATGTTGCTCATGACTGTTGGGCCAGAGCCGATGAGAGCCACGTTTTTCAACGGTGCGCCAATCACACCATTTTGGACGCGGTAAGCTTCCGTGCAATTGAACACAAATTTACCCGACGTAATGTCCACTTGGCCGCCGGAGAAGTTCACCGCGAAAATGCCGTCTTTCGTATTGGCAATAATTTCTTCTTGGGTGTGCTGGCCGTTCAACATGAAAGTGTTGGTCATGCGGGGCATGGGTTGATAAGCGAAGCTTTCGCGGCGTCCATTGCCTGTATAAGCCATCCCCATGAGGCGGGCATTCATGCGGTCTTGCATATAGCCTTTGAGAATACCGTCCTCGATCAATACGGTTCTGGATGTTGGCGTACCTTCATCATCAACCGAGAGTGACCCGCGGCGACCTTCAAGCGTACCATCATCCACAACAGTGACGCCTTTTGACGCAACTTGCTCCCCAATTCGCCCGGCAAATGCCGATGTACCTTTGCGATTGAAATCACCCTCTAATCCGTGGCCCACAGCTTCATGCAGCAAAACACCTGTCCAGCCGGAGCCGAGCACGACTTCCATTTCGCCAGCAGGCGCTTCTTCCGCTTCTAGGTTCACCAAAGCTTGGCGCAATGCTTCGTCCACTTGACCTTGCCAGTTGGTTGGATCGATAAATTTCGCATAGCCTTCGCGGCCGCCATATCCCGCAGAGCCGGATTCTTGGCGATCGCCTTTGCCCGCTGTGACGGAAACATTTAGCCTCACAAGAGGGCGAACATCGCGCACAATCTGCCCGCCTGCGCGCATGATCTCTACTGAGACCCACTCGCCGGACAAGGAACAAGAGACTTGCCGCACTTTATCATCCAAGCCGCGAGCATATTCATTAATGTCTTCAAGAAGCTTTGTCTTGGCTTCAAAGGGCACTTCTTCCAGAGGGTTTGTATCTGGATAGAGGGACTTATTCGTGCGCGCTGGCCCTTCGCCAATACTGCCAGCTTTCCCTGTTTTCACCGCTTGAACAGAAGAACTGGCCCGTTTTAAAGCTTCTTCAGAAAACTCTGATGTGTGGGCATAGCCTGTGGTCTCGCCGAGCACAGCGCGAAGGCCAAAGCCTTGGCTCACATCATAAGAAGCGGATTTCAAACGATTATCATCAAATGAGAAAGCTTCAGACTGAGCATATTCAAGATAAAGCTCCCCGTCATCTGCATCTTTCAGCGCATCATCGACCAACGATTGCGTGCGATCTCGATCTAGGTCTGTGCGATCGAAAAAAAGACTGTTTGATGAAAGGTCTGACATATAAGCTCCTTTGTCTGTTCCTTATATGAAGGCGACAGCGTTAAAAATCTATACCGCTTTTGGAATTGTTGATTTGAAACCTGAAACCAGGAAGCTGGGGTGAAAATAGGTGACATTTTGAGGGGAATAAGGCTAGCACCGCTCTAAAGGTCTTGCTTGTCCCGCCCGTGTTAATAAAAAACCTTCGAAAAAAGGCAGCATCTGGACGATCTGCCCTCTTGATGCGACGTTTTTTCCGGCGCATAAGCAGTGCCAAATTCAACCCACCCGTCTATATGGTGGTCAAGCAATGTATGGAACGAGCATGATTAAGTCGACTTTCTCCAAAACAATCGCAGCGGGGGCTGGATTAGCCGCTTTTTTAGGAAGCGCTGCTGCTCAGCAACCGACACCTGATGGCATCGGATTTCAGGGGGCTGCTACTCCTATTGCCGAAGAAGTTCATTATTTCCACAATGTGGTCTTGATGCCGGTCATCACGTTCATCTCTCTGTTCGTGCTGGCTTTGCTGATCTGGATTGTCATACGATATAATAAAAAGTCGAACCCGGTTCCGCAGCAATTCAGTCATAACACGCTGATCGAAGTTCTTTGGACGGGCATTCCAATTCTGATCCTCTTGTATATTTCTTTGTTCTCCTTCGACCGTCTCTATAAAGAAGACGTAATTCCAGATGGCAAAGCACGGATCTATGCGGCGCAAGGCACGGATTATGCCTTTGCTAATGATTTTAACGAAGGCCGTCAGATTAAGCGCAAAGGTCATGTTGAGGTTTTCGCCATTGGCGCGAACAACAAGGTGGTTGAATTAGACGAATCTGCGTACACATTATCAGGGCTTGGCGAAGAAACGGTTGTGGTCTCTTTAACTGAAGCACCTGCAGCGGGCTCTCGGATTCGCATTGTTGGTGGGCGCAGCCGGGCAGGGGTAGAACCTTTCCTCGGACTTTTCGGTGAAGACCGAAGCGAAATCATCACGGCACCGACCATCACGATTAAAGCGGTGGGGCGTCAGTGGGGCTGGGATTACAGCTATCCTGATTTTGGGGACTTTGAGTTTAGCGCGAATATTTTGCCAGAGGCCGAAGCAAAAGCATCTGGCCAACCATGGTTGCTCGCGGCGACAGAAAACATCGTTTTGCCTGAAGGTGAGGTCGTTCGCGTCATCACAACGGCAACAGACGTGATTCATTCTTGGGCCATGCCGGCTTTTGCGGTGAAAATTGATGCCGTTCCGGGTCGCTTGAATGAGACTTGGTTTAAAGCGCCTAAAGCCGGTATGTATTATGGCCAATGCTCAGAAATCTGCGGTAAAGATCATGCTTACATGCCGATTGCTTTGAAAGTTGTGCCGCGCGCAGAATTTGAAACTTGGGTGGACAGCCAGCGCGATTTAGCTGGCATGGATCCCCTATTTAGCGATGAGACCCGTCTCGCCGCTGCCGAATAATTTAAACCGTTGAAGAGAAGGCTCACCTGATATGGCTGACCATCAAACTGCTACATATTCCTCAGATATTGCCCATGGCGACGCGTCTCATGAAGAGCATACACCGCCTTTCTTTAAGCGGTGGTTCTGGTCTACCAACCATAAAGATATCGGCACGCTTTATTTGATCTTTGCGATTCTCGCAGGGGTCATTGGCGGGGCAATGTCTGGGTTGATGCGCGCAGAACTTATGAACCCAGGGGTCACTTTCCTAACCGGGTTTACGGATCAATCTTTGCCCGTAGCGGCGCAGCTTGATGCGGCGAAAAACTTCTACAATGTTTTGATTACGTATCACGGCCTGATCATGATTTTCTTCATGGTGATGCCAGCCTTGATTGGCGGTTTCGGTAACTGGTTTGTCCCGATTATGATTGGCGCGCCTGATATGGCTTTTCCGCGTATGAACAATATTTCGTTTTGGCTCTATGGCGCGTCTGCGGCTTTGTTGACGCTCTCTATGTTTGCGCCGGGCTATGGTGATCAATTGGGCTTTGGCGGGGGATGGGTTATGTATCCACCTATGTCGGTCAGCGGCTCTCCCGGTCCAGCGATGGATTTGCTGATTGTCTCGCTGCACTTGGCGGGGGCGTCCTCCATTCTTGGGGCGATTAACTTCATCACCACGATTTTCAACATGCGTGCACCGGGCATGACATTGCACAAAATGCCACTTTTTGCCTGGTCCGTATTGATTACAGCTTTCTTGCTCGTCTTGTCATTGCCAGTGCTCGCGGGCGCGATCACGATGCTGCTGACAGATCGGATGTTCTCAACGTCTTTCTTTAACCCAGCTGAAGGTGGCGACCCGATCTTGTATCAGCACTTATTCTGGTTCTTTGGTCACCCTGAAGTGTATATTTTGATCTTGCCCGGCTTTGGGATCATCTCTCATATCGTTTCGACATTCTCCAAGAAACCAATCTTTGGGTATCTCGGCATGGCCTATGCGATGGTGGCGATTGGCTTTGTCGGGTTCATCGTGTGGGCGCACCATATGTATACGGTGGGTCTCTCCGTTGATATGAAAGCTTATTTTGTGGCGGCGACCATGGTCATTGCGGTGCCAACAGGGGTGAAAATTTTCTCCTGGATCGCGACCATGTGGGGTGGCTCTATTGAGTTCAAGACACCGATGCTTTGGGCCGTTGGCTTTATCTTCCTGTTCACCGTTGGCGGTGTGACGGGGGTTGTGCTTGCCAATGCGGGTATCGACCATGTTCTTCATGATACCTATTATGTGGTGGCGCACTTCCACTATGTGTTGTCCCTTGGGGCCGTCTTCGCGATTTTCGCGGGCTGGTATTACTGGTTCGAAAAAATGTTCGGCATCAAATATTCAGAATTCTGGGGCGCGCTCCATTTCTGGGTGATGTTTATCGGGGTAAATGTGATTTTCTTCCCGCAACATTTCTTGGGTCTTCAAGGTATGCCGCGTCGTTATATTGATTATCCTGATGCCTTCGCGCTTTGGAACCAAGTTTCCACTTGGGGCTATGCGATTACATTGGTAGCGATGGCCATCTTCTTGATTGCGATGGCTGATGCCTTCTTGCGTCGTCGTAAAGCAACCGTCACGGAAAATGGCTGGGGTAACCCATGGGGCGAAGGTGCAACAACCTTAGAGTGGACCTTGCCAAGCCCACCACCATTCCACCAGTTCAACGAACTGCCAAAAATGAAATAGGGTTTCCTATTTTGAGAGTTGAAAAACCCCCGGATATTTCTGGGGGTTTTTTGTGTCGCGAAACAGAGGATAAGGAGGGAACAAGATCTATCTGGATCGCGTTACCTATCTAAGGGAAAATTCAGGACCAATATGCGCTTTTCTTTTCGTCGTTTTCTTATGGCCTTTATCTGCGCCTTGGCTGTTTTGATGCCAAGTGAAGGGCATGCGCAAGAAAGGGTTCAAGACCCTGAACCCCTCATTGAAGCGACGGACGTCAAACCAACGGATCAGAAAGTTCAGACGAGACTGGAAAGCATTTTTGCCCAGATCGATGATCTATCAGAGGTTCAAGTGCGGGTGGCCGAAGGGGTTGTGACGTTACGAGGGGAGGTCTCGAACGATGCGCAAGCGGTTAGAGCAATAGACCTCGCCATTCGAACAGAAGGTGTCGTGACCGTTGAAGATAAGATTGAGCGCGTCCTCGACATTGAAGGCAATGTCACGCCTGTGATTGATAATTTTCAAGAATTGATGAGCAAAGCAAAGCGAGCTTTGCCGCTTTTGGGGCTTGCCCTTTTTGTCTTTGCAGCCATTGCGTGGGTCGGGCATCTCTTTGCGAAATGGACAGCCTTTTGGCAAAAGATTGCCCCCAACCCTTTCCTTGCGGAACTCATGTCTCAAGCGGTTCGGGTTATTTTTATTTTGTTGGCCATAGTCCTGTCTTTGAGCTTGCTAGGCGCAACGGCCTTGATGGGGACGATTTTGGGGGGCGCGGGTGTTCTAGGGATCGCGATAAGTTTTGCGGTGCGAGATACGCTGGAAAACTACATATCTTCGATCATGCTTAGCCTGCGCCAACCGTTCCGATCGGGTGACTTGGTGGATATTGATGGGCGGGTGGGCGTCGTTGCGCGCCTCACATCTCGTGCCACCATATTGATGACCACAGATGGCAACCATTTGCGCATTCCAAATGCGGATGTTTTTAAAGCGGTCATCCTGAATTATACGCGCAATCCTGAACGGCGTTTTGATTTTGAATTGGGCGTCGACGCTGATGATGATCCGCTTGAGGCCATGAAAACCGGGCTCGATGCCATCAAAGAATTACCGTTTATTTTGGAAAAACCAGAAGCAAGCTCCAAAATTCAACAAGTTGGGGACAGCAATATTGTGATTTGGTTCGGCGCTTGGGTTGATCAATCTGAGACGGATTTTGGAAAGGCGCGAAGTCTCGCTATTCGCGCGGCCAAAGAAGCGCTTGAAGCATCAGGCTTTACCTTGCCAGAACCCATTTATCGATTAAGGCTCAATCAACTGCCGGCCACGCTCTCTTCCACGGTGCCTGCTGCGCCAAAAGAAACCCCGCAAGCGACGAGACCTCCCAAGCCGCTTTCCGCAGAAGACATGGATGTTGCGCCCGATGAGCATTTGGAAGAAAAAGTCATGCAGGAAAATGCCGAAAACGCTGAAAATTCAGACGCCAATCTACTAGATGATGGTCGGCCGACTGAATAGCTTGCCAGCGGCTCTCTTTCGGCCTATTTCAGCACCATGTCAGAAACCACAAAATCCCCTTCGCTGCTCACATCCGCAGCCCCCGGCGACTATTTTGCGCTTTTGAAGCCAAGGGTCATGTCCCTTGTGATTTTTACAGCTTTCGTTGGTATTGTCGTTGCGCCCGGGCCAGTGACGAATTGGCCATTAGCGCTCATTTCCTTGCTTGCAATCGCGGTGGGGGCAGGGGCCTCTGGCGCGCTAAATATGTGGTATGACGCGGATATTGATGCGGTCATGGAGCGGACAAAAAATCGCCCCATCCCTGCAGGTTTAGTGACCAGAGATGGCGCGCTTGGGTTTGGCTTGGCTCTTTCGGCTTTTTCAGTGGTGACGCTGATCTTGGCCGCGAACTATCTGGCAGGGGCATTACTCGCTTTTACGATCTTCTTCTATGCCGTGATTTATTCAATGTTTTTGAAGCGCGCGACGCCGCAAAATATTGTGATTGGCGGCGCCGCTGGGGCCTTGCCGCCTGTTGTGGGCTGGGCCGCTGTCACAGGGTCTGCGCCGCTTGATGCATGGATTTTGTTTGCCATTATCTTCCTTTGGACACCGCCTCATTTTTGGGCGTTGGCGTTATATAAAGCCGGGGATTATGAAAAAGTAGGTATCCCGATGATGCCGAATGTGGCGGGGGAAAAATCCACCAAAAATCAGATTATGATCTATGCCATTGTGCTGGCCGCAATAGGTCTTCTGCCTGTTTTAACCGGGCTGGGCCGCTGGCCCTATGGTCTTGTCGCAGCTGTCCTAGGAGCAAAATTTGTCCTTGATGCGCATAAGCTGCAAAAAGCTTCATCAGGAGAGGACACAGACCGTGCGGCAAAGCGTCTCTTCGGCTTTTCGATCCTGTATTTATTCCTTATATTTGCAGCACTGATGTTTGAGCATATGGCGGGGTTACATGCCTGATACACCGACAAAAACTGTTCCCTCTGACGCTCAACCGGGCGGGCTAGACCTTGGCCGGGAAGCATTGCCTGAGGGGGGATTTTATGCCCCGACTGGCGAAGAGCTGAAGCAAAGAAAAAAGCGCAATCTCGCTATTGCGGCCATGGTTGTTGCCTTTATTTTGATGGTGTATTTCATTTCCATGTCGAGATTAGTGACCAATTCGAAAACCAACATCATCAATGAAATGCAACCACCGCCCTATTTGGCGGAACAAAGCAAATAAGCAGGAATTTGGATAATGGACACGCAGAAAGCGTCAGAAGACGTTCTCAATAAAAACCGCAACACGGCGGTTAAAGTGGTCTGTGTCGTTGCAGCAATGCTCGCTTTGTCCTTTGCCTCTGTGCCGCTTTATAAGATTTTCTGTCAGATTACAGGGTTTGACGGGACGACAAAGCGAGCTGATTTTGCGCCGGGCACGGTGCTGGATCGTAAAATCACGATCCGCTTTGATGCAACAACAGCAAAAGATTTGCCTTGGGATTTCAAGCCCGGCCAAGTTTCCCAAGAGCTGCATTTGGGCGAAACAGGGCTTGCCTATTACACATCTGAGAATTTGAGCGATCAGCCCATTATTGGCAGCGCGACCTATAATGTGCAGCCTGCCAAGGTCGGGGAATATTTTCGCAAGATTGCCTGTTTCTGTTTCACAGAGCAATTGCTTGAGCCGGGCCAAAAGGTTGATATGCCGATGACATTCTTCATCGATCCCGAAATGGTGCACGATAAATCTCTGGATGATGTCACCACAGTGACCATTTCCTATACATTTTATCGGAATGATAAGGCTGAAGCCGAGAAATTGGCGGCGCTTGCAGAATAGACTTTTGGGAAGTCACTCTGGCGCGAACCTCAAGGATAGGCCCAAAGGTTCACGCAAGAGTATCGCCCCCCTGCTGAGCAATAATTAGATGAAAACATCTTATTTGCGATAATACTACCACAGAAAAACAGGTCTAGCGAATCGCGTGGGGCGTTCAGCTGCTTCCTGATGAGTTTGTGGTAATTATAACGCACATAACCTTTGACCTGCCATTGGCTTTCAAGCTCTAAAAATATCCACATCGCGGCATTTGAGCATTTGAAATTCACGCGCGGGCAGGGTACAGAGGCTCGTAATTATGACTTTTTAGCTCGGGAACTTCCAATGGCTGGCGCAGTAAAACACGATTATCACCTTGTAAATCCAAGCCCATGGCCCTTAGTCGGCTCTGTCTCGGCAATGATCATGATGTTGGGTGCCGTTGCATGGCGTTTTTCAACGCGCGGCGATGGCGGCGCGTCGCTTTTCGGTATTTCTGGTCCCAGCGTTTTTCTAATCGGCTTTGCCGGGGTTTTATTCACGATGTTTTGCTGGTGGCGTGATGTCACGAAGGAAAGCCTTTCAGGTGAGAATACATCTCCAGTGATCCGTCTTGGATTGCGTTATGGTATGGTCTTGTTCCTGGCGTCAGAAGTCATGTTCTTTGCGGCATGGTTCTGGGCATTTTTTGGAGCAGCTTTATTTCCGGGCGCGGCAGATGCCATTATCCTGGCCGATGGCACACAGATGCTCGATCTCGAAGGATTGCCTGCTTATTTGCAAAATAATGACAGATTTCACGCCACAGGCGATGCTTGGCCCCCGGTCGGTGTTGTGCCCCTGAGCGCGTGGCAATTGCCGTTGATCAACACTCTTATCTTGCTCCTATCCGGCACGACGATCACTTGGGCTCACTATGCGCTCACGATTAATGATCAGCGCGGCTTAATCCAAGGTTTGTGGGTGACAATCATTTTGGGTGTCGTCTTCTCTTTCCTTCAATTCGTTGAGTATCAGGAAATTTTTGTGCTCGGCTTGTTTGATTTTGGATCATCTATTTACGGTTCTTCCTTTTTCATGGCGACAGGGTTTCACGGTCTGCATGTGATCATTGGCACCTTGTTCCTAATCGTCTGTCTGTTCCGTGCATATAAAAAACACTTCACACCAGAGCGTCATTTCGGTTTTGAATGCGCCGCTTGGTATTGGCACTTTGTGGACGTGGTTTGGTTGTTCCTCTTTGCCGCGATTTATGTGTTGGGTAATCAAGGGCTATTGAGCTAGGCGGATGAGATATTTCCCGCCTCTCTCACCTTTTCAAGTGGGATTGGCCTGTAGGTGCCCCCGATGTGGGCAGGGAGATCTTTTCAACACCTATCTTGGCTTGGCTGACCAATGTTCAGCCTGCCAATTAGATTACGCGAAAGCAGATGCTGGCGATGGTCCTGCCGTTTTTGTGATTTTCATCATCGGCTTTTTAGCTATTCTCATTCTCGCAACCCTGCAATTTTTGGTGCAAGCACCGGCATGGGTCTCTTTGGGGGTGAGCATGCTTTTTGCCATTGGGGGCACATTCGCTTTGCTGCGCCCTTTAAAAGCAACGTTGATCGCCCTGCAATATGCCAATAAAGCGGCTGAGGGTCGATTAACGGACGAGGAAAGCGGAGAAATGTAATGCGTTTTAAGGTCAATCCCATACTCACACTCTTTGCGCTTATCGGTATTTCAATTCTGATTGGGTTGGGGACTTGGCAATTACAGAGATTGGCGTGGAAAGAAGATTTGATCGCTAAAATAGAAACGCGAACACAAATGCCGCCGCAATCTTTCCGTGTTGTTATGACGGAAGCCAAAGATATTTTAGGTCGAGAATATATGCCCGTGCATATTACTGGCCGGTTCATGCATGAAAAAGAATCGCATGTTTTTGGCACATTGGATGGCAAAGCTGGATGGTACATTTTCACGCCTCTTGAAAGCGCCGAAGCAGATTACATTGTCTATATAAATCGCGGTTTCGTGCCCGAGGGGTTGAAAGAGCCAAGCACGCGGCAAGCGGCGCAAGTTGAAGGGCAAGTCAAAGTCACAGGGCTTTTACGCACCAAAGCCAAAGTGCCATTTTTTGCAAATATGGTTCAACCGCCCAACAACATTGAAAAAAACCAATGGTATATTCGTGACCCGCAACTCTTTGCGGAAGCGGCGAATTTGACCGTGCTGCCTTTGCTGATGATTGATGCTGAAACAACAATGGTGCTTTCAGATGATCCACAAACGGCGCTTGGTGCTGGCCCTCAAGGGGGAACGACGCAACTGAAGTTCAGCAATCGACACATGGAATATGCGCTGACATGGTTTGGATTGGCGGCAGCTTTGTTGGGCGTATATTTGGCTTTTTCCTTGAAGCGTAAAACTTAAATGAGCCTTTCGCTTATTTAGATCCCGCCGGGGGTTTTAAATTTTGTGGGCTCGTCATCGGAAATATCTGGCTGGCTGCTCTCAATATTGCCTTCATAAGCCGCTTCTGCTTCGCGCATACGGGCTTTGCCGCGATTGATCAGTGTCTTGCCTTCGGCAATCCGCTTTTTGCCGCCTTCAATATTTTGGGTGCCGGAGTCTTTTAAGCGCCGGGCCGTATTCAACTCTTTCTCAGCATTTTTCACTGCGCGAGAAAGGGTTTCAATCTCACTATCGCTCGCGCCGCCAGCCAATGCATCGGCATATGTTTTTGTGGCGGTGGCCAATGCGCTGCGGGCGCTGGCGGCTTGCTCGGCGCCTTTGCGTGATTGATCTTCGCCTTTGTCGCGCATTTTGGTGCCAGAGGCGATTAAGCTCTCGCCCCGGCGCATTTCTGCTTCGCCCTTTTTCCATTCAGCCGAAATCGCGCCGACCTTATCGCCAAAACTATTGCCCCCGCTTGCCGTTGGTAAGCTCGCACAGGCTGAGATCAGGCTACAAGTCGTGAGGAGAAGGAGTAATTTTTTCATGGTTGAAGTCCTAGCTATCATCCAGTTTAAATTCGATACGACGATTCTGTGCCAAAGCAGCAGCAGAGCTTCCCCGGACGAGAGGGCGTGTTGAGCCCCAGCCGGTTGCGACAAGGCGTTCGCGCGGCACGCCGACTTCAATCAGATACCGCACAACAGACATGGCCCGCTCTGCAGAAAGGTCGAGATTGTCATCAAACTTGGCAAGACAGCTTTGTCCAAGACGGGACTGGTCCGCATGTCCATCCACCCGCAAAATCCAAGCATCATTTTTCTCAATCACTTTACTGACTTCGAGCAAGACATCCGCCAGCTTTTTCAACTCCGCTTTACCACTATCGGGTAAGTCCGCAGAGCAGGAGCCAAAGAGAACATCTCCATCATAGACGAAGCGATCGCCCACAACGCGGAACCCATCTCTACCAGCCATAACTTCGCGCATCTTTTCAAAGAACCGGGAGCGGACTTCGGATAATTCCTGCACTTTTCTGGCAAGAGCCGCGTTCAAGCGAGAAGAAAGATTTTCGATTTGCGCTTGTTGTTCTTTGTCTTTTGCTTCTGCTGCTTCCAAGGCTTCCTGAATTGACGCAAGTTGCTGGCGCAATTGGTTGAGTTGCGCGTTCAATGTTGCAATCTCAGATTTTTGGGCCTCTGTGAGGGCCTTTTCTTCTTCTAGCTCAGCTGCAGAGCCCGCAATCGCTGCTGCTGCTGTGGCGGCGGCTGCAAGGGCAATATCCAGCTCTTTTTGCTTTTCTTCAATTGACGCTTGGAGAACCGAGAGCTGGCTTTGCAAAGCTTCTTTATCTGTTTCTGCGAGAGAGAGTTGTTCGGCTAAACTGGCCAATTGCGATTGCAAGCTCGCCAATTCTGTATTCTTCGATTCAAGTTCTTTGCCGAGATAAAACTGAGCCACGACAAAAATCGACAGCACAAACATCATCACCAATAGCAATGTTGACAGGCCATCAACAAAGCCGGGCCAGATCGAGCTATCATCTACTCGGGAGCGACGCCGCGCCATGGTCTAGCTGCCTTTTCTTGGGGTAGTGCGTTTCACTTGGGGCCGACTCCCCGTGAGGGTATGGCCGAGTTGGCGAATTTCTTCGCGAACCGCTTCTGCGGCGCGTTGCTGCCCTGTGTTCTGCGCTGCCGCCAATTTGTTCAACGCCAATTCAATAGAGTGCAAAGAGCCAAGCACATCGTCGCCGCCAGAAAAAGAAGTAGCAGCTTCACCGCCGGGCACACCGCCCACTTGCGTGACGCTGGATAACCAATCTTCCAAATCTGAATAAAAACGGTTTTGGGTTTGCCCTGCCTGAATATCGAGATATCCAACGATTAAAGAACCGCCAAGACCAAAGAGGGAGGACGAAAAGGCTGTGCCCATGCCGCCTAAAGGCTTTTCAAGATTGTTGATTAATTGCGCCACAGCATTTTCTGTGCTTGCACCAGCGGAACTCGAGGCAAGGCTTGAAATCGTATCAGCCACACCGTTCACCGTGCCAAGAAGGCCCCAAAACGTACCGAGAAGGCCAAGGAAAACCAGTAAGTTTGCGATATATTTGGCAAATTCGCGCCCCTCATCGACCCGTGTGCCCACTGAATCAAGAATAGCAGAAGCCGAGGCCCGGTTGATCACGCCGCCTTTGCGGTCTGATTGGCTGAGAATGGAGCTAACCGCTCTAATCAAGCCAGGAGGGCGGGGCAGGTCTCGCCAATTCTTGCCGCGCTGGCTGGCATAATTGCGGATCCAGTCTGCCGCAGGGCCAACAACAGCGGCTTGGCGTAAATTATAAACAACACCGAGGAACAGCACCAATAATATGAGACCATTCAAAGCCCGGTTGGCATTAAAGGCGTCCAGAAGCAGGGTGTTTTCCGAATTGTACAGCGGTGACATATAGAAACCGACTGCCCCCACAACGGTGAGGAAGATAAGCATGTTGAGGATTTTGCCACTCGGCCCTGAAAACCGTGCTGTTATATCGCGCGCCATTAAACCATACCCTTAATATTTGTCCTGTCTTAAGTGTACCTTTTTTTTGGCGTGGGTGAAGGGGGTTATATCATTTGGTTTATGGGCGTTGCATCTTTGCCAGCAAGTGTATTGCCTTAAACGTTACACTTCCAAGATGATTTTTCCGATATGTGTGCTTTCTTCCATAAGGCGATGAGCGTCAGCTGCGGCTTTAAGAGGGAATGTGCGATCTATCACAGGGGTGATCTTGCCAGCGGCCAATAAGGGCCAAACTTCTGAGAATAGCGCCATAGCGATTTCGCCTTTTTGGTCCACAGATCGGGCGCGCAAGGTGGAGCCTGTAATGCGCAGCCTTTTTTGCATAATCTCCAGAATATTCACTTCAGCATTGAACCCGCGCAAAAAAGCGATTGAGACATGCCGACCAAGAGGCTTCAGGCAGGTCAGGTTTTTCGCCATATAATCACCGCCAACCATATCAAGCACAACATCCACGCCGCCAGCTTTTTGAATCGCGGCGGCCCAGTCTTGCGTCTTATAATTGAATGCGGTTGCACCTGCTTTATTGAGGGTATCGCATTTTTCGTCTGTTCCAGCGGTCGCGATCACTTTGGCGCCTTTGGCAAGGGCCAATGACAAGGCGGTCATACCGATCCCGCTTGTCCCGCCATGAACAAGCAGGGTCTCTTCGGGCTGCAAGGCGGCGTCTTCAAAAACATTGGTCCAGACCGTAAAAAAGGTTTCAGGCAGGCTGGCCGCCTCAACCATGGAAAGGCCATCTGGTATTGGCAGGCACGTTTGTGTGTCTGCTATGGCATAATCGGCATAGCCCCCGCCTGGCAGCAAAGCGCAGACTTTTGAGCCAAGCTGCAAAGGCGCTTCTTT
Source organism: uncultured Parvularculaceae bacterium (assembly GCA_938010655.1). Classification (GTDB taxonomy): domain Bacteria; phylum Pseudomonadota; class Alphaproteobacteria; order Caulobacterales; family Parvularculaceae; genus CALLVA01. Next base: position 5,183 of record CALLVA010000163.1, on the reverse strand, counting down.
TCCGAGGGCGACAATTTCACCGGCGACCTCCAAGCCAGGAATATCCGTGATCCCCGGTTGCGGCGGATAGAGCCCCATGCGCTGCAACACATCAGGCCGATTGACGCCAGCGGCAGCAACTTTGATCAAGACTTGGTTGGGCCCCGGTTGTGGCATGGGCCGGGTACATAAGGTTAACGCATCCGGCCCCCCGGGCGCTGTAATTTCAACAGCGTTAATCATATCTGGCAAAGGGGACTTGGCGGTAGAGGGCATATTTGTTTCTTCTCTTGAGGGGAATGGCAAAGCTTTTTGCTTATTCGTGCTAGGTCTTTTAGTATAGCCGGAAAGAGGAGAGGCTCAATGAGCGATGACATTTTGACCGCAGGCATCACAGACCCTCGCGGGGAAAGATTGCTGGATGCTATGAAAAAGCAAGATTTGTCGATTTTATCAGTCAGTGATTTGGAACACCGGATCGCCGCGCTGAAACAGGAAATCACCCGCGCAGAAGGCGCCCTTGGTCAAAAAGCGGGGGCCAATGCAGCGGCGGAAGCTTTATTCAAAAGCTAAGCGACCCAGATGGGGGCAGGTCGAGACGAGTAACCATTTTGTGCTTAACCGGTTTTGCGCCTTCCGGGCCATTATACACGCAGGTGAACAACCGCAGACGGGCATTATTCCGACCTGCAGTTGCACAAAATTATAGGGCTACCCGCAAAAAGTGCTGGCACAGCGCTTGCTCTTATGAGTTCAAAGGATAAACAGATCTTTGCGGCTTGCGCCTGAACGGTCTGCTTGCCATCATAAGGACCAGACGAGAAAGCTGGCCGCGCTGGAGGGAAAAGCATTGGGTGTATTTACATTAAACGAGACATCAGCCGAAAACGGACTGACGCAAAGTGAGGTTAGTGCCCACGGATTTGTTGCCTCAAAATTATTTTCCAATCTTTTTGCTATGGGCATGGAGCTTGTGGAAGAAACTGCCACTTATTTGGATACAGAAGGCCGGGACGCCGCAAAGCAATTGCCGCGCAAAGGCGCACTGGCATATGCAGGGGCCTCAATGCGCCTCACAACTCGTTTGATGCAAATTGCTTCCTGGCTTTTGGTCTTGCGGGCATTGCGCGACAAAGAAATGAGCTATGAAGAAGCATCGAACGAGAAATATCGTTTGGGCACACCGGAACCTGTTCATGAGCCGAGCTTTGGCAATGATGATGATTTGCCAGAATTGCTGATCAATTTGATCGGGGAGACGGACCAGCTTTATGCCAGAATCGCGCGGATCGATACGGATTTATTCACAGGCAAAAACACCAAGCAGCGAGACAGTGATGCGATGAGCCAGCTTAAAGCCTTGCAAGCTGCTTTCCCGGACGACATTTAACGGTTTAACGCCATATTGTACAAATTGCCTTTTTTAGGCGATACTCCTTGATGAAATGAGGAGAGCGATATGCGTTGGGGAATTTCTGTCTTTTTGATCATTGGGATGCTGCCAAAATTGGCGCTCGCACAAGCGGATGAAATGAAGCGCTTTGTGGGTGAATTCACTTTGGTGGATGTGCCTGTCTCGACCGCTTATAATGATTGGACCACGGCCAAAGGCCTCAATTCTTTCCTGACCCAAGAAGCGGATATAAATCTTCGTCCTGGCGGGGATTATTCCCTGACCTTGCGATATCGCGTTCAGGAAATGGATAATTTTCCGACGAATGGCAAAATCTTGTCGTTACAAGCCAATAAAATGATCGCCACCAGTTGGGATGTGCCCGTTCAATATGCGGCGGTGGCCGAGCAACAAACCTTTGTTCAAATTTGGTTTGACCCTGTTGGCCCCAACCGGACCCTTATCCGGGTTGAACAACATGGGTTCGGCACAGGACAAGCATGGGATAATGTCTATGAGTATTATGATGATGTCTGGCGACAAATCATGGACGCTTATAAGAGCCACCGGACAGGAAAAGATGATGATTAAGCCTTTTGGGGCATGAAGATGATCGATCTTCATCCAAGGGACCGCGAGGCATGTGAAGCGCTCGCCGCGCAAGATGATGTTCTGCGCCACGCATTAGATGTCATTGAAGCCCCTATGATCCGTACACGGCTTGGTAATTATCAAGGCATGTTTCGTATCATTATTGAACAGCAAGTTTCCATCGCCAGCGCCCAAAGCATTTTGGCAAAATGTGAAGCTGCAATCCCTGAAATTTCTCCTCAAGCTATTTTGGATTTATCGGAAGACGCATTGCGCGGGCTTGGCTTGTCGCGACCCAAAGTGCGCTATGTACGTATATTAGCGACAGCGGTTCTGTCTGGTGAACTGGATTTCTCAAAATTAAGGACATTCACCGATGAAGAGGCGGTTCTCTATCTCACAAAGATCACAGGTATTGGACCATGGAGCGCCGCCATTTATCTTTTATTTTGTGAAAGACGATTGGACCTCTGGCCAAAGGGGGATGTGGCATTGTTAGCAGCTTGGACTTTGGCGAGTGGGCAGGAAAAGCCTTTAATGAAAGACTTTGACTTGCAGGCAGAGCATTATGCGCCATATCGCGGCATGGCTGCCCATATTTTATGGACCTATTATGCTGTGATCAGAAATAAAAAACCGATTTAACTTATCGACGTTGCAAAACTGACAGTAATTTATTTTCGATCCCCTCAAGGCGTCTTGGATTGGTGATTTTATGAGCGGGTAAATCTTGCAAATAGAAAGTATCTATAGCGCGTTCTCCATATGTGGCGATGGAGGCTCGGTTAATGGAAACGCCAATTTCACTTAAAGCTTTGGTCAATTGATAGAGCAAGCCGGGGCGGTCTCGTCCTTCTGCTTCGATGATGGTGCAATCATGGGAAGCATCTAAATCGATCCGTATGCGGGATTTAACAGTAAACCCTTTTCTTTTATCGCCTAACCTTAAATTGAGGTTCGGCTCGATTGTTGCGCGGCCAATAACCGCGTCAGTGAATTGTTGTTCTAATCTGTGAATAGCGTCCCCGTTGCTCTGGGTGGACATCAAATTGCCCCCTTGAGTGGGTTGGAAGACAAAAACGTTGCACGCCATATCTGACCCGCCGCCAACGCCTTGCACAGGATAGGCGGATGCGGCGCGAACTGAGCCGCCAAGTTGCGCGATCATGCCTGCAATATCTGAAAATAATCCTGCCCGGTCTCTGGAATATGAAACAATTTCCACCAAGCCATTCTCAAGAAGGCGAATTTTGGCGCTGCCCGGCGCTGGGCTCTTTTCTAACGCATCAATTAAGTCGATTAATTGAACCGCCGTTTCAACTTCACTGTCTATCCAAAAACTGGAGGGCAAGCGATGCACGGCGGGGGAGTTTTTGATTTTGGTTTTTTGGGCGGCTTGTGCCTTTCTTTGGGCCGTTGTCTCTTCAATAAAAGTAGTGAGGCCCTGCTGCCCTCCTTGGAGCCAAACAGATGTGGCATCATAAAGATTACCAACTTCATGGCGCACCCAATCATCCCAAGAGTTTAAGCCTGCCTCGCGCAAATGGCAAACTGTGACCACTAGTAGCATATCGAGATAGTTTTGAGATTTTATCTTTTTGGCAAATTTGGCAATGACTTTTGGGTCAAGAACGTTTCGGTTGCTCGCTGTTTTCGCCATCAAATCTTTATGGGCGATAACATATCCGATCATTTCGGCATCTTCTTTATGAGTTAAGAAGCGACGTATGGCGAGTTTCACTCTGGCATGGACATCTTCTGGTTTTTTGCGCCGCATGCCCATTTTAGTTTCGTGGACCAGCACTGCAAGATAATAGGGAAGAAGATTATCAGTATTTGAGATAACAGCCTGCGCACGCGGGTGCTTATCAGTTTGTGTTTTGTCACGAAGGTCGTCCATTACGGAGAGGGACTTTAAGACGTGTTCATCTACTGTATACTGACGGAACAATCCATATTTGGATTGCGCAATGATCCGACCGAAGGACAATAAATATTGCCCCAAAATGCCAAGATCGGCCATTTCGCGCAAAACAAGTTCTGCCTCAGTACTTTTGGTTAAAATTCCCACGAATAATTCGGAGATGGCAGGGTCAAGGCGCACTTCTTTTTGTAAGTGGCCTGCATGCCGTATAATTGTGCGCTTTGCGTCTGGATGAAGATATATGTCAGGGAGTTGCCCAAAGGCACGAAAGAGCCTGAAAATATCAATAGTGTTTTTCAAAGCTTCTGCATGATCTTTAAAATCAAGTCGCCCTTTATTGATTGTGACATTGGCAAGGTTGCTAATTTCGTCAGGCGGGATAGCAATACGAGCAGGGCTGGAGATGTTGGTTTTTTTGATGCCCCTTGCCTCGAGACTAGCGAGCATAACGCCTGTTAATTGACCAATTTCTTTGGCGTGCAGAAAATAGTGCTTCATCAATCTTTCTGCTGCTAAGGTTTCACCCCGTGCTTTATATTTTAATCTTTTGGCGATTTCCGGTTGCAAGTCAAAGCTAAGCCGATCATCAGCTCGCCCCCGTAAATCATGAATATGTACGCGTACAGACCATAAAAATCTAACAATACGTTTGTAGGTTTTGGCATCTTCCGGCGTTAAGAAGCCTTCTTTGACACGATCTTCAATCGATGCATGACCAAATACATATGAATCAAGCCAGTGTAATGTATCAAGATCACGAAGTCCGCCTTTGCCTTCTTTAATATCAGGCTCCAACACATAGCGAGAGGTTTGGATGTTTTCGTGTCTCGCGTCTCGTTCTGCGAGTTTGTCGGCAACGAAGGAAATGCTGGTTTTGGATCTGAATTTTTCATATTTTTCAGTGAAATCTTCAAAGAGAGAGTGATTGCCACATAAGAACCGCGCATCTAGAAAAGCAGTCTGGCCATGAATATCAGTTTTCGCAAATTTGATGGCTTCGCTCGGGGAGCGAATAGATTGCGCGATCGTCAGACCGGAATCCCATAGCGCATAAAGCAAAAAATCCAATAAAGGTTTTTCATTTCGAAGCGTTGCTTTTTTTGTAAGCACCAAAAGATCAATATCTGAGTGAGGCGCTAGACGTCCCCGTCCATATCCACCACTCGCAACAATGCTCAAGCTATTTGCCAAATGCGGAAAAGCTCTTTCCCCGGCTTGCAAGACACCGAGGATACAGGCATCTGCAAAAGAACTTCGCGAGATCGCGACCTTGTCGCCTCTTGTAGGAAATTTTAA
>CALLVA010000162.1 GCA_938010655.1 uncultured Parvularculaceae bacterium | reverse complement strand
CAAACCAGCAAGAGCGACAGAACTTTTCTATCAAGTGTTGGAATCAAAAAAAGCCCTCGATCTAAGCAAGCAAGAACGCGCTGAAATCAAAGATCGTATTGCGACCCTTGAATTGAACCAGCGCAATCTCATGGAAGCCGCCGCGATTTATGCGGAATTTCTGGATGCTGCTGGCGATGAAGCAGCCCGTGCAGAAATTGAAAATGGTGAAAGCGCCGAAGCGTGGTATATTGAACGGGTTCTTTCCGCAAAAGAAGCCTTTACGGAAGGCCTGCCGCCTGAAAGAGACGAAGAATATCTGACCGGCGATGATGATGTTCGCCTTGAGGGCGCATCAGACATGACAGCTCTTGGTGGGTTTTATGCTGGGCAGCCGGAAGGGACTTATGCCGCTGCGGGTCTTTTGGCTGCAGCTTACGAAACGCGCCTTACTTTGCTTGGGGATGCTCATGCGGATACGTTACAAACCGGGCTTCTGCTCGGTGATATTTATCAGCGTATCGGCAGAGACGCCCTCGCCCTCGAAATTTACCTTGCTGCTTTCCATGCGCAAGAAAAGGTCAAAGGTTCCAATAGTCCAGACCTGAGCCTCTATCTACGCTTGCTCGTAGATATTTATAAAAAACAAGGCCGGATGACAGAAGCAGAAGCATTAAACCAACATATCCGCCGGGTCTTTCAGGATGCATTTGGCAGCCAGCGCTATCGTCCAAACCAAAACCGGGATCGACGGGCCGATATCAACCGACCAATCTCCAAGCAGTTCCCGCTCGATGCCGGGTTCATTCCAAAAGACCTAGTCCCTGCTGCAAACTTCCAAATTCCTCTTTCTAAAGCCAAAACGGCTGAAGAAATGTCGATCCGCACGGCGAAAGAAGCTGGCGAAGCCAATGAAACGATGCCAACCCAACTGGATGCGTTATTGAGCCATTGCCGCAAGGAAAGCGGCGAAAAACTATCTCTTCGCTCTGGATATCGCTCTTTCAAAACCCAAAAATGGCTTTACACCAGCACAGACCATAATGGCAAAGTGACCGAACCGGGCACGTCTGAACACCAACTCGGCCTTGCCGTTGATATTGATGTCGACAGGCGCCTAATGCGCCGGACAGACCGCGCCTATCAGTGTTTCGAAGAAGATGCATGGGCCTATGGCTTCATCCTGACCTATCCTGAAGGAAACACTTATCTCGATGGGCCAGACACTTATGAACCATGGCATTGGCGCTATGTGGGCAAACAAACGGCGTTGTTATATCGCGAATTAGGGCCTTTAAATATGCCGCAGGAATTTTTGGCTGCTTTACCTTGCTATGAGCAACGGGCGATTGCTGGGGTCTTCCCAACGGCACGGGACCGAGACATTTGTCTGGATCGGCTGGAACAGCAGAATAAAGCAGCAGAATAAATGGTTAACAAATCGGTTAACCTTTTTTCCCGAAGATATTGGAAACCTTAACAAAATTCCCCCTTGCCGTTCCGTAATGGAACAGGCACTATCTTCTCAATGATGATGCTCCAGTTTGGGAAATGGGGCATTTTGGGATTTCATCTTGAGTTTTTGCTTAAGGATGATTTTGACTGTTATTTGGGGTTTTTATGGGTGAGTTTAAAGCGCATGTCCTGTGCATGGATTTAGCGGGACCGGCTTTCGCCGGCACTGATCTGGTGTTAGCGCTTCGACAAAATGGTTATCGCGTTACGCTGAACAAAGCGCGCTGGGGCAATGACATGCCTGAACCAGACATGCTCATCGCAGATTTGCGCGATACAACCGAACTACGCGCCTCCACACTGGAAGATTTAAATACGCTTCACAAAGAACACCCTGATGCGAAAGTTTATATTCTGCAGACTTTCGAACAACAAACCGCCCATCTTCTCCCCGAAGAAATGCTTCTATCCGCACACGCCATCACAACAGACAAAGAACTAGACGCTGTCATGTTCCGCCTTGAAAATGATCTGGCCCAACAATCTCTGCGCATGGAAGGGGAAGCCCGGCTCTCAACTTTAATGCGTCTCAACAAAAGTAATGGCATTGCGATGCAACGCCCCGATATGGCCCCCACAAAAGTGCTGCTTGCTGGCATGCCCTGCCCAGCCATGCTCGATTTACTCCAGCTCTTTTTGCGCCACGACATTGAAGCTTCGGCTGCTTTAACGGCACCTCAAGCAATGCGCTATCTTGAAGTGCTCGATTTTGATGTTTTAATCCTGATGCCGGGAACAAAAAATGCGACTTTTTTGAGTCTCATGAAACTCCTGCGTCGTCATGATAAATCCAGCGACATGCCCATCATCACATTGCTTGATGAAACAAATGAAGCGACCAACGAATTAGCGGAAAAGTTTCTTGCTGGTAGATGCAACGCCATCTTCCCAGTGCGCCCAACGAAATGCACCTTGGGAACAAGCTTCATCCAAACTGTTGAAACATTGACGCGAGATAACAGAGCGCGGGCAGTTGAGAAAAAATTCTTGCGCCGCGCTGCGAGACAAGTCCGCGGCGATTTAATGGGTTTTTCAACTCTAAATTTCTTTGAAGAGCATTATTTGGAACATCTGCGTCGTAATACGCCAAATTGTTGTATCGCAGCATTTCGCCTCGTTTCTGAGAATGATAGCGCCAAAGCTCAAAAGTCCTTCTCTCAGGCCATGGTCTATGCCGCAATGATGGGCCGTGATACTGATGTTATCACCAGAGGGGGAACAGATTTAATCCTCTTGCACATGCCTATGACCAGTCTCGAAGAAGGCGAAAAGATACGCCAACGGATCATTCATGTGGTTCAGGATTTGAAGTTCTCAAAAGAACAAGGCAAAGGCTATGACAATATTTCTGTGGAAAGTTCACTCATAGCAGTTGATTTCACAGCGGCACCCGAAGAAGAAATTGCAAGAGCCATTCGAAATCTGAAAATGACCTTTGGCAAAAAAAGCTATAGCGCTCCAGAATTGGTTATTTAAGGTTTAAACTGGACGTCACAAGGAACACCTAAATAATCAGCAAGCGTCCCTAATCGCTTTGCGGCAACGGCGCCGAAAAGTTCTTTATTTCCGTTAGGCATGCTGAAAATCAGCTTGTCTTTGCGTTTTACGAAAGAGCACTTATTTAAACCCTTGCTCGCTTTAGGGGAAAGGTCTGATAAAAACCGCAAGGTAAGACCAAGCCGCATCGCCAAATCTGCCAACCCCTCGCCCATTAAATTTTCTTCGACCCGGCCCGGCAATTTGGCGGGGCGTCCTCGATGTCTTTGATATAATGCGGCTGCGAGCGCCAAACGCCCCAAATGATCAATCCCCGTAAAAGGACAGCGCAGCGCAATATCGCAAGCCTGATCAGCACGCATGTCTGGATGGCCGAGCGATGCAACATCGACCATCAAACAGGCGGCATGGCGCAATTTTTTTTCATAATGACTTTCGCCAGAAAATAATCCCTCAGTGACCTGCACACAGGAATGACCAAACTCCGTATCGGGAGACATCCGGTTCGAATAGGTTCGAGCTAAATCCAAAAAGGGATGAATCTCTTGCACATGGGCTGGCTGCTCATGATACAAGATGCCTTCACGAACACCGCAAGAAGACACGACAAAACGTTTGGCTTTTATACGTTGCAGCACCAGCTTCAAAACCATCGCCGCATGGGGAATTGTCTCTGCACGTAAAGGATCTATGCCTTTTAATTGCAACAACTCATCATAGCTCTGACATTGAATATGGTCGCATAGGTCAATTGTATCCTCATAATTGATTGTATAATGATGCAAAACCGATAAAGGATAATCTTCACGGCCCATATGAATGCGCGCCATAGCCCGCCAAGCGCCGCCAACAGCAAAAAGCCCATCCGTTTCAACCTCTGAGAGCCAAGGGGCACTATCAAGTTGTTGTGTCACATAAGAGACGCCATCAGCTACTTTTGGACCGCATGCAGAAATGATACTAAGCGGCCCAAGCGGCAAGGAAATGCGCTCTGCGAAGGGATCTTTTGGCGACAGACCAAAACGGGATAGTTCCAAACTGCCTCCGCCCATATCGCCGCAAATGTTGGGCCGTGTTTCATCTTCTGGAAAGACGACTTCAGGGGTTCCAGATAATACGCCGCTCGCGGCCATATGCGCTTCTTCGTCACCGGAGAGCAATCTTGGTTTGAACCCCAGTTTTTTTATTTGTTTGATAAAATCTGAGCCATTTGGCGCATCTCTTGTCGCGGCGGTTGCGAAAGTGATCACGGGCATCTTGCCAGATGTTTTCAGAACTTTGGCAAAGCGCGTCAATGTTGTGAGCGCGGCATCCATCGCATCTTGGCGCAGATTGCCCGTTTGCGGATCGCGGCGCCCGAGGCCACAAAGGTTTTTTTCATTGAAAATCGTCAAGGGCGTTCGCAAAGAACCACCGTAGATCACAAGACGTACTGAGTTTGACCCTATATCAATCACAGCCCGGCGCGTTCTGGCAAAGGGAATCAATTCATTTGAAAGGGTTATATCGGGTCGTGACACAGGGCGCTCTTTTCATGCTTGATCAATATCATAGCTGATTTTACGCACAAAGAACCCTGAAAATTTCTACCCATAAAAACAAGAATCATTATGCGCTTGAGGCCGTTGATGATTTCATGCAGGAATAAAGACATTGGAGGCTTCGCCGGTAAATATGTTCAAATATTTTGAATCCAGAGTCGACCCCTTCCCGACTGCGCCGCCTGGCCAGCCGCCAAACACCCTGTTCGCCTTTATCTGGCATTATACGAAGCCTTTTAAAAGTTTACTCTTGGCGATGATGGTCACTGCCGCTGCCCATGCCTTTTTTGAAGTGTATCTCTATTACATGGTCGGCAATTTTGTAGACTGGATGATGGTGGCCTCGCCCGATACTTTTTTTGAAGAATATGGTCGACAACTCCTCATTATTACGGTCCTAATTCTCACCCTCTGGCCCGCCATCACTTTTCTGGATGCGGCGCTGGAACATCAAGGTTTGCTCGGCAATTTCGCGATGCAAATTCGCTGGCGTGCCCATCGATATATGCTCCGCCAATCTACAACGTTTTTTGCAAATGATTTTTCGGGACGAATTGCCACGAAAGTGATGCAAACGTCTCTGAGTGTGCGCGACAGTGTTGTCAGTTTGATGGGTATGTTTGTTTATGTGGTGGTCTATTTCGTCAGTGCACTGGTCATGTTTGCAGCAAATGATTTGCGATTAATGGTGCCATTATTTGGCTGGCTTTTGGGCTATTTGGTGATTTTAAAAATCTTTTTGCCTCGCTTACGCGCTGTTTCCGAATCTCAATCAGAAGCCCGATCTCAAATGACAGGACGGGTTGTCGATGCTTATACGAATATTCAAACTGTCAAAATGTTCTCTTCCAATCAGTCGGAAGAAACATATGCCAAAGATAGTATGAGTAATATGTTGCGCGAAGTTTATAGCCAAATGCGGTTGGTAACTGTTTTGCGGACATCTTTGATCGGCCTCAATGGTTTGCTTGTGTTGAGCGTTGGCGCAATGGGCTTATGGCTCTGGAGCCTCGGTTCTGTTTCCGCAGGCGTCGTCGCCTTCGCCCTTGGGTTGGTTTTGCGGATTCAAAGCATGAGCCAATGGTTCTTATGGGAAATTGCAAGATTGTTTGAATCTATTGGGACGGTGGAAGATGGTATGAAAACCATTGCCCAACCTGTGGCTGTGGCAGATTCGCCAAAGGCTCAGAGTCTCAAAATTGACCAAGGGTCGATCAGTTATAAGGATGTTTATTTTGCTTATGGCGAAGACAAAGGCGTGCTGGCGCATTTCAATCTTGATATCAAACCCGGTGAACGCATTGGTCTTGTGGGTCGTTCCGGCGCAGGAAAGTCCACGCTCGTCAATCTGCTGCTCCGGCTTTATGACTTGGAAAAGGGCCGTATTCTGATTGATGAGCAAGATATTTCTGAAGTAACGCAAGAAAGTCTTCGCCGGCAAATCGCGATTGTCACGCAAGATACATCCCTGCTCCACCGCACGATCAAAGAAAACATTGCGTATGGCAGAGAAGATGCAAGCGATGCAGAAATCTGGGCTGCGGCTAAACTGGCAAAAGCAGATGAATTTATTGAAACGCTGGTCGATAATGAAGGCAACAAAGCCATGGCCGCAAAAGTCGGCGAGCGAGGCGTGAAACTATCCGGCGGTCAACGCCAGCGCATCGCTATTGCGCGCGTGATCCTGAAAAATGCCCCCATCTTGATTCTGGATGAGGCAACCTCTGCCCTAGATTCAGAAGTAGAAGCTGCGATCCAGGATCAACTTGATGGATTGATGGAAGGCAAAACAGTCGTCGCAATTGCCCACAGGCTTTCGACCATCGCCGCAATGGACAGGCTAATCGTATTAGATGAAGGCAAAATCATCGAACAAGGCAGCCATGAAGCCTTGCTCGTCGAAAACGGCGTATATGCGAGCCTTTGGGCGCGGCAAAGCGGTGGCTTTTTACATTCGGATGATACGCCGAATGACTAGAATAAAAGTGACATAAAATTGTCATTGTCGTTGCTATTGAAGCGCACAAGCGACCTTGCTACGAGGCCCTAATAGGTATTGGACACTCATGGGCATTTTTGAACGCTATTTATCAGTTTGGGTCGCGCTATCGATTGTCGCGGGCATTGTATTGGGCAAATTACTGCCAAGCGTTTTTGGGGCACTTGCAGCTCTTGAATATGCCAATGTGAATCTACCGGTTGCCATTCTGATTTGGGCCATGGTTTGGCCAATGATGATAAGTGTTGATTTTGCGAGCTTAAAACGCGTCGGCGAGAAGCCTAAAGGCCTTTTGATTACATTGGTCGTAAACTGGTTGATTAAACCCTTCACCATGGCAGCCTTAGCTGTTCTGTTTTTCAAGCATATATTTGCAGGGATTATTCCGCCTGCTGATGCAGAAGGATATATTGCCGGGTTAATTTTGCTCGGCGCAGCGCCCTGCACCGCGATGGTTTTTGTTTGGTCACAAATGACAAAAGGCGATCCAGCTTACACATTGGCACAAGTGAGCGTGAATGATGCCATTATGGTGGTCGCCTTCGCCCCTATCGTGGCTTTTCTTTTGGGCGTGACAGATATTGCCGTGCCATGGGCAACGCTGATCTTATCCGTCGGGCTATATGTCATCATCCCGCTTGTCGCAGGCTTATTGACGCGCACCCTCCTGATGCGTCGCGGCGGCGTTGGCGCTGTGGATGGCTTTGTTGCGACCATAAAACCTTTTTCCGTGGTTGGGCTTCTGGCAACTGTGGTTTTGCTATTCGGGTTTCAGGGCCAGGTCATCTTGGAGCGGCCGTTGATCATCGCTTTGATTGCCGTCCCTATTCTTATTCAATCTTATGCTATTTTCGCCGTTGCATATGGTGCGGCATGGGTTTGGAAAGTCCCTCACAATGTGGCTGCTCCTTGTGCAATGATTGGGACATCTAATTTCTTCGAACTTGCCGTAGCTGTCGCTATTAGCCTGTTTGGACTATCCTCCGGCGCAGCCCTCGCAACTGTTGTTGGCGTCTTGGTGGAAGTCCCCGTCATGCTTTCCCTTGTCGCCTTTGCAAACCGAACCCGTTCTAAATTTCCTGAAGGATGATAAAATGAGTGATAATATCGTTATTCACCACAACCCAGATTGTGGAACATCGCGCAATGTTTTGGCTGTCATTCGAGCAGCAGGCTATACCCCCGTCGTGATCGACTATTTGACGGAAGGATGGACCCGACCACAACTTTTAGCGCTTTTTGCAGCAGCAGGTCTGACCCCACGAACGGCTTTGCGTGAAACAAAATCGCCTGCAAAGGAACTTGGTTTGTTGGAAGATCATGTCCCAGAAGAAGCAATTCTGAATGCGATGCTTGAACACCCTGTATTGGTCAACCGCCCGCTTGTTTGCACAGCCAAAGGCGTCAAACTTTGTCGCCCGAGCGAGGCTGTTTTAGCCATATTGGAAAATAAACCCAAAGGCCCATTATACAAAGAAGATGGCGCGCTTTTGATGGATGAGCACGGCAACATTCAAGGGTAGGATCTTTATACTGTATGAAGCGTCGATTTGCCTTTGCTTAAAACGCTCTAAATATTTTATATGAACAACCCTCTATTCTTTCCTGCCACGCGGGACCACGCCCTCGCTCGTGCGCATGCGTTCGCGCCGCATATGGGGCGCGATTATGCTTCTTTGCGCAATTATGATTTTGGCCCAAAAAGGCGAGAAAATATTTCCGCTCTCTCTCCTTTTGTGCGCCACAGGTTAGTGCTGGAAGAAGAATTGATCGCCTTAGCTCTAGAACATCATAGCTCGTCAGCGGCAGAGAAATTTATCCAAGAAGT
>CALLVA010000161.1 GCA_938010655.1 uncultured Parvularculaceae bacterium | reverse complement strand
TGAATGCATTAATTTTTTAGCGCGCGCCGGTTAGTTCAAAAATGAAGCTGGTCGCGGACACATCAATCGCTCTGGCGCGGAATATATCGGCAAGGCGCATGGCCTCTAAGCGTTTATCGCCTTTGGCCACGACTTTGAACAAAGCAAGCTCTCGTTCAATCGCAAAGGGGTTACCTGTCACAAATGCAACACGGCGCACAGGCACCAGACGTTGGAGCTGCAGCTCAATTTGTTCAAGAATTGAAGGCGTTCCGCTGGTCACAATTGTAATGCGAGAGCGGTGCTTTTTTTCATCAGTCTCCGCCACCGTCAGGCATTCAATATTATACCCCCGGGAGGCAAACAGGCCAACCACACGGGCGAGAACCCCCGGTTCATTATCCACGATACACGCAATGGTGCGGGTCTCAACTTCTTCAACCTTTGTCGAAGGGGCGTATACAGATGTACTACTCATACCAATTTCTTCCCTTCTTCATCAATTTCATCCCCGGTGATCTGGCCACCAAGCAACATTTCATTATGTGCTGCGCCAGACGGGATCATTGGGAAGCAATTTTCGTTTTTCGTCACGCGGCAATCAAACAGAACAGGCCCATCATAAGCGATCATCTCTTTGATCTTGTCGTCCAGCTCATCCGGCGTTTCCGCCCGCAACCCGAGACAACCAAAAGCTTCCGCCATTTTTACAAAATCTGGCAGCGCTTCGGAATAAGAATGAGAATAGCGTTCCCCATGCAACAATTCCTGCCACTGGCGCACCATGCCCATCCATTCATTATTCAGAATGAAGATTTTAATCGGCAATTTATGCTGAACCGCCGCAGACATTTCCTGCATCGTCATTTGCACCGAGGCTTCCCCGGCAATATCGATCACCAAAGATTTCGGATGCGCTGCTTGAATGCCCAAAGCGGCCGGCAAGCCATATCCCATCGTGCCGAGGCCACCAGACGTCATCCAACGATTTGGTTCATGGAAATGGAAATATTGCGCCGCCCACATTTGGTGCTGGCCCACTTCCGTCGAGACGTATACGTCTTTTTTCTTCGTCAGCTCATAAAGACGCTCAATCGCATATTGCGGTTTGATTTCGGTCTCAGATTTTTCATAACCAAAACAATCAATGGCGCGCCACGCCGCGATTTGATCCCACCAAGGCTTAAGATCTGGCGTCTTCTTCTTGGCTGTCAGTTTATTATATGCTGCCAACATATCTTCAAGAACATGCGCGCAATCGCCGATCAAAGGCAGATCAACATTGACATTTTTGTTAATCGAAGACGGATCAATATCGATATGAATTTTTTTACTATCCGGGGAGAATGCATCCAAGCGTCCCGTGACCCGATCATCAAACCGCGCGCCGACGCAGACCATCAAATCGCAATCATGCATGGTGTGATTGGCTTCATAAGACCCATGCATGCCAAGCATACCGAGCCACTGCTTATCATCCGCCGGAAAAGCCCCGAGGCCCATCAGTGTCGAGGTTACAGGAAAACCTGTTTTCTTCGCCAATTTGCGCAACGCTTTTGTCGCCGCCGGGCCAGAATTGATCACCCCGCCGCCAGTATAAAATACGGGGCGCTGCGCTGTTGCCAACATTTTTGCCGCAGCTTCAATATCAGATTTGGGCGCGTCTACTTTTGGATGATAGGTTCTGTGCTCATCTTTTTTGCTCGGCTTGTGATATGTCGCATCAGCAAATTGCACGTCTTTTGGAATATCAATAACAACAGGGCCGGGCCGACCATGGGTCGCGACATAAAAGGCTTCATGGACGGTTTGCGCCAATTTGTCAGGATCATCCACGAGATAACCATGCTTCGAACATGCGCGCGTGATCCCTATCGTATCGCATTCCTGAAACGCATCTGTCCCGATCAATGGCCGAGGCACCTGCCCGGAGATCACCACGAGGGGAATCGAATCGAGCATGGCATCTGCAATCCCCGTCACAGCATTGGTCGCGCCGGGGCCAGAGGTGACGAGCACCACGCCGGGCTTGCCCGTAGAACGGGCATAGCCTTCCGCCGCGTGGGCCGCGCCTTGTTCATGGCGCATCAAATAATGACGAATTTTGTCTTGCTGATAAATCGCATCATAAATTGGCAGCACCGCGCCCCCCGGATAGCCAAAGATCGCCTCAACCCCTTGGTCGGCCAGCGCTTTCAACACAACTTCTGCACCAGACATGGTTTTTTTCTGCGTTGCTTTCTTAGAAGTCGCTTTTTTCTTGGTCGTTTTGGCTGTTTTAGGGGATTTCTTTTTCAAAGTTGTCGCGCTGGCCATGGTTCGTCTCTCAAAAGTCTATCTGGGGTATTTTGTGTTTAGCGGGGGTCGGAACAATAAAAAAGGGTCTCAAAAGACCCTTGCATGCGCCAGCTTTGGGATCTGCCTAAGACAGTCCGCCGCCGGCGCTCATCACCACCACTAGAATAGAATATGTCACGTATAAAACTCCTGTTGGAATTAAGTGCTAATTTTGCAGCGCAAAAAAGTCAATAAGAAAATGCCCAGAAAACTCAATCCTCCCCTATTTTTACACATCGCTTTGACCCCGCCGCACCAATCAAGCTACATAATTTCAAGACCATAGAGGGCCGCATGCCAAATAAACTGGACGCACTCAAAATCAACCAAACACTCGCGCAACTTCACTTGCGCATTTGCGAGCGTTTTCCAGAGGCTGGCTTAGCGGGCCTCTGTCAGAAATTGGTGGAAACGGGCGCGACAACGTCGGAACGCGTGAGCCGATTGGCAAAGCCTAACCTTCTTTTATGGATCGGTGTTTCAACCTTATTGGCGATTGGCGCGGGCGTTTTGCTGTTTTTCGGGGTCAATTTTCCGTTTAGCCAAATCAGCCAAGGGGACTTTGCAGAACTGCCCCAAGCATTGGAAGCTTTGGTCAATTTATTGCTGATCGGCAGTGCTGCCATCTGGTTTTTACTGACTTTGGAAGCCCGCCAAAAGCGAAATTTCGTGCTGAAGCAATTGCATGAATTGCGCTCTTTCGCCCATGTCATTGATATGCACCAACTGACCAAAGACCCCCTTTCGCTTCATCATGTCGACACGGTCTCCTCGCCGGTGCGTACCATGACGGCGTATGAGCTGTCGCGATATCTTGATTATTGTACAGAGATGCTGGCCCTCACAGGCAAACTCGCGGCGCTTTATGGGGAGAGCGTGCGCGACACAGAAGTGATCAGTGCCGTGAATGATTTGGAGAGCCTGTGCGCCGGGATTGGCCGTAAGATTTGGCAAAAAATCGTGTTGCTCGATGATGATATAGACAAATGATCAACCCGAATAATCAAACACAACCACTTGTCCATCATGATAAGCCACTGTGCATCGCTCCACAAAGCCAAGCTTTTTCGCTAAATGAAAGGAAGCCTCATTACCCACACTTATAATGCAGGTCACTTTTTTGTCTGGAAAAGTTGCTTTGCCAAATTGCAACAAAGCGCCCATCGCTTCGCCAGCATATCCCTTACCTTGAAACGCAGGATCAATCGTCCATCCGGCTTCTAATGTTCCCTCCAATGAAGGCATCATATCTCGTTTAAAATCCGCCAGTCCGACCAACCCGGCAAACTTTCCACTGGCTTTATCTTCCACCGCCAAATAGCCATAGCCAAGCAACGCCCAATGACCCACAAAAGCCATCAACTTTCGCCACGTTTCTTCACGCGTTGTGGGCTGCCCACTAATATGCTGATAGACCGCAGGCTGACTATTTATCGCAAATAAAGGACCGACGTCTTCTTCTCTAAAGGAACGCAGGATCAAGCGATCCGTTTCCAGAACAGGCGTATCGGTGGTTTGATCACTCAACGCCCAATTTTTCTTTCAAAATTTTGTTCACCGCGCCGGGGTTCGCTTTGCCGCCCATTTCCTTCATCACTTGGCCCACAAACCAGCCCATTGTTTTCGGCTTCTCTTTGACCTGTTCAACCTGCTTGGGATTATCGGCGATAATCTTATCAATCACTGTTTCAATCGCGCCAGTATCCGTGACCTGCTTGAGGCCTTTTTTATCGACGATCACAGCCGGGTCATCGGTTTCTTTGCCTTCAAATTTCAGGGCAAAGACTTCCTTGGCGATTTTACCAGAGATCGTGTCATCAGCGATCAAATCTAGCAATTTACCAAGCCAATCTGCGCTGATCGGGCTTTGCTCAATGTCGAGGCCTTCTTTGTTCAACGCACCGAATAATTCACCTGTCACCCAGTTCGCGGCGACCCGGCCGTCTCGGCCTTTGGCAACCACTTCAAAAAAGTCAGCATTTTCCTTGTCCGCTGCCAAGACAGAAG
>CALLVA010000160.1 GCA_938010655.1 uncultured Parvularculaceae bacterium | reverse complement strand
CGACGCAAAGCAATGGCCTAGCCTATCTATTTCTATTGCCGAGGGAGAGCCCATGTTTTAGGACAGGCCATGCCTCGTTTTACGCCAGAATTTATGGATGAGATCCGTGCTCGGTTGCGCCCGTCCGATGTGATTGGGCGGCACGTTAAGCTGAAAAAAGAAGGCCGGGAATGGCGGGGTTTATCGCCTTTTACCAATGAGAAGACCCCCAGTTTTTACGTAAATGACGATAAGGGGAAATTCTTTGATTTTTCCTCAGGGAAATCTGGCGACATTATTGGCTTTTTGATGGAAAGCCAAAAGCTGACCTTTATGGAGGCTGTGACCCGTTTGGCGGAAGAAGCCGGGCTGGAAATTCCAAAAGACACGCCGGAGGATGCGCGCAAAGCCGAAGAGCGCAAAGGATTGGCCGAAGCGGGCGCCGCGGCGCTCGCGTTTTATAAAGCAATGCTTCAACGCGCAGAAGGCCGTGCCGCGCGAGATTATTTGATGGGCCGAGAAGTGCCAGAAGCATTACAGGCACAATTTGGGATGGGCTTCGCACCAAACTCCAAGACCGCCTTGAAAGACTTTCTCGTCAATAAAGGGTTCCAGCTCCCGCAACTGGTCGAAGCGGGATTACTGATCCAACCTACCGATGATCAAGACCGGCCCAATGGTGTTCCCTATGACAGGTTTCGGGATCGGATTATGTTCCCGATTGAAGATCAGCGCGGCAGGGTGATCGCTTTTGGCGGGCGCGCCATGTCGAAAGAGGCGCGGGCAAAATATCTCAATTCGCCTGAAACACCGCTCTTTCACAAAGGCAGCGTGCTTTATAATTATATGACGGCTCGCAAAGCCGCCGCGCAAATGCCGAAAGAAACAGGCCAACCCCTCATGGTCTGTGAGGGCTATATGGATGTGATTGCGCTTGCCGGGGCAGGCTTTCACAATGCTGTTGCGCCATTGGGCACGGCGTTGACAGAAAATCATTTGGCGCTTTTATGGCGGGCTTGCGATGAGCCGATCATGTGTTTTGACGGGGATAGGGCAGGGCGCGGCGCCGCCTATCGTTCGATTGATCGCGCAATGCCTTTGTTAAAACCCGGCAAGTCTTTGCGTTTTGCTTTTCTGCCAGAAGGGCAAGACCCTGATGATCTCGTGAAATCTGCAGGGCCAGCGGCTTTTGCGAAAGTTTTATCTGAAGCGCAGCCTCTGGCGCAGGTTTTGTGGGACAAAGAGCGCGAGGCGTTTCCGGATACAACGCCGGAAAAAAAGGCAGCTTTTCGCGCGCATTTAAGACAGGTTGTCCGATCTGTTGCGGATAAGGATGTGCAGCAGGCTTATGGCGAATATTTCAAGACCAAATTGGATGAACAATATCAGGCCAGCCGGGGCGGGCTGAAAAGCGGCGGTGGCTATAAGCGCGCGCCCTTTAAGCAAAATGGTCGTTTTTCTCGCGGGTTTCAGCAAAAAGGGTTCGAGCCGCAGCAGGCCTCTGAGGAATTAAAAACCCGCCGCCCAACGGCGTCTCAACGAGGCTTGGAAGACCGGGAAAACCTTTTATTGAAGACCATTATCACCCACCCTGAAATGTTTGATGAGCTGGAAGAAGAGCTGATGGATTTGGTGCTGACCGGGGAAGACCGGGTCTTTTTGCTCGGCGAAGCCCTGCGGCATTTAGGCAATGCATCAAATCTCGGGGAAAACCTTGACTTTGACGCGCTTCGTGCCCAAATCTCTAATACTGACCGAGGTGCGGCTACTTGTAAGCGACTGCTTGATGATAAGCGGCTTAATATTCATAAATTCGCTCGCCCGGACGCAACGACAGAGGATGCCATTTCCGGCTGGCGAGACACGCTTGCCTTGCATTTACATCATGGCACCTTACGTCAAGAAATGCGTGAGGCAGCTTCAGAAGCAGCAACAGACGATATGAGTGAAGCGCGATGGCGCGAAATGGTGCTCTATTTTCTGTCTGTCGTGGCAAGAAGCAAAGACCCTGATAAAGAATAGAAGAGGCCAAAAGCCTAATGAATTGTTTACCATGTCTGATCAACATGGTTGCCAAAAGATTAATTTTCGCTGGCGCTTGGCGGCTAGCTTTAAAAAAATGACGGAGACAGCATGAGCAAAACCAAAGAGGACAAAAAAGAAGCGGCGGACGCGCCGATTATTGACCTGTCCGATGCCTCCCTGAAAAAGATGATCTCCGCAGCTAAGAAGCGCGGTTTCATTACATATGATGAGCTGAACGATGTTCTGCCATCCGAGGAATATTCGTCTGAGCAAATTGAAGACGTCATGGCGAAATTGTCTGAAATGGGCATCAATGTCACGGATGCAGAACCAGACGATGAAGATGGTGAAAATAAAGCCAACACAGCGCTGGCCAAAAAGACCGACGGCGCGGCGGTTACCACAAATACAAAAGAAGGGTCTGACCGGACGGATGACCCTGTCCGCATGTATTTGCGGGAAATGGGCACGGTTGAATTGCTTTCTCGCGAAGGCGAAATCGCCATTGCAAAACGCATCGAGGCTGGCCGGGAAACCATGATCCGGGCTTTGTGCGAAAGCTCTCTGACTTTTGAAGCGATCACGGTGTGGCGCGATGAATTGAATGAGGGCCGCGTTTTGTTGCGCGATATTATCGACCTTGATGCAACATATGGCGGTGGCCCTGAGCAACAGCCAGATATGACACGCCCGGAAGTTGCCGAAAAAGTTCATAAAGAACAGGAAGAAAAAGAAGCGGCGCAAGCAGAAGCTGGCGACGAAGATGAAGATTTTGATGAAGGTGCTTTGTCTTTATCCGCCATGGAAGCGGAATTGCGCGATGGCGTGATGGTCACATTTGACGAAATTTCCAGTGACTTTAAAAAGCTGCGTCGCCTGCAAGACATCATGATTGAAGAGCAACTGAAAGGCGACGACCTGACGTCTTCTCAGGTGCGTCGATTGAAGAAGCTGCAAAAAGATATTGTTGAGCGCGTTCGGTCTGTTCGGTTGAACAATCAGCGGATCGAAGCCTTGGTGGAACAGCTTTACGACATTAATCGTAACTTGATGTCCTTAGAAGGAAAACTCATCCGCTTGGCCGATAGCCACGGGGTTAACCGCCAAGAGTTTCTCGATAGCTATCTCGGAAATGAGTTGGCACCAGACTGGTTTGAGTCCATTCGTAGTCGCGAAGGCCGGGGCTGGGAAAGTTTTGTCAGCCGCGCGGAAGAGCAGATCAATTTCATTCGTGATCAGATTGGTGAATTGTCGCAAGATACTGGCCTGACGGTGCAAGATTTCCGCCGCATTGTGCAGACAGTGCAAAAAGGTGAGCGCGAAGCGCGCGTGGCGAAAAAGGAAATGGTCGAGGCGAATTTGCGTCTCGTGATTTCTATCGCAAAGAAATATACCAACCGGGGCCTACAATTCCTGGATCTGATTCAAGAAGGTAATATCGGCTTGATGAAAGCGGTAGATAAGTTTGAATATCGCCGAGGCTATAAGTTTTCGACTTATGCCACATGGTGGATCAGACAAGCGATCACGCGCTCCATTGCGGACCAAGCACGAACAATCCGTATTCCAGTGCACATGATTGAAACGATCAACAAAATCGTTCGGACATCGCGTCAGATTTTGCACGAAATTGGCAGAGAGCCAACGCCGGAAGAATTGGCAGAAAAACTCTCCATGCCATTGGAAAAAGTTCGTAAAGTGATGAAAATCGCTAAAGAGCCTATTTCTCTTGAAACGCCCATTGGCGACGAAGAAGATAGCCATCTTGGGGATTTCATCGAAGATAAAAATGCGATCTTGCCGATTGATGCCGCAATCCAATCTAATCTGCGCGAAACAACAACCCGCGTACTGGCCTCTCTCACACCGCGTGAAGAGCGGGTCTTGCGGATGCGGTTTGGTATTGGGATGAATACGGATCATACTTTGGAAGAAGTCGGTCAGCAATTCTCGGTGACGCGAGAACGTATTCGCCAAATTGAAGCAAAAGCTTTGCGCAAACTAAAACATCCAAGTCGAAGTCGTAAGCTTAGAAGCTTCCTCGATAATTAATCTTGTGATGAAAAACACTGCTTCCAAGGAGGCGGTGTTTTTCTATCTGGCGATGATTGCTTTCAAATCATTCTTATATCGCGCTGCAAAGCCAGCCGAGATGAAGATAATTGCTGCCGTATTGAGAAGCGAAAGAAGCCATGTTTTAGAAGGCATTGCCGCTATATAAAATGTCGCTGAGAGGGAATATCCCAAACATAATATTCCGACACCGAGCAATATAATCTTGTTTGAAATCGTCATAGACTGTCCAATAAGCGCAAGGCCAGCCCCAATAACGACGATATGATAATCATAAGTGTGCATTGGTGAGATCAGCATAATGAACAAAAATAATGCGCCAAGGGATAAAGCGCCGGGCTGGTGCATGACCAGCTTTGTTTTGTTTAATTTAAACCCCAGAAAAATAGCTAAGCCGCTCGATAAAGCGAGCCAAAGAAACTGACTGATTTGAATAGAAGTCGACACATAAATTAGAAACCCAAGACCACTCATATGTTGCGGCCAATTAGGCGGCACATCATTATAAGTTTCAACATTAGCCAAAAATTGCCCCACCCAATTTTCGTCCAGCATAGGAAAAATAGCGATTATCGATAGGATGCAGCAAATTAGAAAACAATGGAACGCGGCTTTGCGGGTTTTGTGAAAAAGAATGAAAAACAACCATAAAGGAATGCCAATTTGCGGCTTTATCATAAGGAGCATCAAACTGGGCGCAAAAGCCCATGATATATGGTCCTTAATAAGATCGCGCATCAGAATGACCAGCGCGAGGGAGAAAAAGGCCGTCATTTGCCCTTTATATAAAATAAATCCAGACATTTCTGGAATCATCAGTATGCCTATAAATCCAATAAAGCTGCCAAGATATATTTTGCTTTTAGGAAGATCAGGACAAATGGCTCGAACGCAATAAACGCCTATCACCCAATAGCATGCGAGAGAGGACAGCCCCCAAATGATGCGGGCGCCTATTGGCGGCAAAAGAGACATCCATGAAATTAAAGGCAATAAGGTTGGGGGATAATAGAATGGAAAATTCAGATTATCGCCAGACAAGCCCATCGCTTGATAAGTTTCAAGCGGGCAAGCGCCATAAGGCGAACGCGCTTCTTGCCAACAAGTGGCCGCAAGATAGAAATATTTAAAATCCAGCGCTAAAGGATTTTGCCAAATTTTTTGAAGATCAAATTGGGTTATATACACAAATAAAGAGTGCAAACTTAACAATAAGAATGCAGCCCACCAAAGAGGCATATTATTTTTGTTTGTTGAAAAGGGCTTTTCCATGGACCAGCGCAATGAATCTCATTTTTTGTAAGCTGATATTAAACGGAAAAATAATTAAGAAGTGGGTAACTTATAAGGCTGGAAACGCAGCTGTTTCATGATTTTGTCGAAAGACCGCCGCAAAACCCATCCTATTAATGATAAAGTTGGCTTTGCCAATATTCTGGCGCTTAAAAACCCTCCCCTGACAAAACTGGGGCCATGTCAGGAGAGGGGCTGGCTATTGTTCAACAAAATAGCCAGAAGGCGAAAAATTGTTTAGGCCTATCCTTCTTTCGAAAAGCGACCGGCATAAGACGCATTATTTTTATAAGCGGCTGTCAAATTAGGATCATCAATTTCGTCGATGGCTTTTTCCATCATGTCTTCAACGCAGTTGGCTGACTTAACGGATTGGGATAGGGGTTGGCGACCTGTTGTAACGCCGCAAAAATCTTCTACTTGATGTTTGATTTTTGACATCTGTCTTTCAAGTCCAGCGCTGCTTTTTAAATCTGATCTATCGATTTTCAATTGTAAATCATCACTAGCAAAAGCGGCTGTGGTTGTGAAAGCCATTGCGAAAAACGCGCAGGCAGCAGTCTTCATGGAAATAGTCATGGGTCTCTTCTCCTCGTTATTATGACTGTTTTTTTATGAAGATGACCACCTTCCACGCGGTCAAAATCAAAACAGTTTTCTCTACAGAAAAACTATGACCCAAGAAAATCGATTTGTGTATGAACAGATTGAAAGATTCTATTTTGTAATCTTTTGGTAAGGTCGCGGTAAATTTATGATCGCCGCGTCATACCAACATGGACGCCGCCTTTTGGGCGAACAGTCAAGACCATTTGCGGCGTGGGGGCGGGGCCAGCTTTAGTAAACTTATAATGCCTCATCAATGTTGCCAAAATTGCGACAGCTTCCATCATGGCAAATTTCATACCGATGCAAATACGTTGACCACCTCCAAAAGGCAGATAAGCAAAACGATCTCGCGCTTTGTTTTTTTCGGGTGTGAACCGGTTAGGGTCAAACGCATTTGGATTGTCCCAGAGTTTTTGGTGTCTATGCAATGGATAAATGCTGACATTTAAGTGATCCCCTGGCTCAAATGTATACGGACCAATATTGACCGTTTTAATAACATTGCGAGGCAGGGCAGCCACAGCCGGGAAAAGGCGCAACACTTCCATGATGACGCGCTCATGGAGTTCGAGCGCTTCCAAGTGACCTTCTTGTAAATCATTTGTGCCACATACGCTTTGAACTTCCGCATATAAGTCGTCTTGTAGCGCCGGCATTTGCGAGAGGATGGAAATGGCCCAACTTAATGTGACAGCTGTTGTTTCGTGGCCAGCGCCAACAAATGTGAGTACATTGTCTCGTAATTCCAAGTCAGACAGTTTTTCGCCTGTTTCTGGCGCGCGCGCCTTCATGAGCAAGCCGAGCAAATCATCCCCTGGATCATCTAAATTACGGCGCTTGGTAATTTGGCGCTCACAAAATTCACGCAATCTTTTAATCGCTGCCTGACCTTTGAAAATGGCCGGATTGACCAACGCCCGGGGAATCCAGCTTGGCGCATCAAACATATCTAGAATGTTAAATTTCCCGACAGTATTGATAAGTAACTTAATATCATCTGCAAGCTGATCAACAGAATATAGGGGGTCGTCTCCAGCATCAGAGAAAAGTGTTTGCGCAATCACATCATATGTCGCGCGGACCATTTCATCTGCGATATCCAGTTTTTGTCCTCCCGCATCTAGATGTGCTTCCAGTCTCTTGACCACATCATCGCCGGCTAATGTCATCGCGGGGACGAGACCAACAAGTTTGTCATGACGAAAAGCAGGCGCGGCGGCGCGGCGCTGTTGTCGCCAAACTTTGCCTTCTGTCGTTAATAGCCCATCTCCCAAAGCGGGTTTCAGAAGGCGCTCATAGATAAAAGATTTCTCGAAACAGTCATAATCATCAATCAAGACCTGCTTGACCAAGGCGGGGGACATAACCGTTCCAAATGTGCGGCCTGCAAAGGGAAGCGCAAAACAGTCATTTTCATAGGCATAGTCGGACCACATATAGAGTGGATTTTTCAACGTTGCCGGAATGACGGTGCGCAGAGGCACGCCTGCTTTATACGGGGTGATGGTTTTGGGGACGAAAAGCGGCGTGTCATATGCCATAGGATTTCCCTTTGCTCATGTTGATATAGGGATGCTCAGGCAAAGTCACAACTGAAATGCAATTTTATAAATATAGCAAAAACAATGAGTTATAATGGGATCGTTTCTTTTTTAGGATTGCCACTTGTACTCAATTTGAGCATACCTATATGTGAAGGGTACCAATAACGGATAAGTCTGGTCAAAACCATTCTTTCCCGGTATTCCATAGTCATAAGTTCAATTTACGAGACCTCTATTCATGCTTCTTCGACTGCTAAAATCTAAAATTCACCGCGCAACGTTGACCATGACGGATCTGCACTATGAAGGGTCAATCGCTATTGATGAAGACCTGATGGATGCGGCGAATATTCTGCCTCATGAGCAGGTGGATATTTGGAACGTGACCAATGGCAATCGTCTGTCGACATATGCTTTGCCGGGGGAGCGCGGGTCTGGATGTTTTATGCTCAATGGCGCGGCGGCCCGTTTGGCCGAGCCGGGGGACAAAGTGATTATCGCGACCTATGGGCAGATCGAAGCAGAAAAAGCCCGAAATTATCACCCGACAGTTGTTTTGATGAATGATGATAACACCATCTCTAAAATCATCTAAGGTTTAGGGTCTCATTTAACAAGCCTCGCAAATGCGGGGCTTTTATTGTTTTTGGTGACAAAAGGAAGAGTGGAAAATGCGCTATTTATTTGAAAAATCTTTAGGTCGTAGCCTGACCATTTTGGGGGCAACGGTTTTCTTGGCGGCGTGTTCAACCCTCCCGCCGAAAGATCCGGTTTTAATGGAGAGCGCGCTGCGCATTAAAGCTGATATGACGTTTTTGGCAGATGATGCCCTAGCGGGGCGAGAAGCAGGGACGCAAGGCTATGATGCGGCAGCGGCATATGTTGCCGAACAATATGCTGCAATCGGCTTGGCGCCCGCCGCAGCAGATGGCACGTATTTTCAACCCGTAAAATTACGATCTTTTGAACGCAACCCCGACAAAATGGCGCTCACTCTTGAAGGACCAGACGGAACGACTTCTTTGGATTATCTGACAGATTTCCTGCCGTCCAATTCTTCCAAATATGAAGAGAAGACGATTACAGGAGATCTCGTCTTTGTAGGCTATGGCTTGGACGCACCTGAATATGGGTATACGAATTATAAGAATATTGATGTTGCGGATAAAATCGTCGTCGTGCTTGGTGGCATGCCGAAGAATATTCCGAGCGATGTTTCTGCGCATTTGCGTCGTAGCCGGATGGATGTCGCTGGCGCAAAAGGGGCGGCGGGTGTTCTTACGGTTTATTCGCCTGGATATGAAGAATGGCTTCCATGGCAACGCGCGGGACGATATGCCCAAAGCGCTGGTGTCGGTTGGATAGACGATCAAGGGAATGTTGAAGGCGAAGAGGGGGGCGTCGCTGCTTCTGCGATTATAAGCCCAACATCAAGCGCAACTCTTTTTGCCGGGGCGGAGATGAGTTATGCTGATCTGGTGGAAGCAATCATTGTTGATGAAAACTATCAACCGTCCTCTTTTGAATTGCCGATGCGAGCAGAGTTGAGCATTGGCAGTACGTTTGAAGATGTGGTCAGTAGTAATGTTGTGGCGAAGCTTGAAGGCACAGATTTGAACGCTGAATATATCGTTCTAACGGCGCATCTTGATCATATCGGTCATACGAAAAATATCGACTCAACAAAAGACAGCATTAATAATGGGGCCTTAGATAATGCCACTGGCGTCTCGACGATGCTTGAAGCGGCGAGAACTTTTGTGGCGTCGGGCGAGCGGCCAAGACGATCCATTATTTTTGCGGCTGTCACAGCGGAAGAGAAGGGCCTTGTGGGGTCTGACTATTTAGCGCAACACCCGCTGCCCGGCGGCGAAATGGTGGCCAATGTCAATTTGGATATGCCATTGATTACATATCCGTTCACAGATGTTATTGCTTTTGGCGCAGAACATTCAACGCTTGAAGCCCCCACCAGACGCGCAACAGAGAGCATGGGCGTTACTTTATCTGATGATCCGGTTCCAGAAATGAATCTGTTTGTACGCTCAGACCATTATTCCTTTGTGAAGCAAGGCATTCCTTCGGTGTTCTTATTTCTGGGATTTGAAAATGGCGGGGAAGACGTTTTCCGTACTTTCATGCGCACAAATTATCACGGTGTGAAAGATGATCTTGGTCAAGCTATTGATTATTACCAAGGCGCCCGTTTTTCAAAGATCAAATATTTGATCGCAAATGAAATCGCAAATTCAGATGAAAAACCAGCTTGGAATGACGATAGCGTGTTCGGGAAAATGTTTGGGAAATAGGCTGCTAAAATAACAAAAAAAGGGTCAGACTTTTAAAGTCTGACCCTTTTTTTGTTCAATCATTCCAAGCCTAATAAAGCGTCTTCAAAGCTTCACCGCTATAATTTTCTAATTCATTCATCCGGCCTTCTTTGACTTTGCTGGCCCAGTGCGGGTCTTGCAAAAGAGCGCGGCCCACGGCGACCATATCGAACTCGTCTCGCGCCATCATTTCAATCAATTGATCCAGCGGCGCGGCTTCGCTGCCTTGGCCGACAAACGCGCCAAAGAAATCGCCGTTCAGGCCGACGGAACCAACACTAATCGTTGGAAGGCCCGTTAGTTTTTTGGTCCAGCCAGCAAGGTTTAGAGGGGAACCATCAAACTCTGGCTCCCAAAAACGGCGTTGTGAACAGTGCAAAATATCAACACCTGCATCAACAAAGACGTTCAAAAACGCTTCCAATTCTTGCGGCGTTTCGGCGAGGCGCGCTGTGTAGTCTTGTTGTTTCCATTGGGAATAGCGCAGAATAATCGGCATCTCGTCGCCAACGGCCTTGCGGCATTCTTTGATAATATCCGCGGCAAAAGTCGCGCGCTCTTTTAAGCCGCCGCCATATTTGTCTTCGCGTTGGTTCATGATCCCCCAAAAGAATTGATCGATCAAATAGCCATGGGCACCGTGGATCTCAATTGAGTCAAAGCCCAACTGTTTTGCGATGGCGGCAGACCGCGCATATGAAGCAACCATATCCGCCACTTCCTCTTCGCTTGGTGGCGGGAGAACGGCTTTGCCTGTATGGGTCAGGCCAGAGGGGCTATCGCTATTGGCATCTGGATTATGGCCAGTGCCGGGTTTGCGCATCATGCCGACATGCCAGAGCTGAGGTGCAATTTTGCCGCCTGCGCCGTGTACGGCGTTTACAACATTGCCCCAGCCTTTTATGGCGGCATCGCCATGGAACAAGGGTACATTTGGATCATTCGCCGATCCTGGCCTATCGGTTACAGTCCCTTCGGTCACAATTAAGCCCACATCCGCCGCCGCCCGGCGTTCATAATAGTCAGCCACATTTTGACCAGGAACACCGCCGGGAGAAAAGCTCCGCGTCATCGGTGCCATGACGATCCGATTTGGCAGGGTCAAGCCGCGACAGGAAAAAGGACGAAAGAGGGGAGAGGTCATGGAATATCCGATTTGTCTAAGTGAATAAGAACGGGAACGGTAGCGTATCTATTCTAGGTCGCAAGAAATCATTGCAGCTCCTAGCTTTTGTGAAACGTATCATAAATCCGTTCAGCCAATGCTTCGGATATACCTTCCACGGTTGCGAGGTCTTCTTTTTTTGCCCGGGCCACGGCTTTGGCTGATCCAAAATGGTGAAGCAGCGCTTTTTTACGTTTCCCCCCAACGCCTTCGATGATGTCTAGCGGGTTTTGGGTCATTTGTTTTTTGCGTTTGGCCCGGTGGCTGCCAATGGCGAAGCGATGAGCCTCGTCGCGCAAATTTTGCAAGAAAAAGGTCACGGCGCTTCGCGGTTCTAATTGAACAGGTTCTCTGCCCGGTAACAGAATTTGGTCTGTGGCGCTGGCGGTCCGGTCGACGCGTTTTTCGCCCCGTATGTTTTCTTTGCGTCCTTTGGAAATGGAAATCACCATGATTTCCCCTGCCTCTAGATCTGGACCAACCTTCAGGCCAGCTTCTTTTAATGTTTTGGTAGCCGCATTGAGTTGACCTTTGCCGCCATCAATCACGACGAGGCCGGGCCAATTGTCTGATCCAGGTTCTTCTTCCTTAACGAGCCGCGCGAAACGCCGCGTTAGCACTTCGACCATCATGCCAAAATCATCGGCCGTGTTTGTTTCTTCAAACTTGATGTTAAACTTTCTATACTGATTTTTTCGAAACCCTTCTTCGCCCGCAACGATCATGCCACCTAGGGCATTTGTGCCGGAGATATGGGAGTTATCATAAACCTCAATGCGCGTCGGGGTTGTGGTTAAGGCTAGGGTTTCGGTTAATTGTTTCATGAGCCGTTTCTGACTTGCGCTTTCAGCGAGGCGGCGACTGAGGGATTCTTTGGCGTTTGTAGCAGCATGACTAACAAGGTTCACCTTCTCCCCGCGTTGCGGCACAAGGATTTCAACTTTGCGATTAGCACGAATTTCAAGCGCTTGGGTGAGCAAGCTGGCTTCTGCAATTTCGTGGCTTAATAAAAGCAAACGCGGCGGCTCTCTAGTATCATAAAATTGGGCGAGAAAAGCGCCAAGAATATCTTCCAAGCTTTCTTCTTTGTCATGGCGCGGGAAATAAGCGTGATTGCCCCAATTTTGTCCAGCGCGGAAGAAAAAGACTTGAACACATGCTTGCCCACCTTGCATGTGTAATCCAAATACATCCGCATCAGTCACCGTACCCGGATTAATATCCTGCGTGCCTTGTACAAAAGTCAAAGCGCGAATCCGATCGCGCAAGGAAGCGGCAAGTTCAAAATCTAATGTTTCGGCGGCTTCGTCCATCTGTTTGGACATGGTCTCTTGAATGTCGCGGTTCTTGCCTTTGAGAAAATCAACAGCGTCTTGCACAAGATTATTATATTGCACAGGTGAGATCAGGTCGACACAGGGCGCAGAACAGCGTTTGATCTGGTGTTGCATGCAGGGCCGTGTGCGGGATTCATAAACACTGTCAGAGCAAGAGCGTAGCAGAAACGCTTTTTGCAACGTATTTAGGGTTCGGTTCACCGCGCCAGCGGAAGCGAAGGGGCCAAAATAATGGCCTTTGCGTTTTTGCGCCCCACGATGTTTGGCCAATTCCGGGACCTCGTGGTCCGTGGCGATGAGGATATGCGGGAAGCTCTTATCGTCCCGCAAAAGCACGTTGAATTTTGGCTTTAATTGCTTGATCAGATTGGCTTCGAGCAGAAGACTTTCTGTCTCTGCTTCGGTCACCACAAATTCCATGGATCTGGTGAGGGTGATCATCCGCATGATTCGGTTAGAATGCCCGCCTAGCTTGGTATAGCTCGTGACCCTTTTTTTGAGGGATTTTGCCTTCCCAACATAGAGAATTTCCCCGTCCTCCCCAATCATGCGGTAAACGCCGGGTTTGTCTGGCAGGCGCTTCACATAGTCAGCAATCAAATCTGCACCCGTTAAGCGGGCAGAGGCGCTTTGTTGCGATGCAGCATCAGTGAGAATGGGCTTTTCCATAGTGACAGATATAGGCGATTGTGTCCTTCTCGCAACGCTTTGGGCTTCGAATGTAGCTGTCTTTTGCATGGATGTTATAAATTAGTTAATTATATGTTTTAATTCACCGCGCTTTGAGGGCGCGGGACATTTTTAGACATAGAAAAGTCGTCTTTTGCGACAAAAGTTGTGACAGTTGAATAGGGAATAGATATGCGATTTTCGGGGCAGATGAAGACATTTCTAATCTTCGGGCTTACAGCCCTGATTGCAACGGGCTGTGCCACTAAACAAGAAAGCGCCGAAGCGAAGCGCAATAATCCAGTGCGAAGCTCCATGACGGAAAAGCTCCAGATCGAAAATGATCAGCGGGGCTATATTAATGTTGTGGAATTGTTGGACCCGGAAGGCCGGGCCAATCGCCTGCCGGGGGGAACTTGTGTTCAGCCGAAAAAGGTCAAAAAGAAGAATATGAAAGCGCAAGCGCAGCGAGACATCACTTGCGCGCTGCAAGCTTTTGAAACCTATTATATGACATGGCCTGAGTTTGAAAAATATGTGGGCTACGCCAATGGTGGCCGGGGCGGCGATGAACATTATGAAAATGCCGTCAATTCAATCGCCTTGGCTGTGCGCCGTAATAAAGTTCAAGATCGTATTATTAATCGCTCTGATGCTCTGTGCCAAGATTTTCAACGTCGCCTTGGGGTTAATCTGCAGATTCAAAATGATAGTTCCATGGGCAAATGGATGCGTAATTCCCAAACGCGTATCGCAGGGGGAATCGGCGCGCTATTTTTAAATTCTGATGCTTTGTGGGCGGTTACAAATGTGGCCCAAATCACGGGTCTGCCGGGATATATTCATGACGAAGATGAAATCGAAAAATCGGTTGCGCGTATTTCGATTGAAGGCATTTCAATCG
Organism: uncultured Parvularculaceae bacterium; assembly: GCA_938010655.1. Taxonomy (GTDB): domain Bacteria; phylum Pseudomonadota; class Alphaproteobacteria; order Caulobacterales; family Parvularculaceae; genus CALLVA01. Next base: position 1,834 of record CALLVA010000160.1, on the reverse strand, counting down.
CACGCTTAGATTTAAAAGATGAGATTAATGCCAAACGCTTTTTTATCCGTGATGAAGGGCAAACGATTACAGGGCCAGATTTGAGCAAAATCTATTCAAAAGCAGGAGAGCGGATTAATCCTAGAACGCGCTTTGTTTCTGTGGACGCGGTGGATTTTGATACGCCAACCAAATATCACAAAGCGACCCTTGAAGTCGGCTTAACCTCCATTGCCGCCTACACAATGGAGCAAGCGATTGGGGACGTTGTGAGCTATCACAATAGCTGTAGTATTTATAATGGCTTGGAATATTCTGCCCGGGCGCTTCAGGAAATGAAAGAAAATCGAAGCGAAAATTAATCTTAATTTGTCCGTATACTGCCATCAGACAAGATAACGGGCATTGGCGCAGGTGTTAAGCTTTGGAAGCCTGCAGCGCGCCATTTCAGACCATCGTAAATTTCCGTGGTGCGGGTCAGTTTGCCATTGCTGAGAAGCCGATGGGTTGTTTTTCTGAACGTAATTTCGGGGTCTCCTATAACTGAAAACCCTTCCACCCAGCTTATATTGTCTAAAAACCGGACAGATCCGACGACGACATCCCCATTTTTTTTGGTTACTGTCACGATCAGATCATCTTCACCGGGACTAACCGTATAGATGGCCTGACGATCATCGGTTCCATTTGTCACCACAAGCCGCACTGCATTTTCTTCACGGCGAAAGGCGTATAGTTCACCGGGCACGAAATCATCTTTTTCAATCAAGTTGGGTTGAAAAGCCCGTCCAGAAATCGCGGCGAGGGGGCGAAATTCATTGTCGAATAGATTTCGTGCGCCGGGCGTGATGCTTTCAGCAGTGGTTTTTTGTTGTTCTGTGCGGGCAGGAGGCATTGATTCGTCCAAGTCAGGATCCCCGTTACAGCTTGCAACGAAGATCATAAATGACGAGGTTAGAAAGGCCCCCACGGCTTTTTGTCTTTTCATGATGACTATATAAGCATGATTGGGGGAATTTCTACATCCTGCGTGTCGATATTAGCCGCCTTTTTGCGTTTTGCGGGGCTTGGGGGACATTTGGCCCCGAGTGCTATTGCCGGGTCTGCCGCCCGATTTTGCGCCTAATTTCACACCTGGCTTTCCACCTGTTTTTCCTGTGGGGCGCTTGCGAGATTGACCGCCGGGTTTTGCGTCAAAAGGCCTTTTGCCGCGATGGGGCTTTTTACCAGCTGGTGTGGCTGATGCCCCTTCTGCTGTGGGGGCTCGTTTTTTGGCAGGCTTGCCGGATTTTGCTGCTTCGCGGGCCTCAATCTGATCTGGGCGTTGTGTCGCGCCATTGCCGCGGCGTCCTCGTGTTGGAGGACCATTTCGCTGGGATGGGGGTTTGCCGCCACTGCCGCGCCGGCCTTGACCATTCCGGCCGCCGCCTTTTGCATTGCGCCCGCCAGTTGCCCCTGATCTTTTCGGGGGGAGCTTGAGAGATTTCACTCTTGCAAGAATATCATCAAAATCTTCCGGCAAATCGAGCACAGGAATTTTTTGTCGGGTCACTTTTTCAATCTGTTTGATATAAGATTTTTCTTCTGAATCCACAAAGCTAATGGCTTCTCCAGATGCTCCGGCGCGGGCTGTCCGTCCGATGCGGTGTACATATTGTTCCGGGATATTAGGCACATCATAATTTATAACATGGCTCACGCCAGGAATATCAATGCCTCTTGCTGCGATGTCTGTTGCAATAAGGAAAAGAATTTTGCCTTCGCGAAAAGCTTGCAAAGCGCGTTCGCGTTGAGGTTGGCTTTTATTACCATGAATGGCGACAGCCTCAATATTGGCGGCCCCTAATTGGCGGAC
>CALLVA010000159.1 GCA_938010655.1 uncultured Parvularculaceae bacterium | reverse complement strand
TCATATTTAGGCCCGCCAACCGCGCCGAGCAAAATCGCATCTGCCGCTTTGCAGGCTTTTTCGGTCTCCGCGGGGAATGGATCATTCGCCGCATCAACACCAGCGCCGCCAAAGGCACAATCTTGATAGGACAGATCAAGCGAGAATTTCTGCGCCACTTTATCTAACACAAATTGTGCAGCATCCATGATCTCAGGGCCAACGCCATCGCCAGCTAGTCTTACAATATTCTTAGTCATAATTATTTACTACTTTACTGTACAGGAACCATACCATTGCGACGGTACAAACCCCCCTACTAGATGCGAGTGTCTGGAATATACAGCGGGCAAAGGCCTTCCTCCGCGCATGTCAATTGATATAGTGTTTGGTGCGCCCATAGGGGGGATTTCAATCATACTCAATATACCTTTATTCCATAGCGGCGTAACCTCGACTGCACCTAAGTTGCCAATCATCGTTGCGTTTTCTCCACCCTCATCAACGATATATTGAAGTTCTAATTTTGAATTTGAAACTATTTTATGCTCAATATCATGCGGGGGAAGAGCGGCCTCTGCAGAAACCTGAAATAAACATGTTAGCAACAATTTTACGCCGTTTTCTATCATAAATTAAATCCTAAAACTTTATCTCATCTATATTTTGACCGGATCGAGCCAGCCCCATTTGTCTTCTGTTTCGCCTGAGAATAGGCCAAAGAATTTTTGTTGAATTTGAGACGTAATTGGCCGGTTGCCCGGTTTGCTCACCTCAAGTCCGTCAATGTTTCTAATCGGCGTAACTTCCGCCGCTGTGCCAGAGAAGAATAACTCATCTGCGGCGTATAGCATTTCGCGAGGGACAGCTTGCTCGACCACTTCAAGCCCAAGCTCTTTTGCAAAGATCATCACACTATCACGTGTTATCCCACCGAGGATGGATGAGGCCGCAGGCGGCGTCAAAATACGACCATCTTTGACGATAAACAAGTTTTCGCCTGCCCCTTCTGAAACCGTGCCGTCATGGGCAAGCCCAATACCTTCCGTACACCCGCGGGATTTCGCTTCCATCGTGATCAGTCTTGAAGAAAGATAATTCCCGGCAGCTTTCACCCCTGCTGGGGTTGTGCCCGGTGCGGAACGTCTCCAGGAGGAGACGCAAACATCAATCCCCTGCTCCATCGCCTCATCGCCCAAATATTTCCCAAAAGGAAACGCAATGATGGAAACATCTGACTCTGCGGGGCTCGCATATGGCCCAAGTTCTCCATAGCCCGCCGCCACATTGACGCGAATATAAGCGGATTTTAAGCCATTTTCGCGCACAACTTCTCGCTGCGCTTCCATCATGTCTTCTAAACTATAGGGCATACGGATGTGATAGACTTTTGTTGAATACAACAACCGCTCAGTATGCGCCAAGTTTCGAAAAATACAGGGCCCCTTATGCGGTGTGTCATAGACACGCACCCCTTCAAACATGGATGTCCCATATAAAAATCCGTGAGTCATCACATGGATTGTCGCATCCTTCCAAGGAACGAGTTTGCCATTGTGCCAAATTTTTTCAGCTTCCTGAATGGGCATGTCTATAAGTCTTTCTGTTTAAAAATACTAAGCGATTTGTTGTGTTTCTTGGGTGCCGCGCACAAGGCGATTTGTGGCGTCGAGATAGGCAATGACACTGGCGATCACGATGTCGGTATGAACGCCAGACCCATTAATGGTTGGTGTACGGTCAATTGAATCGTGTCCGCCAATCACAGGTTTATTTTGCGCGCTCATATCGCGAATACGCACACTGGCTTGGCCAAGCGCATCCAGCCCCTCGCCGACGGCACGAATTGAAAAGTCTTCCACAAAAGTGTTCAAGCCAATAATAGACTTTGCGGCGGTAAAGGCTGCTTCGACAACGCCATTCGCGGTTGCTTCCGCCTCGCGCTCACCGTCTGTTGCGTGAGCCAAAATGACTTTTGAGGTCGATTTTCCATCCCGTGCACTAGACGCTTGCACGTCAATAACGCGCCAAGGGCCGGAAGTCGTAATATCTTTGCCCAAAATGAGTGATTTTAGATCTTCGTCAGTGATTTCTTTTTTGCGATCAGCCAAAGCTTTGAAACTGTTAAAGACAGCGTTTAAGCGATCACCCGCTAAATTGAACCCAAGCTCTTTAGCGCGATCGGCCAAAGCGTTGCGGCCAGAATGTTTGCCCATCACTAATTTTGAATTCGGTTGGCCAACATCTTCCGGCTTCATGATTTCATAGGTTTCGATATTTTTCAAAACGCCATCTTGGTGGATGCCACTTTCATGCGCAAAGGCGTTGTCACCAACAATTGCCTTGTTGCGCGGGACAGCTTGACCCGTCAAGTTTTCGAGCAACCGGCTGACATTAAAGAGTTTGGTTGTTTCAACGCCAGTAGTCACATGAAAATGGTCTGAACGTGTTTTAAGCGCCATGACGACCTCTTCCGTCGCGCAATTGCCAGCCCGTTCGCCGATCCCATTCACAGCACATTCCACCTGACGCGCCCCGCCGCGCACAGCGGCAAGCGAATTGGCGACAGCCATGCCAAGATCATCGTGGCAATGCGCAGAAAAAATCGCTTTTTCCGCGCCTTTTGTATTGGCAATCAACCAGCGAAAAAGATCTTCAATTTCGTCGGGTGTCGTATAGCCCACTGTGTCCGGCACATTGATGACGCTTGCGCCCGCCTCAATGGCGGCGCCAAAAACCTGCGCCAGATAATCGCGCTCTGTGCGGATGGCGTCTTCTGCTGAAAACTCAACTTCATCCGACAAACTCTTGGCTTGCTTCACGGCCGCAACGGCGCGCGCCAAAACCTGTTCCTTATTCATTCGCAATTTATATTCCCGATGTATAGGGCTTGTGGCGATGAAAGTGTGGATCCGGCTTTTGCCAGCAGAGGCCACAGCGTCCCCGGCCGCGGCGATGTCTTTCTCGCTTGCGCGGGCAAGGCCACAAATTTTCGTGTAAGAGTTGTCAGCTGCGGCCACAGCAATCGCTTTGACGGAATCGAAGTCGCCAGGGGAGGCAATGGGAAAGCCCGCCTCGATAATATCCACTTTCGTGTCCAGCAGCGCCTTGGCCATCCGTACTTTTTGATCAAGATCCATAGAGAAGCCTGGGGCCTGCTCGCCGTCTCTTAATGTTGTATCAAAAATATGAACTTTTTGGCTGTCTGGGTCGGTGGTCATGTCTGTCACTTTTGGTTGGCGTTATCGAATGTTCGTTAGAAATATAAAAAACCCCACTTCTTTGTTGAAGCGGGGTGCGGCAGATACGTCAAGAGTTACGTAGCTTAAAGCACCCCCACCCTGAGCAGGAGGAAGCTGGAAACGACCACGAGTAGGAGCCCTGCCAAAACTGGCAAGGGGGACGGAGACTCAATGCGCTTAGCCTTGGAAGCTACGCCTTGTCTCAAATATGATGTGTTTCTAGTCATATTCTGTCACTTTTATCTGGTCGATTAGCAGAAACTAATCTAGGTCTGGGAAGGTTGCAACCCGCTAATGATCAAATTTTTATCTTATGTCTAATCCAAGCGATATTTTTGCGAACAGTCAACGCATCGTTATTAAAATCGGCTCTTCTTTATTGGTCGATCAAGCGGGCGTTCGCCATGAGTGGCTGGCGCGACTTGCTCAAGATATCGCGCACCACAAAACCGCAGGTCGGGAGATCATTATTGTCTCCTCTGGCGCGGTCGCAATTGGCCGCAAACGGCTGAAATTGACCGGGGTCTTAAAGCTGGAAGAAAAACAAGCTGCCGCCGCTGCCGGACAAGCCTTCTTGATCGAAGCCTGGCAAAAGGCCCTCGCCCCTCATGATTTGGTAACGGCGCAACTTCTGTTGACACTAGAAACAACCGCAGATCGGCGGTCATATTTGAACGCTCGATCAACGCTGGATACGCTGCTCTCTTTGGGCGCAATCCCGATCATTAATGAGAATGACACCATCGCCACAAGCGAAATTCGATATGGGGATAATGATCGGCTCGCGGCCCATGCGGCGCAGATGGCAGGCGCAGATATGCTCGTGCTTTTATCTGATGTAGACGGATTATATACTGCTAATCCAAATCAAAATAGAGATGCGCAACATATTCCGATCGT
>CALLVA010000158.1 GCA_938010655.1 uncultured Parvularculaceae bacterium | reverse complement strand
TCAAGTTTCAAGTGTTTTATAAGCAGACTCAAGATCTAAGTTTGGAATACAAAAACGATAAGAAAAAATTTGATAGAAGTATTTCTAAGTATTCTAAGACAGATATTGATGATCTAAATGGCTTCTTAGAAATAAATCTCGACCTTGGACAAAACCCAGAGATTGAAGCTGAAATTGTAACAATAAGAAAATTAGCAATACACTTTTTTGAGTCCATCAAAACAACTCACACGTTACTAATCGAAATTCTACCGCAGGTAGATGAATATCTTCTAGAAAAGTATGGCGAAAAAGTATTTCTGCAAGTTCCAAAGGATAACTAAGCAGAGCAAGATGCCTTCGGCGTAGGGCGGGTCAGCGACCCGCCTTTTTGCTTTATTGGTTTCAAATGAAGATTTCACTGGGTTTTGCGTTGCTGCGTGTGCTTACAATTTTTGATTGTTTTCTCAATTTCGGCGGGACGTTGTCCCGCCCTACGTCTTTTCTCAATTACGGCAATGCGTTGACCCGATCTTCGAATTTTGTCATGTTTCATCATGCCTAATTATCGACGATTATATGTGCCGGGCGGGACTTATTTTTTCACGCTGACGTTGCATGACCGTGGTAAAACACTGCTTACGGATTATTTTTTAAACTTATATCGCGCTTGGCGGCGGGTGGATCGTCGTTGGTCGTTTGAGTTATGCGGCGCTGTGGTGTTACCAGACCATTTGCATGTATTAATCACCTTACCCGATGGCGATGATAATTATCCAAAACGGATCAGGCGGATCAAAGATCTTTTCACGAGGTCATTGCCTGAAATTGAAAAAGGGGTTGGCCGTAAAGGCGAACGCAAAGTCTGGCAGCCGCGTTATTGGGAACATTTGATCCGGGATGATGCGGAATTTGAGGCCTATATGGACTATATTTACTATAATCCGGTGAAGCATGGATTCGTGACCGAATTTGCCGAATGGCCATATTCAACATATCGTTGGCACCAACGAAAATTTATACACTCTCATGCGCTGACGTAGGGCGGGTCGTTGCCCCGCCCTACGTTAAGTCCCGATTGCGCCTCCGCTCAACGCCTTATGCCACGGGGCTTTGCGGTACTTTATCCCGCACATTCAAAGTCGTGGTATTATACTTGTAGACCTGACCACTGGGAGGCTTTTTAGGATCCAGCTAAAGGGGGTTAGGGGACGTATGCCGGACGGGCGCGCCATGGAAGCGTTCTGACGTTCGGTCGCGCTTTTGGATCAACTAAGACGTCTACGGACGGCTTACCAGAAGTGTATGTGCAAAATACGGGGCGCGTGCCGGTTAGGCTGCACCACACACTACTAATTATAGCGGCTTTTCAAGTACGCGCCCGTTCTCCCAATTTTTCACCGCCGGTGCGTAGCCGGTGAGCGCTTACCCCTGCCTAAATGGCATTTAACGGAGATCAACCACATGGCTCGACGCAAAGGCTTTAGAGACTCAACAAAAGCACGTATTTCTAAAGGGGCGTTGGTGACGACCTCAGAAATCGTCAACAAACCGTCTGAGCTTGTGGATGGTGCAGGAGCCCTGACAAGGGATGATCTCGTGATAGCGTTGCGCCAGCGCCATGCGGCGGTTCGATTGGCGCAGCAGGAAGTGGCGTTGGCTAAGGCGCAGATAGAGTTGGACCGGGAAAACGATGCGGCGCGGCTGGCCCAGTTTCAAAAAGAAGCGCGCGATAGGCGCCTGATCCGCGCGGCGGAACGGGGGCAGTGGATGGATGCGGATAAAAGCATTACCGAGGCAGACCGGGTTGAGGGAGAAATGTTCTGCCTACTGATAAACCCACCCGCCATGGTCGAGCCATATGATTTTGACACGATTTTAGCCGCCGTGGCGCGAGCCAAAGAAGCAGGGGAGATGGACCAGCGATTGCCGAAAAATGACGGTTGAAACTTCTTTCCGACGAGAAGAAAAAAAGCCCCCCAGCATAAGCGCAGAGAGGCTATGGGCTTTGCCATCTTTATTCAGCGGCGACCAATTGTTCTGCAGACTGAAGATCGACAGAGACGAGTTGGGACACGCCGCGCTCAATCATCGTCACGCCATAAAGCCGGTTCATGCGAGACATGGTAAGGGCATGGTGCGTAATCACAATGAAGCGTGTTTCGGTTTCTTCAGCCATGCGATTGAGCATATTACAGAAACGTTCCGTATTCGCATCATCGAGCGGGGCGTCAACCTCGTCAAGAACGCAGACGGGCGCGGGGTTTGCCATAAATACAGCAAAAATCAGCGCTGTCGCAGTTAAAGCTTGTTCGCCCCCAGACATGAGAGACATGGAGGATAATTTTTTGCCGGGAGGCGACGCGAAAATTTCCAAACCAGCTTCCAGCGGATCGTCTGAATCGATCAAGCGCAATTCAGCGCCGCCGCCGCCAAAGAGATCAACAAAGAGCTTCTGGAAATTAGTGTTCACAACTTCAAAAGCGTCTAATAATTTCTGGCGGCCTTCGCGGTTCAATCCGCCAATGGCAGAACGGAGTTTACGAATGGCAGCTTCGCAATCTTCGCGCTCTGTTGAAATTTCCGTCAGGCGTTCGTCGATTTCTTCCATCTCAGTATCAGCGCGCAAATTCACACCGCCGAGATTTTCACGTTCCCGCTTGAGTTTTTCGAGCTTGCGCTCAATGTCTGCGCGCTCGGGAAGCGGCTTTTCTTCCTTATGCTCCGTGATGGCGAGGAGTTGTTCCGGCTCTGCGTCACAATTTTCACGGGCGAGGCTGGTCGTTTCATCAACGCGTAATTTGGCCGCTTCCAATTGGGCTTCAATCCGGGCCCGGTTTTCACGGGCGGCAACGGCCTCGGCCTCGGCGGCTTTCAACGCGCTATCAGCATCCCCAGCCATGGCGATAGCTTCTGCAAGCGCATCCGCCGCGGTGCGACGGCGGCTTTCCGCAACACCAATTTGTTCAAGCAAATGGGTACGCTTTTCGGAAATAGTATCCGGCGCTTTTGCCGCGATTTCCAAAGCAGCTTTTGTTTCTTCGAGGCGGGTTTTGACTTCCTCAACTCTGGACCCTGCGGTTTCGCCGCGCGTTGTCCAGACGCCGCGTTCTCGGGTGATTTCTTCCAAGCGCGTCGCGCGCATCTCTGCTTCGCGGGCCAGATCATTATGGGCGGCGCGGGCTTCGCTGGCTTCGCCTCTGGCATTGGTCAAGGCATCTCGCGTGGCGCTGATCGTATCCCGCAATTGGCTGATATCTGGCAGAGCGGCAAGAGCCGTTTCGGAAAATGTCACGCGGCTGCGGGACTCGTCCTCGTCTTCGGCGAGGCGGGCAATTTGTTCGTCCAGAGCAGTCAGGCGAGTATTGGCATGCTGATGGTGGCGCTCAAGATCCGCGAGGCGCTGGCCCGCGCGGCTCAGCTCTTGTCTGCATTCGCGCAATGCCGCTCTGGCGGTTTGTTCTTTGTCCCCAGCTTCTGCCAAGGCGTCTTTTGCGGCAGCATAATCTTGGGTGGATTTTTCAACCCGATCTTCCGCCCCCTGAATATCGATCTCCAAGGCTTCCAATCGATTGCGTTGTTCCAGCCGGATCGCGGCAGCCGTTTTGGCTTCTGCTCTGGCGACATAGCCGTCCCAGCGCCAAAGGTCTCCATCTGGAGAGACAAGGCGTTGGCCGGGGGCGAGCTGGCTTTGCAGCGCATCGCCGGTGGCTTTGTCAACGACGCCGATCATGGCAAGGCGACGGGTCAGCGCTTTTGGCGCTTTGACAAATTGCGCGAGGCTGTCTGCTTCTGGCGGAAGGGTTTTGGCGGAAAGCTCTTCTGCGCCAATGCCGGACCAAAAGGCAGGTGCTTCATCGGTGAGGGCAGCGGAAAGATCATCGCCCAAAGCAGCGGCAAGCGCGTTTTCATAACCGGCTTCCACTGTCAGCTCTTCGATCAAAGCGGGGAACTCTTCCGCCATGCCCGCATCGAGCATCCGCCGAATGGCCTCTGCTTCGGCGCGCAGTTCGGCAAGAGACTGCGTGGCTTTTTGCTTTGGCGCGCGCAAGGCTTCTTCTTGTGCCGCCGCGCTTTTCTTGGTTTCTTCGGCTCTCATGGCCGCATTATCAGCAGCGCCCAGCGCATCTTTACACTCAGTGAGATGGGCACGCGCCGTGGCCAACTTGTCTTCTTCTTCCGTAGAAAGAACAAATTTGGCGCGCTCGTCTTTCATATTTGTCAAATCACGAACAAGCTTTTCAAAACGGCGTTGCGCATCTCCCAGTGCATTTGTCAGGGCACGGCGTTCCGCATCTTGTTCAGCCGCTTCAGCTTGTTGGCGATCATGCTTGGCTTCAACTTCAGAAAGCTTATCCGCCGTGGCGGTCATCAGGCTTTCAGCTTCGGCCAATCGGGAAGTTTCGGCTTGCTCTCGCCCGCGCAAGGATTGCTCTTCGATATTGAGCGTTTCAATGGCACCAGCCGCATCCCGCCCTAATTCTTCTTCGCGCGTCGCATCTGCGGTGAGGCGTTCAACTTCGCGTTCTAATCTTGTCGCTTCGTTTTCCGCTCTGGAGATTTCATCTTCGAGGTTTTCAAGCTCAACATTCAAACGGTGCAGGCCAGCAGCTTCTTCAGATTCCTTGAGGCGCAGCGGATCAAGCACTTCATGGCCTTTGGCTTGAGAGGCTGTCGCAGAAGCAGCCACCCGAGCGGTTTCCTCCACGAGCTGGTTGATCTCTGCCATAGCGACTTTGGTTTCTTCCAACGCCGTGCTGGCTTCGAGCCAACGCAAATAAGCGGTCATTGCTTCGGCGCGGCGAATATGACCTGAGAGGTTGCGATAGCGCGTTGCTTGGCGGGCTTGGCGGGCAAGGCCTGAACGTTGCTGCTCAAGTTCGCCGGTGACATCATCAAGCCGGGCAAGATTGGTCTCTGCAGCGCGCAGGCGCAGTTCCGCTTCGTGGCGACGAGAATGCAAGCCGGTAATGCCCGCCGCTTCTTCCAGCAAGCGGCGACGGTTTTGGGGCTTGGCGTTGATCAATTCAGAGATCTGGCCTTGGCGAACAAGCGCCGGAGAATTTGCGCCTGTGGCAGCATCGGCAAAAAGCAGCTGAATATCTCGCGCGCGCACAGTCTGGCCGTTCACTTTATAATCAGAACTTGCGCCTTCATCTTTTTTCGTGATCCGGCGGGTGATTTCCAGCGTTTCATGCTCATTATATTCCGCAGGCAAAGTCCGGTCGGAATTGTCGATTTTGAGCACGACTTCTGCCCAATTGCGCTCTGGGCGGTCTTTGGTGCCGGAAAAGATGACATCTTCCATGCCACCAGCCCGCAAGGCTTTGGCGGAAGTTGCCCCCATGACCCAGCGCAGGGATTCCAATAGATTGGATTTGCCGCACCCATTTGGCCCGACGATCCCTGTTAGCCCAGGCCTGATTTCAAAATCAGTCGGCTCCACAAAGGATTTAAAACCCACTAGACGAAGTTTATCGAACTTCATATCAGTCATCTTTCCCGCGCAACGCGCTTGAATGGCGCCCCCAAAGCGACCATCCTATACATCCACACATGCTTATTATCGCATATTTACCCAAAGATGATACTGTGCCGATTCGGAAGACCAAAATATGGTCGGGGTCCCATCCTAACAAGGAAAACAGGGGGTGGGGAAAACTATGGGCGTTACACCAACATCCGTGGCACTTTGAAAGTGACATTTTCTTTCGCTGTTTCAACTGTTTCCACGGTTAAATCATAGCGGTCTTGAAGCGCACTGACGACGCCTTGAACGAGGGGTTCTGGGGCGGATGCGCCTGCGGTGAGGCCGATCACTTCTGGAGAGACAGCTTCCAGGGCGGCCCAGTCGACGCTTTGCGCATCATTTGCCAATGTCGCGAAGCGGCAGCCAGCGCGGTCCCCAACTTCGACAAGGCGTTTGGAGTTTGAGGAAGTTTCTGAGCCGATCACAATGAGAGCATCAGCCCTGTCAGCAATGGCTTTAACAGCTTCTTGGCGGTTCGTAGTCGCATAGCAAATATCTTCTTTGAAAGGCTTTTCGATATTTGGGAAGCGCTCTTCTAAGGTGGCGACAATGGCAGCTGTATCATCCACAGATAATGTCGTTTGCGTCACAAAGGCCAATTTATCCGGGTCTTTTGGCGTATAAAGCCTTGCATCTTCCACCGTTTCAATCAGGTGGACCGCGCCTTCCGGCAATTGACCCATTGTGCCAATAACTTCCGGGTGGCCTTCATGGCCGATCAGCAAAATTTCCAATCCGTTTTCGTGGTGTCGCTCGGTTTCGACATGCACTTTAGAGACTAACGGGCAAGTGGCATCCACGAAGGTGAGGTTGCGCCGTTTGGCTTCAGAGGGAACTGACTTTGGCACGCCGTGAGCCGAAAAGATGACAGGACGATCATCTGGTGCCTCGTCCAGTTCTTCAATGAAAACCGCCCCCATATCCCGCAAACGCCCCACCACATGGGCGTTGTGAACAATTTCATGGCGCACATAGACCGGCGGGCCAAATTTTTCGAGCGCGCGCTCTACAATCTCAATGGCTCGATCGACACCTGCACAGAAGCCGCGAGGGGCAGCGAGGAGGAGGGTCATTTTTTGTTTCGTCATGATGGGCGTCCAGTGGTTTCGATGATGAACATATGGTGAGGGATAAACCGTTGCACAGCATCTGATAAGAGGGTATTTCTGCCTTTACCCTTTGCAGATGGCCGATTCGAGGCAATTTGCGGCCCGATAAGGCAAAATGTAGGACTTTTCATGATGTTGACGACCCCTCTTAAAAGCTGCGCCCTTTTTGTTTCTGTATTGATGTTGGCGGCGTGTACAGCCGATGGTGGCTTGAAAAAAGTGAACCGCGCTGCAAAAGAGCGCAATCCTGCGCCCTGCCCGAATGTGCTCGTTTTGCAGGAAGCAGGCGACTATATCGAATTTGCAGGTGAGCAAAAAATCCAGAATGTGGCTTATACCGGGGAGATTACGTCGGTTGAAACCTCTTGTCGTTATTATGATGATTTGCCGATTGAAGCGGGGGTTAAAGTGAGTTTCGCCCTTGGCAAAGGCCCGGCGGCGGAGAGCAATACTAAAAATATGCAATATTTTGTGGCTGTGACACGCTCAAATAGAGAGCTAATTGCTAAGGAAACTTTTGATTTACCCGTGAACTTCAAACGAGGTGACATTATTACCGTTTCAGATGTTGTCGACAAAATCACCATTCCGCGCAAGGACGCTGGAACGTCTGGGACGAATTTTGAAATCATGGTTGGATTTGTGCTCACGAAAGAACAAGCAATTTACAATCGCTCTGGAAAGAGCCTGAAGTTTCCTGATTTGAAATAAGGCCTAAGTCGCGATGGCGATTGGGTTGATTTTAAATTATGGACCAAGTTGAAGCCTCTCCCTTTTTGGGGGAGGCGATTTTTATAAAGAACATGAATTATGACGTCTCTTTCTTTCACCCAAACTCTTTCTGATATTGTTGGCCAAGCTTTCGAAGCAGAGGGGCTGCCAGCTTCCCTTGGGCACGTGCAGGTTTCTGACCGGCCTGATTTGGCGCAGTTTCAATGTAATGGGGCTCTGCCCGCGAAGAAATATTCTGACAAAAATCCGCGAGAGATTGCGACAGGGGTCGCGGCGCATTTGGAGGGCAATCCCATATTTGAGTCCGTCACTTTGGCGGGGCCCGGCTTTATCAATCTCATTTTGACAGATGCCTATATTGCGGATCAAGCTGAACTTTTCGCGGTGGATCAGTCTTGCGGTGCTTGGTTTAATCCAGAGCCGCAAAAGATCGTGCTAGATTTTGGCGGGGCGAATGTCGCAAAACCGCTTCATGTCGGGCATTTGCGCGCGGCGATTATTGGGGAAAGCCTCAAGCGGATTATGCGTTCTGTTGGAGATGATGTTGTTGGGGATACGCATTTGGGGGATTGGGGCAAGCAAATGGGGCAACTCATCGTGCAACTTGCCAAAGAGCAGCCGAATTTGCCCTATTTTGATGAAGCGAATACGGGGCCTTATCCCGATGAGAGCCCTGTTACGATGGAAGATTTGCAGACGCTTTATCCAGCGTCAGCGCAAGCATGTCGCGACGACCCTGCTTTTAATGATGCTGCGCGCAAAGCAACAGCAGAATTGCAAGCTGGGCGGGCAGGGTATCGTGCGCTCTGGCAGCATTTTGTAGCTGTATCGCGCAAAAGCTTGCAGGCAGGATATGATGCTCTTGGGGTGGAATTTGATCTATGGAAGGGCGAATCCGATGCGGACCCTTTCATCAAACCGCTTGAAGAGCTGCTGAAATCAAAAGAATTGCTGGTTGAAAGCGATGGCGCGCAAGTCGTGCACGTCGCGCGGGACACAGACAAAAAAGAAATCCCCCCCCTGATTATTTATTCGAGAGACGGCTCTGTCTTATATGGCACCACGGATCTTGGAACGATTATGGACCGTTTGGAAAGCAATGCGCCTGATCGGATGATTTATGTGGTCGATCAGCGCCAAGCTCAACATTTTGAACAGGTTTTTCGGGTCGCAGATCTCGCAGGCCTGATGCCTGAAGATAAGCTTGAGCATATTGGTTTTGGCACGATGAATGGCTCAGACGGGAAGCCATTTAAGACCAGAGAAGGCGGTACGCTAAAGCTGCAAGATCTCATCGAAATGGTGGAAACGCGCGCAGCGGAACGCCTTCAAGAGAGCGAAAGATTGAATGCAGATATCGACCAAGCAGAACGCGATGATATTGCGCGCAAAATTGGCATGGCGGCCTTGAAATTTGCCGATCTGTCAAACCCTCGCACCTCTGATTATATTTTCGATCTGGATCGGTTTCTCGCTTTTGAAGGCAAAACCGGCCCGTATCTTCTTTATGCGGCTGTTCGCATTGCGTCAGTTCTTGATAAAGCAGGGGCGAAACCAGGCGATGAGACCGCTGAGATCGTTATTACGGACAGCTCGGAAAGAGATCTGGTGTTGGCGCTATCGCAATATGCTGACGCGCTGAAAGGGGCTTATGAAAAGCGCTTGCCTCACATCCTTTGCGATCATGCCTATGGTGTTGCGCAAGCCTTTTCGAAATTTTACGCAAATGTGCGTATTTCAGACGAGCCTGACAAGAAAGCTCGCGCCTCCAGAATTGCGCTCGCCTTTACAGCCAGAAAACAACTGGTTTGCGCGTTAGGCCTTATGGGCATTGATGTTCCTAAGCGGATGTAGGGCAGATTGATTCGTTAATATTCTGTTAATTGGGTTTTTGTCCAGTGGGTTTTGTGGCGTAAAAGCGACAGCTTTAAGTGATAAAATGAGCAGGAATTAGTTCAATTATTTCTCCACATAAATTTGTGGGGCATTGTAATTATTGAGAAAAATCTTCTTCACCGAGATGAAGTAGTGCATCAATGTGACACTTTTGATCATTTTGCACTGCATCATTAATTTTTGTTACATCACAGTCACAATTTAAGGCTAAGTGGTCGTCAAGCTCTCTCATTATCACAAGTCGTTGAGGGCGCAGACTCACGAAACCTAACCTCTGAGGTATTCCATGAAACTCACGAAAATTCTTACAGCTGGCGCAGCAGCTCTTGCGATCACAGCGGCACTCCCAAATTTTTCACATGCGCAAGATACGACTTCTGCCGTTCGCGGTGTTGTAACAGATGAAGCTGGCGCACCGCTGGCTAACTCAACAATTACGATTCGGAACGAAGAAACGGGCCTGACACGAGTTGTTACGACAGATGCAAATGGTCAGTTTAGCGTTCGCAACTTGCCAGTTGGCAGCGAGTATACTGTTTCCGTATCCCGTGATGGATATACTGGCGAGCGCGCCAATGGCGTTGCATTGAATTTGGGTCAGACGTCAGACCTCTCCTTTGACTTGGCTGTTCAGGGCTCTGATACGAGTGATGAGATTGTTGTTGTCGGTACACGCTCCGTTCTTTCAGAAATCGCGGTAGGGCCAAACGCTACTTTCGGTCTTGAAGAACTTGAAAATGCGCCTTCCATCAACAGAAACATCACTGATGTTATTCGCGCAGATGCTCGTATCTATGTTGACGAATCCCGCGGTAGCATCAACGCTGTGCAATGTGGCGGTCAGAACCCTCGCTTTAACAGTTTGACTGTTGATGGTGTTCGCCAGAATGACTCATTTGGTCTCAATTCAAATGGTTACCCAACAGAGCGTATTCCATTTTCATACGATGCGATCAAACAAGTATCCGTAGAATTAGCACCTTTTGATGTTCAATATGGTGGTTTCACGGCTTGTAACATCAATGCTGTGACGAAGTCCGGGGGTAACGAAATTCATGGCGGCGTATTTGTTGATTATACCAGCAATGATTTACGTGCAGATAGCCTTGAAGGCGACGAAATTAATACAGGCGATTATACCGAATATCGCTATGGCGCTAATTTTGGCGGCCCAATCATCCAAGACAAACTCTTCGGTTTTGTCGCCTACGAAAAGCTTGAAGGCGCAAACCTTTTTGATCGCGGCGCTATCGGTTCTGGTGCTGTTAACGAAGTCAATGTGACACAAGCAGAATTAGACGAAATTGCTCAAATTGCGCAAACTCTTTACAACTATGATCCTGGTTTCATTCCACAGAGCTTTGACAATGAAGATGAAAAGCTTTTGGTCAAACTCGACTTAAACATCACAGACCGTCAACGTGCTGCTTTCACATATACGTATAATAATGGTTTCAATACTGTGCAGTCTGATGGTGATTCAAATGAAATTGAATTTTCAAATCACTTATATGAGCGTGGTTCTGAGCTAAACTCATATGTTGGTACGTTGTATTCAGACTGGACCGACAATTTTTCAACTGAAGCGCGTATCAGTTATCTGGAACTTGATAACCGCCAAGAAAGTATTGGTGGAACAGACTTCGGTGAAATCCGCGTTGAGCTGGATAATGTAGATGTTTATCTTGGTGGAGATGATAGTCGTCAATCAAATGATTTGAATTATGATGTATTCACGCTTGCCTTGAAGGGTAATTATAACTGGAATAATCATAACTTCTCCTTCGGTGTTGAGCGCGAAGATCTAGAAGTCTTCAATTTGTTCGTGCAACACACTGAAACTGAAATTCGCTTTGAGGGTATTGATAATTTCCGTAATGGTTTTGCTGATGCAATTTATTATAACAATGCGCCCAGCAATAACCCTGAAGATGCTGCCGCTGAATGGGGCTATGCTCTAAACACGATTTACGCTCAGGACGAAATTGATCTTACGGACAATTTAACCGTTGTGGCTGGTCTTCGTTATGATTGGTATGAGACGGATGATGCACCATTAGAAAATCCTGACTTCGTTGCTGATTATGGCTTCTCCAACTCGACTAATCTCGATGGTGAAGGATTGCTTCAGCCGCGTTTTGCCTTTTCATATGATCCATCAGATGTTTTCTCTTTAAGAGGCGGTTTCGGTCTCTATTCTGGTGGCAATCCTAACGTTTGGTTATCAAACAACTTCTCATCCAATAACGTATTGCAGTTTGGCCAACGGGGGCGTTCCTTTGGGTATACGGATGGTTCGCGTTCGTTGTTTGATGCAGATGTTGTATATGCAGGTTTGGAAGCCGGTGTTCCAGCTGGTCCGGGCTATGGCGTTCCACAAGAATTGTTTGATGCCGTCGCTGGCGGGGTTGGTGACAACTTCGAAATTAACTACCTAGATCCAGATTTCGACTTGCCATCTGAATGGAAATATTCACTTGGCTTCACATATTTGTTCGATTTCGATATGGATAATTTTGTTGGTGGTGAATACGACTTCAACGTAGATTTCCTTTTCTCTCAAGGCGAAGATTCTGCGATTGTTCTTCGTGGCGATTTGGAACAAGTCGGGACGGTCGTTGCCTCCAATGGCGGTGTTTATCCTGATTATGAAAGTGTTCGTGAGCCAAGCTTTGTGTTGACGAATAGTGATGTTGGAAATCGTTCCTTCGGTGCGTCATTCTCCATTGCTAAAGAATATGACAATGGCTTCGACTGGACATTAGGATATGCTTACAGCGATGCACAGGATGTCAATCCGATGACGAGTTCTGTTGCATTCTCGAACTACCAGAACCGGTCTTTCTATGATCCTCAAGAACAAGTTCTTTCAACGTCTAACTATAATATTAAACACCGTGTCACGCTTATTGCGAATTGGCAGAAGGAAATCTTCGGCGATTATAAAACACGCGTGAATACATATTCAGCCTTGAATGAAGGTCGCCCTTGGAACTTCGCGTTTAATGGGACAATCGATCCTTATGGATTTACCCCGTTTCTAGACTTTAGAAATAATGTTCTCGCACCGGGTGTGGAGCGTAACGGTGAGTCTGGCTCTTGGTGGGGGAAAACCGATATTCGTGTTTCCCAAGAATTGCCGGGCTTCAAAGAGGGACACAATACTGAAGCATTCATCGTGATTGATAACTTCACAAACCTACTCAATGATGAATGGGGCATCCTTAATCAACGGACCTTCCCAGGTAACGTTGCTGTAGGCGACAACCCTGAATCACGCGTAGGGGATGCTTCTCGTTATGAGATCCGCTTTGGTCTGCAATACGACTTCTAAGGCCTGAATTTCTAAATTTCAGAAGAGGGCGGGCTTTTGGCTCGCCCTTTTTCTTTGGGTGAGGCAAATTTGGCCATTTACTGCCTGAGTATCTCCTCTCACATCCCCTCTTGGCAGGGCATGGTTTTCGCCATATCCTTCATTATTGGGTTTTTGGATAGGTGGGCTATATGCAGCGATTTGTGCGTTTGAATTGGGTGCAAGCTTTGGGTGGTTTGTTGCTGGCGACGATCGCGATTGGCTCAGCTGCGTCTGCGCAAGAAGCGCTAGAAAAGCCCAAGCCTTTATCCGCATTGCTTATGACGCCGATGACTGGGGCAGATCAGCTTTCGGGAGATAGTGTCACAGGAGGCTTGGTTGTAGCTGTGACGCGGCCCCTTGATCGACCGGTTTTTGCGGCGCAAATCCTGAAAGTAGACCCTCAAAAAGGCCAAGCCCTTTCTACGCCAACGACGTTTGAGACGACGGCGTCGATTGTCGGCTATACACTTCCAGCAGGCACATATTATATGCCCGCCTATGGCGTAGGGGAGGATACATTTTTCCTCGATGATACGGCGTTCACCTTCACGGTTGAAGCCGGAAAAGTCTCCATGCTGGGGCGGTTATATCATCAAGATAATGTCCAAATCACACAATGTAGTCTGGATCGTGCTCGTTTTGAGAGCGAAGGCTATAAGCCGACGCGGGATGAGTTTGAATGCGACTGGCAAATGTTTTTGGCAATCCAAAATGGGGAAAAGAGCGCTGATTTCAACGTCACCCATAAAGTGCCTGTAGGGCCGGGCTTAATGCCGGGGACAGCAGGAAATTGGGTCTCTACAAGCCGGGCAGAAGCCCAAGCCTTTTTGGCCAAACAATTCCCCAATATTATCGCCCCAGTCGTCATTTCAAAAATATCATATCAAAACAGATTGTTAAACAATATTCTTCCGGTAATGAAAGAAGATGAGTCCGCTAGTGTTTTTGAACCGCTTCTCGGGTCCGAGGGGCCGTAACCCTCTTCATTTTGTTGCGGAAATTTCACGCGAGGTCGCTGGCCCTATGAAGGGACTTAGGGTAAACAGCTTATTGTAATGACCCGTCACCCCAAGAAGAACTCAAGGATTATTTGTGACCATGCGCCCATTTAAGACGCTTTGCCTTTTTTGTATTCTCGCTTTTGCCCCCACAACGGTTTTCGCACAGACGACTTGGGAAGAAGTGATCGCTATTATTGAAGACGCTGATGACAGCCATTGGCGCAGCGTCGACCCAGAAAATATGTTGCTGATGGATTTGCCTAGCGGCGAAATCGTCATTGAAATGCGCCCGGATTTAGCCCCTAAACATGTTGAGCAAATCAAGAAGCTAACACGGCAAGGTTTCTACAATGGGATCGTCTTTCACCGTGTGATTGAGGGGTTCATGGCTCAAGGCGGCGACCCGACGGGCACGGGCTCTGGCGATTCAGATCTCCCGAACATTCCCCCAGAATTTGTTCGCGAAGAAAGCGAAATTACGACAGCCCATTTTATTGGCCGTGACTATAAAGCCCCGCGCGTGGGTTTTATCGGGTCTGTGCCTGTGGCGGCGGAACCGGATAGTTTGAAAGGCTTTTTGCAGCAGGACGAAGTTGGCCTTTGGGGCGTGCATTGTGGCGGCGTGATGTCTATGGCGCGGACCAATGATCCGACAAGCGCCAACTCCCAATTCTTCTTGATGTTCGGGGACGCGCGCCAAAGCCTTGATCAAAAATACACTGTTTGGGGCCGCATTGTTGATGGTATTGAAAATAGCCGTCGTATTTCCAGAGGAGAGCCGCCTGTTCGTCCGACACCTATTGTGCGTATGCGCGTTGCTTCGGATGTTCCCGAAAGCGAGCGCCCGAATGTGTCTGTCTTCAGAACGGAAACACCGAAATTTAAAGAATATTTGAAAAAGACTGGACGCATTAGTGAAAGCGGCTTTATTCAAGACGTTTGCACCATTCGCGTGCCCTCAAAAGTCAATGGAGACGTAGAACTGTGAGCCACAACCTCATCTTAGAGACCGACGCTGGTCGAATTGTTATTGAAACTTACGAAGACAAAGCGCCAAAACATGTCGCGCAAATCACCAAACTGGCCGAGGACGGGTTTTATGATGGCCTGACGTTTCACCGTGTGATTGACGGGTTTATGGCGCAAGGCGGTTGCCCGAACGGTACAGGCATGGGCGGGTATGACAAGAATATCGATGCTGAATTCAATGATGTCAGCCACCAAGAAGGCGTTTGCTCAATGGCGCGTGCACAAGACCCTAACTCCGCATCCAGCCAGTTTTTTATCTGTCTTGATGATGCGTCCTTCCTCGACAAGCAATACACGGTTTGGGGCAAGGTAATTGAAGGCATTGAAAATGTGCACCAGCTTCAAAAAGGTGAACCGCCTGCATCCCCCAGCAAGATTATCAGCATGCGAAAAGCAGGCTAGACAATGGGGTTGGCGGGGCAACTAAGCGATTCTATCGCAAGTGTGAGTGGAGCTTTGGTTGTCCTTTGGGTCAA
Organism: uncultured Parvularculaceae bacterium; assembly: GCA_938010655.1. GTDB lineage: Bacteria > Pseudomonadota > Alphaproteobacteria > Caulobacterales > Parvularculaceae > CALLVA01. Next base: position 4,881 of record CALLVA010000158.1, on the reverse strand, counting down.
TTTTATGGGGTTGGTCATTTTGTTGGCCATCCCCTTTTTGATTACTCGAAAAGAAGCCCGCTGGACGTTGCTCAGCATGGTGTTCGTGATCCCGCTGACATTGTGGATGTATAAAGAGTTTGGCTATTCTCGATTGCTTGGTTTGCCACATATCATTTTCTGGACACCGCTTTTGATTTATCTGTTTTCAAGAAAAGATAGATGGCAGGTCAGATCGACATTAGGGGGGAAATGGATTTTGCTCCTGATTTGTACAATTTCGATCTCTCTTGTGATGGATTATATAAATGTTGCGCGCGGACTTTTCGGCCAACTTCTGTAATCCTATAAAGGCATCAGGCATATATGCGTGTTGATGATTTTGACTTCGACCTCCCGGAAGAATTGATTGCGCTGCGCCCTGCAGTGCCGCGCTCTGCATCAAAATTGCTGCATGTCGGCGCGTCATTCTCTGATCATACATTTACTGAAATTGTAGACCTGTTAGAGCCGGGGGATTGTCTCGTGGTGAATGACACTAAGGTCATTCCAGCGCAATTGACGGGCATCCGCGCTGCGCGCGCCCATGGCGGCGGGGGCGATATTACACTTGATATCAATTTGCACAAAATTCTGCCGGGTACGGAACAATCTGCCAAATGGGCCGCCTTTGTTCGCCCGGCGAAAAGATTGCGGGCAGGGGACATTGTCACTTTTGGCGAAGGGTTCACAGCGGAAGTTGAAACGCGCGATGGGGCAGAGGCGATCCTTGCGTTTAATTGCGCAGGCGCAGATTTCGATGATCAGCTTAAAGCTGCAGGCCATCCCCCCTTGCCGCCATATATAGCGCGAAAACGGGCTGTTGATGATCAGGACAAGCAAGACTATCAGACCGTTTATGCGGAAGATGAAGGCTCCGTCGCCGCGCCAACAGCTGGATTACATTTTACAGCGGATATATTAGAGGCGCTCGCTGCGAAAGGTGTTTTACGAGAAGCTGTCACTTTACATGTCGGTGCTGGTACGTTTTTACCGGTTTCTGTTGAAGACACCAAAGATCACAAAATGCATAGCGAATGGGGAGAGATTACCCCAGAAGTCGCGGCGCGGTTAAATGAGGTCCGGGCGAAAGGGGGAAGAATTGTAGCTGTGGGAACAACGGCATTACGCTTGATGGAGAGTGCTGCGACGGAAGATGGCATCATTCATCCGTTCAAAGAAGATACAGCTATTTTCATTACGCCCGGCTACAAATTTAAAGTGGTCGACCGCCTTATTACAAATTTTCATTTACCAAAATCAACCCTCATGATGCTCGTCTCAGCTTTTGCAGGATATGACAAAATGAAGCAAGCTTATGCCCATGCTATAGAAAATGGCTATCGGTTTTATTCTTATGGAGATTCTAGCTTGTTGGAGCGTGGACTATGATCATTTTACTATTTGGCCTCGTCGCTTTTTGGTTTCGTCATAAAGCATTGAGCCGTTCGATGGGTTATGCTTGGTTTATTGCCTCTATATGGTTTGTCGGCTGGGCTTTGTTAGGCGATATCGGTTTTGTTGCAATGCAATTATTAGGTATTATCCCTTATTCAAAAGATGTGCTGTACGATGATTTACTCTACATTTCTATCGTAACCCCAACTTATTATGCTCTAACAGTTGGTTTATATTGGTTTTTACGCCGTCGTCGCTTGAGAAGAAATGCTCAAAACATACAAACATCATTCGAGCAGGACAGATCATGACAAAACCATTCTCCTTTTCCCTGAACGCCACGGACGGCGGGGCGCGGACTGGGCTTATCTCCACGTCGCGCGGCGATATTCGCACGCCTGCTTTTATGCCTGTAGGCACTGCCGCGACGGTAAAAGCGATGCACCCGGAGCATGTGGCGCAGACTGGGGCAGATATTTGCCTTGGCAATACATATCACCTGATGTTGCGGCCGACGGCGGAGCGGATCGATCGGCTTGGCGGTTTGCATAAATTTATGCGGTGGGACAAGCCAATCTTGACAGATTCAGGGGGATTTCAGGTCATGTCCCTTTCGCAATTGCGCAAGATGACAGAAAAAGGCGTGACGTTTCAATCGCATATTGATGGCTCGAAGCATGAGCTGACGCCAGAGCGATCTATCGAAATCCAATGTCTGCTTGGCGCAGATATTCAAATGCAGTTGGATGAATGTCCGCCATTTCCAATTACGCAAGAGGGCGCGCGCGATAGTATGGAACTATCCATCCGCTGGGCCAAGCGCTCGAAAGAAGCGTTTAAAGATATGGCAGGGCCACATCAAGCGCTCTACGGGATTGTTCAAGGCTCCACTTTTGAAGATCTCCGCCGTCGCTCTTTGGATGCTTTGCTTGAGATTGATTTTCCGGGCTATTCCGTTGGGGGTCTCGCTGTGGGCGAGGGGCAAGAAGAAATGTTCCGTGTACTGGAGTTTACAACACCCCATATGGACACGACCAAGCCGCGCTATTTGATGGGTGTGGGCAAGCCATCAGATCTTGTTGGTGCTGTGGCGCGGGGCATTGATATGTTTGATTGCGTCCTGCCCACACGCTCTGGCCGCCACGGTCAAGCTTGGACCAAAAACGGGCCGATCAATATTAAAAATGCCAGATTTGTGGATGATGAAACCCCGATTGATCCGTCTTCGGATTGTCCAGCCTCATCGCAATATTCAAAAGCCTATTTGAATCATTTGTTCAAAGCTGGCGAATATCTAGGCCCGATGCTACTCACATGGCATAATTTGTCTTATTATCAGCAATTAATGGGCGAGATGCGCGATGCGATAGCGGAAGGCCGTTTCGGCGCTTTTGAGCGCGAGTTTCATGAGGCTCAGAATAAATAGACAATAATGATTATAAATAATCATCAAGTGAAGATATCCATAGATCATATTTTTCTTTAGGCAGAGGCTTGCAAAAATTTAGACCGCTTTCAAATGAACTAGTCTCGGTAATATATTCAGGACGGTATATATATATTAAATCATCTGGGTGATCGACGTAGGGATGTATTTCGCCGTCTTCCATTTCAGAAACCGAAATTAATAACGATTTCCAAGCTGCCAGCGCATTCATACTAGTTATTAGTGTTGCTTTGCTTTCGGTTCTTAGCCTATTATGTTTTTGATCCGTAAATGTACGCCACCATAATAAAGGTTCATCATCTTCGTTGGAAATATTTTCCCAGAATGCCCAGGGAAGTATTTTATCGCCATTTATAAACCTAACTTCAGTTTTTTCAAAATTTTTATTTTCTCTCATAATAATTTTTTTATAATCGTACATTGTAGGCCTAGCTGGGAGTTTCCCAGAATTATAACCTAATGCTACAATTTTTAATAAATTGTCTACCTCACTACCTGCCAGCAAGATGATTTGAGAGTACTTGTGGGAATAAGTCTCGTAGTTAGCTTTCTCTGGCATCACCCAATCCATACTGGCTCGCAGTATATTTTGGACGGACCTAAAGTAAGCTAACGACTTTGGAATAAAATTATTATAAAGCTTTGTACGATTATTGACGTAGGTTTCGTCATTCATGGTTTAAATTTATTCCCCGGCTCTTGCTCTCAATTGCAGCGCATAATCAATCACATGGAAAATATAGTTCTGTTCCACTGTGCCCGAAAATAAATGTGCTTGGGGGCCACTAGCGAAAATCTGAACGTCTTGGCCGCCGTGAGTTTCAGAATAAGAAGGGATCAAAGCTTGTTGTTTATAATTCAACTCTTGGGCTGTTTCATTATCGACGAAGGGCCGTTCAACGGCTTCCCCTTCTTTTTTACCGATCAATATTGAACCTGATCCATTGGCATAAGAAAGCGTCGTATACGGTTTACCATCGCCAGCCGGCAACACAGTCTCTGATGGGCTGCCGTCATCGGTTGGGCTTTTGACCACCCCTAAAATTGGGTTGCCTTTTTGCGGATAGCCTTGGATCGCCATTGTGTGGCCGTGATCCGCCGTGACGATGATCAATGTGTCGTTGCTATCTGTCATGGTTTTGGCGATCGCCACTGCGGCGTCAAAAGCTTGGACGTCAATCAAAGCGCGGGCCGCATTGCCGCCGTGATGGGCGTGGTCCACACGTCCGCCTTCCACCATCAACACAAAACCGTCCTCGTCTTGCGAAAGATGCGTAATCGCTTTGCGGGTCATTTCAGCAAGAGAAGGCTCGCCACCAGCATCTTCTGCGCGGTCGCCTTCATATTGCATATGACTCGGTTCAAACAAACCGAGAAGCTTTTTGGTTGGGGCTGCGCTTAGAAACTCTCGTGCATTCCAAACAAATTCGTGGGCATCCGATTTGGCTTCCCATTCCGCCACCAAGTTCCGGCCATCTTTTCGCGAACCCGTTTTGTCTTTATATTCTGGATCATTGACCGTTTTCGGTAGAAAATTACGCCGACCACCGCCGAGAGCGATTTCGAGGCCGTCCCCCACTGACATATCAATCAGCTGTGATGCAATATCCTTACAGTTGGAATCCTTTGGCAAATCCGTGTCATTTTCCCAATTCCGGCTGGCAGAATGCGCATACATTGTTGCGGGTGTGGCATGGGTTAGGCGGGCGGTTGAGATAATGCCCGTGGCCATGCCCGCTTTTTCTGACCATTCCCCAAGAGTGGTCACCTGCGCCGCAAGGCCGCTTTCGCAGTCGCTGACATTTGCCCGATCGCTCACGCCAATTGTGCCGGATTTGGTTTTAATACCTGTCATCATGGCGGTTGCCGTTCCGGCGGAGTCCGCGACTTGAGCATTGGTCGTATAAGTCTTCGACATCGCGAGCCAAGGCAAAGTTTCAAATGCCAAAGCGTGCTCTTCCCCGGACATGCCTTTGGATTGCCCGTCATAAATTCGCGCGGCGGTAACGGTGGTGGGG
>CALLVA010000157.1 GCA_938010655.1 uncultured Parvularculaceae bacterium | reverse complement strand
ACTCACCCCGCCCGTCTGCTAACAGACGGTAGTTAGGTAAGCTGGTGTCGAGAGTCAAGGAAGCCATGGGGAAGAAAAATAATATATTTTTATCCCCAGCATTTGCGCGCGCGATATGGGGAATACCTTTAAATTTGAATGTGAAACAGTCAGCGAAAATATGCGTATCGGTTCTAGGATATAGGCCCGATTACGAGTCAAGATGAGTGACTGGGAATGGTGCTAACTCATCTCCCAAATGAGGGGGAGAAGACGCTCTCAAATTTTGATCGTTTCAGAGGCAATTGTCTCGACGACGTTTACTCTTTTTGGTTGCAGAAACATAGTGTTTGTCTTGAAACAAGCTGGCTGAGTGTTGTTTCCGTTGTTGACAACGGTGTCGGTGTGATGTCCTTTATAAACATAGGTGGAAACGTCAGTGAAGCTTTGCCCAATCGTACGAATTCGTCGATAAGGGGGGCTCGCGACTTAAATTTAAAAAAAGGGGCAAACTCTTATGAGTAGTACCGAACAAAAAGGCAGCATGGGCTTTGTGCTTATGGTGAGTCTGGTCGCCACAATTGGCGGCTTTCTATTTGGCTTTGATAGTGGCGTTGTAAACGGCACAGTTAAAGGTCTGCAAACAGCTTTTGAATCGACCACAGTTGGGTCCGGTTGGAGTGTGTCTTCCATGCTGCTGGGAAGCGCCGTTGGGGCGTTTTTTGCGGCTCGCTTGGCAGATGCATTTGGCCGACGCACAATGTTGTTCGTTGCGGCAGTGTTCTTCACTGTTTCTGCTTGGGGATCAGGCATTGCAAATGGCGTGACGGAATTTGTGATCTATCGGATCATTGGCGGCATGGCCGTTGGCGCGGCCAGCGTTTTGGCACCAGCCTATATTTCCGAAATTGCTCCAGCGCATCTACGCGGTCGGTTCTCTTCAATTCAGCAAGTGGCCATCATTGTTGGCCTGACAGCTGCGTTTATGAGTAACTATTTCCTAGCAAAATATGCTGGCGGCGCAGAAGCTGAATTTTGGATGGGCTATGAAACATGGCGTTGGATGTTCTGGATGGAACTTATTCCAGCTGTTTTGTTCTTCCTTCTCTTATTCTTAATTCCGGAAAGCCCGCGCTATGCCGTGCTCAAAGGCCAAGACGGCAAAGCTGAGAATACGCTTAGTAAAGTTGTGGGTCTTGATCGTGCAAAAGCAAAAGTAGCTGAAATTAAAGCGTCGCTTGCGAAAGATCACAAACCACGCATGGCTGATTTGACGGCTGGCGGCAAAATCCGTGGCATCGTTTGGGTTGGTATCGGCTTGGCGGTCTTCCAGCAGCTTGTTGGTATTAACGTGATTTTCTATTTTGGTTCCGTTGTCTGGGAAGCAGCTGGCTATACTGAGCAGGATGCGTTGAAGCAAAACGTCATCATGGGCGTTCTATCAATCGTCGCTGTGGCGATTACGCTCATGACGATTGATAAAGTTGGCCGGAAGCCGTTTTTGGTCTTTGGATCAATCGGGATGGCGATTACCCTTGCTATTGTGGCTTATGCCTTCAGCACCGGTGAAGTGATTGACTTGGCCGCACGCCAAGTTGAGATGTCTGCTCAAATGGGCACGTTAGCGCTTTATTCTGCGATGGCGTATGTCTTCTGCTTCAACATGTCTTGGGGCCCTGTCATGTGGGTTGCTTTGGGTGAAATGTTCCCGAACCAAATTCGTGGTGCTGGCCTGGCTGTTGCTGGTTTTGCCCAATGGATTGCAAACTTTATTGTGACGATTACCTTCTTGCCGATGCTTGAAGGTATTGGCCTTGGTGGTGCATTCGGTATCTATGCCGCCTTCGCATTCATCTCAATTTTCTTCGTGATCAAAGCAGTTCGCGAGACCAAGGGTGTGGAACTCGAAGATATGGTTGGCTAAATTTACGCCTCCTTTTAAAAACGAAACCCCGCCTCTTGGAGGCGGGGTTTTCTCGTTCTAAGCCCCTGATACGCTTAAACCTCAATCTACAGAGCCGTTTAGGACAATTTCTGCGGGAAATTTGTGCCCCGCTGATCACTCGACTCATATGGCTCTTTGTCGTAATTTAAGTCCCTTAGGGGTGAGTTAGAGTAATGCAGCGTAGAGTTCGACCAATGAAGGTTTTTGTGTCCTATGCCAGGGCGAACCTTGGATTCGTGGACCAACTCGCGCTTGCTGTTGAACGGTTGGGATATACGATCCTGATCGACCGGGAGGGGATTTCTCCCGGAGATGATTGGCGCAAAAGCATTGGCACGATGATTCTTTCCGCTGATGCCGTTGTGGTTGTCCTTTCCAAAGCGTTTCTTGAGTCAGATATTTGCCAGTGGGAAATAGAGGAAGCTGAGCGCCGGGGCAAAAAAATGATCCCGATTGTTTGTGACCCTCTTGAAGGCGTCATGCCGGGGCCAAATATTGCTGATCTCAACCACATCTATTTTTACGAAGACCCAACCATGCCCGGCTCTGGTTTTGGGGCTGGATTGACCCGGCTTGATGATGCCCTCCAAACGGACAGTGCTTGGCTCCATGAACATACGCATTTGGAAGAAATGGCCGACCGATGGATGACCAGAGGGGAGCCAACTGAACTATTGCTCAGAGGCTCTGAACTCAAAGCATACCAAAACTGGCAGCGCTCCACGCCCTTAAATGGCCCAGCCTTATCTTCTTTGCAGAAACTATTTTTAGAAGTATCCGTTGAAGCAGAAGAGCGGCGCGTCAATAAAGAAATGCAGCGTCTCAGTGAATTGGACAATGCTCTGACCGAGCGCGAAGGCGCTTTGCAACGCGAAGAAGTGGCGCAGCAAAAATTGCAGCGCTCGCTGAAGTTTGGATTTCTAACTGCAATCGCTTTAACAGCGCTGGCAGTGGTGAGCGGCATTCTGGCCCATGACAAATCTTTTCTGGCAAACCAGCAAACATCGCGCATGTATGCGGCGCAAGCCCAGCAACTGAATGATCGCAATGACCCGGATAAAGCATTGCTTTTTTCCCTTTTGGGGGACCCCGTCGGGAGCCACCGTTTTTTCCGTCGTAGTGAGAACACAGATGCCTCCAGTCAATTGATGCGCGCCTATATGGCGTCGACCTTAGTCCAACAATATATAGGCCATGAAGATGGGATCGGTGCCGTCGCGGTGAGCCACAAAGGCGACATCGTTGCAACAGCCTCTGGCGATGGCACAGCGCGGCTTTGGCAGCTGGATAGCGGCGAAGAGTTGGCTGTTTTGAAAGGCCATAAAGGCCGCGTGACTGATATTGCTTTTACAACAACAGATAGCCGGGTTTTAACAAGCTCTGCAGATGGGACGATCAAAATTTGGTCTCCGAATGAGGGCACTTTAATTGGCGAATTTAAGGGCCATGAAGGATGGGCCAGCACAGTTAAAATTTCTGATACTGATCGAGATGTATTTAGCGCCGCCGGGACGAAGGCAATTTTGTGGGACTTGAAGACAGGGCAAAAGCGTTTTGAAGTTGGGAAAAGCGATGAACGAATTTCTGCCCTTGCCTTTGATGAGAGGCGAAATCTGCTTTTAACGGGCGATGAAAAAGGCGAAGTGCAGTTTTGGTCCTCTCGCAATGGCACTTTGAAAAGGCGCCTCCAAGCCCATGAAACATGGATCAACAGTCTCGAACTCTCTCCTGATGGCCAGCATCTTTTAACATGTTCTGGAGACGGACAATTAAAACTTTGGGACATGAAGACGATTACCGAGATAGTTTATTTTGAGGGGCATATAACCCGTATCAATGATTGTACGTTCAGCCCTGACGGCCAGAGAATAGCATCTGCTTCTGGCGATGGGTCTGTGCGGGAATGGGATCGTAAAACAGGAGCCTTATTGCAAACGCGTAGTGGCCATGAAAACTGGGTCTATGGCGTGGCATATACCCCGTCTGGAGATCAATTGGTAAGTGGCGCATGGGATAATACCGCTAAATTGTGGCAAACCAGACAAAGAACAATTGGCCGGGTTGTATATGATTTCGGACAAGCCATTAATAATATGTCGATATCGCCAAACGGGGATACTTTATTAGTCTCCGGGTCTGGCGGGCGGGTTGGTTTATTTCCCGTTGCTGGGGGTCGGCCACGACCTCTCAAAGGGCATGAAGGCCGGGTTGTTTCAGCCATAAGCCCCGATGGGCAAAAAATGGCGACCGCCGACCAAGAAGGGCGAATACTGATTACATCAGATGATTTAAAAATTGAACGATCTTTCAATGTTGATGGCGGCGCGGTGCGGGCGATTGCCTTTGGGCCAGATAGTCGTGAAATTGCGATGGCGAGTGCTGACGGTCATATTCGGTTTTTCCCAAATGCTGCTTCTAATGAGCCAATCCTATTGCAAGGCCATGAGGGGCAAGTGAACAGCGTTGCGTTTAGTAAAGATGGAAGACACATTTTAAGCGGCGGCGCTGATGCAAAAATGATTGTTTGGGACCGAGAAGGCAATCAGCTTCGTGTTATGACTGGTACGGATAGTCGTGTTCAAAAAGTGCGTTATTCTCCTGATAATCATTTGATTGCAACAGCCGCAGGCGACACATCTTTCAAGCTTTGGGACACTGTTGGGGGCACGCCCATATCCACCATGATGGGTCATAGCGAATGGGTATATGATGTTGCCTTTAGTCCAAATGGACAATTCGTGGCCTCTGCGTCGGA
>CALLVA010000156.1 GCA_938010655.1 uncultured Parvularculaceae bacterium | reverse complement strand
GCGCCAGCAGAAACTTTCTCTCTTGAGGCCCCTTTGGCGATCGCCAAATCTGCCCAGAATATTGAAATACGAAGTGAAGCTCTGTCTATTCAGCTGGACAATAATGTATTGATCAGCGGTGATGCAGCGGCTGAAAGTGATTTAGCGCTAACGGCTTGGGAAGGTCAGGCCAATCTAACAGCGACGGGAGAAACCCTTGCGCCGTTTAAGTTGGCTTTAAACGCTGAAGCAGATGGCGATGCCACTCAGGTTTCATCGTCGTTTGGGCACGGACCAATTTCTCAAAATACAGTGAAGTTGCCCGCGAGCGAATATCAGGTTTTGGGGACAATTATCGGTAATATATTCGAAGGGCAAGTCAGCATTGATGGTGGTTTATCTACCTTACGTACGGACACAACAACCTTCCGCAATTTTAATATCCAGACTGAATTACCCGTGTCTTACGATCTGACGGCAGGACGTCTTTCCACAACATTGCCCGCTTCCTGTCTCATCTTCAATAATCCTTCTATTACTCTTGGGCGCAATAAGATGTCGCTTTCAGACCTTGCTGTTTGCCCTGTGATCAATCAAGCGGCGAATGATACGGGGGAAGTGGTTCTTGATTTGGTTGAGGGCAGCGTGGGCCTTACGGGCAAAGCCAAAATTCGGGCACGTTCTCTAACGGGAGATTATGGAGAGATAACTCTAAAAGGCGCGCCGCCTGTCACAACCCTCAATGTCAAAACTAAAAATAATAAAGCGATGATTGAGATGGCTTATGAGGGGGGCAAAATGATCTTGAATGAAGATTTTGCCCTCTCAAAAGTCAAAGGTAAAAGCAAAGGCACTTATGAAGCGGGTGCGCTCAATCTTGTGACGGATATTGCAGCATTAAACGTAAGAGATTTGGTGAAGCCTATCCGTGTTTCGCCGATGCAGTTTGCTGGCCAAGTCATTCTGAAAGACGAAATGACGGACCTTACGGGCAAACTTACGACGCCTAAAGATATTGAGCTTGCTACTGTTAAAGGCGCATTCAATACGAAGTCCGGTGAGGGCGGTGCGGAAGTGTTGTTTGGCCCATTAACGTTTCAACGCAGAGGGCTGCAGCCGGGAACAATCGTGCCGGAACTCAAAGCCTATATGGTGAATGTGACAGGCAGTAGCCAAGGCGGTGTGACCATCACTCTTGGTAAAGATCGTTCTGGGCAGGGCACACAGAATGTGAGCGCAAGAATAGCGCTTGATAATATGAGTTTTTCTGGCCCCACAAGGGCGGTTAGTGAAACGGGTGGTTTTACGCTTGATGCAGAATTTGAAAGTTTAATGCCGCTGAAAACAGCTGGCGTTCAAAAAGCGACGATTGAGCTGCTGGATCTTGATGCTCTTCAATTATTGAATGGAGAGTTTGAGTTTGAAGCTCCGGGCGATGAAACATTGGTGATTGAGCGCGCGGAGTGGCCTTGGTTTGGCGGGGTGCTTGGGCTTTATGATACTGTCGTGCCATTTGACATGAAGCAAACAAAGATCACGCTGGTGGTTGATGAGATTGAATTGGAAGAACTGCTGAAATGGTTTAATATCAGGGGACTATCTGGCAAAGGTCTTCTAAAGGGTGAGCTTCCTTTATTGTTTGAAAACGGCGAAGCCAGCATCGTTGATGGGGTGCTAAAATCCGTCGGGCCGGGGGTCATTCAGTATAGTACAGAAGAGCTGGATGCGGCGGCAGAAGCAGGCGGACAAAGCACCCAAATCGCATTCGGAGCTTTGCGCAAATTGGACTACACAAACCTTGATACACGGATTAATGGCGCTTTGGCGGGCAATGTCGATATTAGTCTCAAGTTGGAAGGCCAAACCAGCCAAGTTGAGAATTTGGATAAGTTCAAAATCAAATATAATATCAACATCAATGAAGCGCCTTTTACGGCACTTTTGAACCAGGCTTTTGCGGGGGAAAGAGCGAAACAAGAACGAATTGATGCTATTGTTCAAGGCATTGGTGTTGAGGTTGTAACCGAAGAGTTGAAAGATAAATCGGAGCAGTAACGAAATTGTGATATAAGCATCATGATTTGGCCGTTTCGGCGTTTAATATGGTCTTTAGACATGGCCAGAAAATGGAGAAATATGGTGATGAAAGAAGCCAAAATGCCAGTTGCGATGCGCAGCTTATTGGTCGGAGCTTTCGGGCTAACGATAGCGAGCGGTTGCGCCACTGTGCAATTGCAAGCACCGGATAAGCCAATTGAAATTAATTTGAACGTCAAAATCGAGCAGGAACTACGGATCAAGCTTGATAAAGACATTGAAGACTTGATTGCTGGCAATCCAGATATTTTCTAAATTTGAAAAATGGGAGGTCTCTCATGACCAATTTATTTAAAACATTTCTTGCTGGACTCGCTTTATTGCTCCTGCCGGCCCTGACACCTGCTTTTGCTCAAGCAGAAACCATTCAAGGCGCGAAAGCAGCTTGTGAAATTGGCGAGCAAAATGATGGTTATTTGGGCAGAGTTCGGGGGGCAGAAATTTCTGCGGCGGTGGACCGGGAAATGCGCTCAATGAACCAACGGCGCAAAGCGGAATATGCGCGCCTGTCTAAAGAAACGGGCGAGACAGTTAGCATTATTGCGCAATTGACAGCAGAAAAACTTATCAATCGCGCGCCAGCTGGGCATTGTGTTCAAGATGCTAGCGGTACTTGGATTGAGAAATAAGACTTTTGCATAAGGGGCTTTTGCAATGCGAAACTTAAAATGGATATGTCTGCTCGGCTGTGCTGGATTGATGGCCGCGTCTTGCGCGCGATTTGGGTCAACTGATTCAACTTCACCCACGCCAGAACCAGAAGCAACATCGCAAGCCAAAACGCCCCCTCTGCAAACACAACTCTCTGGAGATAGTGAAGAGAACGCGCCGTTAGAAGAAGGGGACGCCAGTTCAGATTCACCAACTGAAACGTCACCCAAGACGGCCTCTAAAAAAGAATCTTCTTCTGGAAGCCTTGCTGAATCAATGGGCTTTTCCGGGCCGATTAAAACTGATCAGCATAAGGAAGTTGCAACGGCATTGATTGATGGTGTTGCGGCACTGAACGATAATAATGAGCAGATGCTTCTCTCCGTGATCACGCGGCTCTCGCTCTTAGGGGCGGAGCCGGGCGAAGACACACCGAATATGCTTGAAACATTGTTGCAAGCTTATGAACGCAAGACAGGCAAGCGGCCACAGCTCAGCGAAGAACCAGCCTATGGCCCAATCTATCGCCGTTTGGTTCTCGCACCCGGCGCAGCCGTTCCGACGAGTAGCAGATATTTTGCAGGCATGATCTCAGAAGTCTCCATCGCGCAAATCCAAGGCGACGGAGCTGTTTTGCTGAAGGTCTATGATCGACGGAACAAAAAAATCTGTGAGACGGCATCAAAAGGCCAAAGTAGCTTCATGATCTGCGAGTGGACGCCTAAGCTTTCAGCTGATTATAGAACCGTGGTTGAAAACTCAAGCAACCAAACAATCACCGTTTATCTAATCAGAACCTAATCTCACAAGCTGAAAGTTTAGCTTATCATTGACCGCTAAGACGTATCGCTGCTTTAGCCGAGCTGATCAAAGCGCCAGCTTTTATTTCGCACTCACTTTGCTCCATTGCAGGATCAGAATCAGCAACGATGCCAGCACCTGCTTGAACATGGAGCTTGCCGTCTTTGATTACAGCTGTGCGCAGGGCAATACAGGTATCAATATTGCCATCGGCTGAAAAATACCCGATGCATCCCGCATAAGGCCCTCTGGCTTCAACTTCTAATTCGTCGATAATTTCCATGGCTCGAATTTTTGGCGCACCAGAAACAGTTCCCGCTGGGAAACCTGCGGCAAGAGCATCAACCCCGTCCATTTTCTCTGACAAATCGCCCTCTACATTGGAGACGATATGCATCACATGGCTATAGCGCTCAATCGTGAATTGATCCGTAACCGTTACACTGCCAATCTTGGCTGCGCGGCCCACATCGTTTCGCCCAAGATCTAGCAGCATCAAATGTTCTGCCGTCTCCTTTGGATCAGCAAGCAGCTCTTGTTCTAAAGCTAGATCTTCTTCAAGCGTTTCGCCCCGCCGTCTTGTGCCTGCAATTGGCCGGATCGTAATTTTTTCGTCCCGAACACGCACAAGAACTTCTGGGCTAGACCCAACAAGGGCGCAGGATTTAAAATTCAGGAAGAAGAGAAAGGGCGAGGGGTTCATGCGCCGTAAGGTACGATATAGCGAGAAGGGCGGTGCCGGAAAATCGGCTGTGAAGCGTTGACTGAGAACAACCTGAAAAATATCGCCGGCTTTGATATAGTCTTTCGCCTTATCGACCATACCCGCAAAACCTTTAGGCGTAGTATTCGATTTGAATTCTGGATCGTCTAGCCCTGGCGGCGGCGCGAGTTGGTTTTCGGGGATATTTTCTTTTAGTCTTGATATCACCAGCGCAAGATGATTGCTGGCAGCATCGTAAGCCTCTTTGGCTGAGCGTTGATCCGGTCTGCTTGGTGTCAAGAAGGTGATTTCCTGTTTCACATTGTCAAAGACAGCTAACATAGTTGGGCGAATAAAGATCGCATCATCTGTACCGAGAACATCCTTGGGGCGATTTGGTAAGTGCTCAACAAGGCGGACAGTATCATAGCCGAAATAGCCAAAAACACCTGCGGCCATAGGCGGAAGCTTGTGTTGAATTTCCGCTGGCAGATCAATGCGCGATTCAGCTAACAGCGCGCGCAGGCTTTCTAATGTCGGTTTTGCTTCCGGTGTGAAACTATCTGTTTTGCTTGGAGAGCGGTTCATTTCAGCTTGGTTGCCAGTAGCACGCCAAATTAAGTCAGGCTCCATCCCGATGATGGAATATCGACCAAGGTTTTCGCCGCCTTCGACGGACTCAAGAAGAAAACTATTTTCCGATGCGCCGGTCAATTTGAGATAGGCAGAAACGGGCGTCTCTAAATCACTAATTGTTTTGCGCCAGATGAGTTGTGCTTTGCCAGCCTTATAGTTTTCTTCAAAATGACGAAACTCAGGTGCCATGGCAGATAAGACTGCGCTTGAAGTTTTATCTGCTGTCATGACACCAACTATTCTTATGCCAGCAAAGCGCTGAAGCGCTTATTGTGACTCGTTTAATCCAAAGGCTTGGGATATTTGTCCCTGATTAACTTTGACCCCAAGCTCTTCATCCAGCGTTGTGAGATAAGCTGTTGAAAATTCCCCAGCTAAAATCTGTCCAAACTGGACGCGCCCTTGCGCCATAATTTGTGGGTTATCCGGGATTGGCTGCAGCTGCGCGCCCGTCACTTTAGCAACAATCTGACTGATCTCATCTTTAGCAACCCCGACGGCCAAACCGTTTATGTCGGTCTGGAAGAGATTGTTCATTAGAGGCACAGGCAGCGTTGCATCTGGCACGACACGATTAATATTTGTCTGAATGAACTCAAAGCCCGCATCTGCAGCCACTTTAGCGATTGGTTCACCGCTTGAAATTTTTGCACGAAGCTCCGCGGCTTTTGCCAAAGCCAGAGTACTGGTCTGTTCTTTGCGCCAACCCGCTTCAACTTGATCACGTATCTCTGCCATGGGTGTCGGTGTTGCTGGTGTAATCGCGTCAATACTCACAAAGTAATAGCCATCATTATCATCCGTTTCCAGCACATTAGAATCTTCGCCTTCTGGTAACAAGAAAGCTTCCGCTAAGGCAGCTCCCGATAGGCCATCTACAATCGCCCCGCCGGGGGTGAACATTGTTGCGTCGACAGGTCCGAAATTTTTCGTTGTCGCTTCAGGAACATCTAAAGCGGCGTCGCGCACTGATGTTCCGATATCGCGAGCCAGTTCGATGCGTTCTACAGCTTCAAAAAGAAGGCGCTGGGCTTCGTCTGCCGCTAATTCTTTACGCAAATCTTCTTTGAGGTCTTCAAAAGTAACGTCTTGACCGGGGGTCATGGAGAGCACTTGAACGAGGGCATATCCAAGCGGCGTTTCAATCGGGCCAATAACTGTGCCGTTTGGTTCAGCGGAGAAGGCTGCATCGCCTATGGCGTTTAGGCTCGTTTTAGTTGCGTCAACATTTGTCACGGCATCGAGTGAGAGGCCGCGCTCTGCGACCAGGGCAGCAAAACTTTCCCCAGCATCCAAGCGCTCTTTTAAAGCATTAGCGGCTGCTTCCGTCCGAGACGTTAATTGGCGTACGGTTCTTGTTTCTGGCGTCACAAGAGTATCTTTGCGCGCTTCAAATTGCAAAACAATGTCTTCTTCGCTCACATTCACCTGATCAATGAAATCATTTATCGACAAACTCGTGACAGCAAAGCTGCGATATTCTGGCTTTGTGAACTGCGCTATATTTTGTTGATACCAATTATTCAGTTGGTCGTCAGTCGGCGCAGCACCATCGGCAACAGCCGCCGCATCAACAACAAAATAGCTGATCGAGCGTAATTCGCCATTTCGCAGCAGAACCAAATTCATCAGTGGTTCGGCGGCGGGCACAGGGCTGGATACAGACTGGATAATTTGGTTGCGCTTCAGGTCATCTTTAATGATAGCCCGAAATTCGGTTGGCCCCATATCGTTCGCCTGAAGCAAGCGTGTTAGAGCGTCATTGTCGAATTTACCGTTTACTTGAAAAGCCTCATTGGTACTTAAATAGGTTTGAACCATTTCAGGTGTCGCAGTGACCCCAAGCTGCTGGGCATCTTCTTTGAGGGAAGCACGTTCGCGCAAAACGCGGATCACCTGGTTCACCATGCCGCGCTCCACAGCTTCTTCGCGGCTAATCGCGGTCTGGGTATTGCGTTGTTCAATTCTCAGTTGTCGATCAAATTCGCCATTCACTTCTTGAATAGAATATTTGGTATCGCCCACTTTCAGAGCGGCGGAGCTAAAAATACTGCCAATTTGGCTGATCCCGACAAAGGTAAAGGCCACGAAAACGAGGGCTAGAAAGACATAGCCGCCCCAACCTTTTAGAAGACCTTTGAAAAACTTTAACATAAGTGCGCTCCGACCTTTGCCATTGTATAAAAATTCTGACCAAAAACCGATACGCAAGGTCTCCTTGGAGATCAAGGCTTATCGTGGTTTGCGGGCGGGATTACGGCTGTTTTTGCTTTGAATGTGCTGAAGATACAGGAGTGTTTGCGTTTCGAGAGAAAGAGATTACATCAGTTATTAAGGAAAGCCGAAAAAGAGGACAAAGATGCAGCTTTTAATTGCAGGAAATTGGAAAATGAATGGCTTAGCAGAAAGCCTTGGCGAGGTTGAGTCGCTTCAAGAGCTAGCCAAAGACACGCCCCATGAATTGCTGATCTGTCCTCCTGCCACTTTGTTGTTCCAAATGAGTGAAGCCGTAAAAGGCACCCAAATCGCAACTGGGGGGCAGGATTGCCACACTAAGGAAAGCGGCGCCAATACGGGCGATCTTTCTGCAGAAATGATCTCTGATGCCGGGGGGAAATACGTAATTGTCGGGCATTCTGAACGCCGGACATATTATGGTGAGAAAAGCGCGCTGATTCAGGCCAAAGCTGAGGCCGCTTTGCGCGGGGGTCTTGTGCCTATTGTTTGTGTGGGAGAAACACTTGCTGAGCGCGAAAAGGGGCTCGCATTAGATATTGTGCTGGACCAAGTGAAAGGCTCAATCCCAAAATCAGCGGGGACATTTGTGGTCGCATATGAGCCAGTCTGGGCGATTGGGACAGGGCTTGTGCCGACTGTAGAAGATATTACTGAAATACATGATGCCATCCGCGCAGAAATTGGGGCTGGCATTAGAATACTGTATGGCGGGTCGGTTAAGCCGGCTAATGCCAAAGAAATTTTATCGATTAAAAATGTAAATGGTGCTTTAGTTGGCGGAGCCAGCCTGAAGGCAAAAGATTTCGCGGGTATTGCGAACGCCTTATAGGCAATTTGGAGGCAAAGTGTTTTTTCTTCTTTTTATACTTATAGTTGGCGGTGCTTTATACAGTATCGCTTTCGGCATAATGGTGCGTGATAAACATGCGCCAACAGGGTCTTTTGAAGTTATTGATGGCTTGCAGATCCACTATAAAGATATCGGACCTAGAAAGACTGGTGCGCCGCCTATCGTTTTGATCCATGGCGCAAGCGCAAATTTGTTGGATATGGAAATTGCCATTGGCCGGCAATTGGCTGAAACGCGCCGGGTGATTTTGATTGATCGCACAGGATATGGACATTCTCAACGCGCTGAGGATGGCTATCGTCTGGATGTGCAGTCGCGCATCATCTCTAAGCTATTGAAACGTATGAATGTGCCAAAGGCGATTATTGTTGGTCAAAGCTTCGGCG
Organism: uncultured Parvularculaceae bacterium; assembly: GCA_938010655.1. Classification (GTDB taxonomy): domain Bacteria; phylum Pseudomonadota; class Alphaproteobacteria; order Caulobacterales; family Parvularculaceae; genus CALLVA01. The sequence goes on along the minus strand of CALLVA010000156.1, from coordinate 6,716 downwards.
CCAGCGTGTCCATGTCTTTTGCCTTGGATCATAAAGATCAGGTCGCCGGCTTAGTTCTTCTTGCGCCGATAGCCTATCGGTGGCCGGGCGGCGTGGCGTGGTATAATCATTTAGCGACAATGCCCATTATTGGTGCAATTTTTCGCTGGGGGATCTTGCCTTACTATGGGTCTTTCTTGGGTCGTACTGCGGTTGAGAAAGCCTTTTGGCCGAAGCAAGCCCCTGAAAATTATTACGATAATGCAGCCATGTCTCTTCTTTTCACCCCAAGTCGTTTTTATGCGAGTGCACGGGATGTTGTAGGTCTCTATGATGAAATATTGGCTATGGAACATCGTTATGATGAGATAAGTGTGCCCACCAAAATTTTGGCTGGGACGCATGATGTTTCGGTTCTGACATCGCTGCATTCTATAGGGCTGAACAATGAAATCGCCCAGTCGGACCTCGCTATTATCGATGGCGTCGGCCATACATTACAGCATGGTGCAGCCGTTGAAGCGATCAGCGCTATCGCAGAAGTTGAGGCGGAATTATTATTACAGAGCGAAGGGGCGCCCAAAGCATATCGTCAATTATCGCTTTAAGCCTTGGCTTCCGGCGCAGCATTGATTATATGCACGACTTGTCCAAATATTTGACCCCGTCATTTTGCTGAGAAAATCATGTATAATATCCTCCTAGCCACTCATATTCTGGTCGTAATTGGCCTCGTTGTCGTCGTTCTGATGCAGCGTTCAGATGGCGCAGGTGGTCTTGGCATGGGCGGCGGTGGCGGCGGCGCTGGTGGGTTTATGAGTGGGCGCAGCGCGGCAAATGCGTTGACCACCACTACTATGACATTAGCAGCAGCTTTCTTTTTAACTTCCATTTCGTTGGCCATTTTTGCGCCGCGTTCCGAAACCGTGCAAGACGTGATTGAAGACATTACGGGCCAAGAATCAACTGTTGGCACAGGCACAACGTCGGATGATCTTCTGGAAAGCTTCGGGGATGAAAACCCGCTGGAAGCAACAGACTCTGACTCATTGCTAGAAAGCTTGGGCACAGAAGAAGCGCCAGCTGAAACAATGCCAGAGACAGAGCCAGATGCTGTGCCAGCTGAAGAGGAAACGCCGCAAAATTAAGCGCCGTTATTTTGCTTAAGAAGTATTGGGTGTTTTGCGCTCCCCAAAGCGCGTGCTTAATCAGAAAATGTCTGAAATTTCGATCATTTTGAGCGTCTGGCGAAGACTAACTGCTATTTTTGTCCCAAATAATCAAGGATGGTCATATCTCCATTTGACCTGACCAGAATCGCGAGTATGACGGACTCCCATGGCGCGTTATATTTTCATTACTGGCGGCGTGGTTTCCTCTCTCGGAAAAGGCGTGGCATCGGCGGCTCTTGGAGCCTTGTTGCAGGCTCGTGGCTATAAGGTCCGTTCGCGTAAACTTGACCCTTATTTGAATGTCGATCCCGGCACCATGTCTCCCTATCAGCACGGCGAATGTTTCGTCACGGATGATGGGACGGAAGCAGATCTCGACCTTGGTCATTATGAAAGATTTACGGATGTTTCGGCGACCAAAGGCGACAACATCACCACGGGACAGATATATAAAAATATTATCGAAAAAGAACGGCGCGGCGATTATTTAGGCGCGACAGTGCAGGTCATTCCTCATGTGACAGACCTGATCAAGAATTTCGTGCTCGCTGATGCTGGCGATGCAGACTTTGTTCTATGTGAAATTGGTGGGACGGTCGGCGATATTGAAGCGTTGCCTTTCTTTGAAGCGATCCGTCAATTGGGCAATGAACTGCCTCGCGGCGACGCAATCTATATTCACCTCACATTGATGCCTTACATTCCGTCAGCTGGCGAAATGAAAACCAAGCCTACACAGCATTCGGTTAAAGAACTGCGCTCAATCGGTATTCAACCTGATGTCTTACTGGTCCGTTGCGACCGGCCAATCCCTGCTTCTGAAAAACGTAAAATCGCCTTGTTCTGCAATGTCCGCGAAAGCGCTGTGGTGCAGGCGATGGATGTTCGTACGATTTACGAAGCGCCGCTGGCATATCATGGAGAAGGTTTTGATCAAGAAGTGCTAGATGCTTTTGGGATCAAAGATGCCAAAGAACCAGAATTGAAGCCTTGGAGAGATATTATCCGACGGATCACCGCGCCAGATGGCGAAGTGACAATTGCTGTGGTCGGCAAATATACGGTTCTGAAAGACGCTTATAAATCGCTCATTGAGGCTTTGGCCCATGGTGGGATTGCCAATAATGTCAAAGTCTCAATTGATTGGATCGACTCTGCCATTTTCGAAAAAGAAGAAGAAGCAGTGCAACGGCTTTCTCATGTGCATGGCATTCTCGTGCCCGGAGGGTTCGGGGAGCGCGGTGCAGAAGGCAAGATCAAAGCTGCGCAATTTGCTCGGGAAAAAGACATTCCCTATTTCGGGATTTGTTATGGCATGCAGATGGCAGTGCTCGAAGCAGCGCGTAATTTATGCGGCATTGAAGATGCTATTTCGTCAGAATTTGAAAAAAGCGGCACACCCGTTGTTGGTCTCATGACTGAATGGGAAAAAGATGGCCAAAAACAAGTTCGCGGCAATAAAGGTGATTTAGGCGGCACAATGCGTCTCGGGGCTTATCCCGCGGCTCTAGCCAAGGGCTCTCTTGTGCGTGAAATTTATGGTGCAGATACGATCGAAGAGCGTCATCGCCACCGTTATGAAGTTAATATGGCGATCGAGGACCAGCTCAACGACCATGGGATTGTCTTCTCCGGCAAATCGCCAGATGGGCGTTTGCCAGAGATTATGGAAATCCCGGACCATCCTTGGTTTATCGGTGTGCAATATCACCCTGAACTCAAATCAAGACCATTTGATCCGCATCCCTTATTTGCGTCATATATCGGCGCAGCGCTAAAGAGATCCCGGTTGGTTTAGGGGACAAAGACCTTTCTAACCAGTCGTCTCCAAAAACGCATCAAACATCAGGACACTCCATAATTCTTGAGCATAGTCTGCTTTGGCTGATTTATGGTCTTCGATCATTGATTTGATGGCATCAACATTGAGATAGCCGCTGTCAGCCCATTTTTCTGATTGCGCGAGGCGATCTAACGGGTTGTTGTCGGTTGCTCGAAGCCAAGCCGTCACTGGCAATCCAAAGCCTTGTTTCTTGCGATACAGCACTTCTTTTGGAAGGCGTGGCTCCATCGCGATTTTGAGAATATGCTTTTGGCTATCTTTGAAAAACTTCAACCGGTCAGGTAAGCGACCGGCCCATTCGATGATCCGGTGATCAAGCATTGGTGGGCGCACTTCGAGAGAGTTGGCCATGGCTGCGCGATCCACTTTCGTCAGCATACGCCCTGGGAGCCATGTGTGAAAATCCACATATTGCGCGGCGGCAACAGCGTCTTCTGTATTCGCTTTGTCAAAAAGCGCTTCAAACTGCTTTGAGACTTCATACCCGTCGAGGTTTGACTTGAAGTCGTCGCTTGTCATGGTGTTCAGCCTGTCAGGCAAACTTGTGGAAACGGCTCGCAAATAGCCTGCGCCTGCCGTGTCACCTAATGATTGTAGGGTGGTTTTCAATCGGAATGGTTTTGGTGCCCAGTCCATCTTTGGATAGAGGTCACCCATCTTGCCAAAAATTTTCGATCCAATCGTGCTGGTGCCTTTTTTGCCTCGCATCAAACGCTTGGTTTGTTCTTCCCGGCGGAAAAAGGGATAGCGTCGATATCCTGCGAAAATTTCATCTCCCCCATCACCAGACAGCGCGACCGTCACAGTTTCCCGTGCCATTTTGCAAACGAGATAGGACGGTAAAGCCGAGCTATCTGCAAATGGTTCGCCATATGCATGAGCGATTTTATCAATCAGCGCATGAGCTTCGAGAGTCATAACTTCTTCACGATGATCCGTATCGTAACGATCTGCCACCATTTTGGCAAAACTGCGTTCATCATGGGTTGCTTCATCAAAGCCAATAGAACAGGTTTTGACGGCTCCACTATGAGCATGGCTCATAGATGCAACAATGGCGCTACTATCGACCCCGCCTGAGAGGAATGCGCCCAAAGGTACATCTGAAATCATTTGGCCTTTGACGGCTTGGTCTAACAATTCAGTCAGGCGTGAAAGGCTTTCAGCTTCGCTCATTTGTTCGTCGGGTGAGAAAACAGGTGCCCAATATTCAGTTGGGGCGGGGACGGTGTTTTGTCCTTGAGGAATTTTCAGAAAATGTCCGGGTGGAAGTTTATGAATATTCTCATAAATTGCTTTTGGATCTGGCACATATCCTAGAGCAAAATAATCCGCTACCGCATCATTGCGTAATTTGGGTTGGATCATGCCAGTCGCGACAATGGCAGAAATCTCTGAAGCAAAGAGCAGCCAACCATCTGGCGTGGTTGCATAATAAAGCGGGCGCTCACCAATGCGATCTCGCGCCAATGTCAGCGTTTTGGTTTGTTGATCCCAAAGACCAAATGCGTACATACCCACGAGGTCTTGAAGAGTACTTTCGCCTTTAATGTTCCAAAGTTCCGCTAAAGCTTCCGTATCAGATTTTGTGCGCAGTTCCATGCCGGCTTCTTCAACCAATGCTTCTGCGATTTCCTGATAGTTGTAAATTTCACCATTAAAGGTGAGCACGCATTTTTCGCTTTGTGTTTTGAAAGGTTGCTTGCCCCCTTCAATGTCAATGATCGCCAAGCGTCGATGACCAAAACCAATCCCCGGTGCCGTGAAGAACCCTTCGCCGTCTGGTCCGCGATGAACAATCGCATCAGTCATTTTTTTCAAGACTGTTTGGTCAACCTCGCGAGTGCCTTTAAGGTCCAAAAGGCCAGCAATTCCACACATTACACAAATTCTCCAATCAAGCGGGCGACGATAGCCACCAGCAATATGCTTGCAAAAACGATCAGGCCTGACTTTGCGGGCAAAGCTTCATTTTCATCAGACACTACTGGTAGCGGGCGAAGGCTCTCTATCTCTCGGTCTGCATAGCGCGAGCCCAGGCCTATAAGCAATAAGAGGATAACCGCAAAAAAGCCCCATCCATAAACAAGATGGTCCACACCTGCTGCATGTTCCTTATCGGTCCATGTGGCGATAAGCACAATCCCTGTTGCGCGCAATGCGTTGGCAAAAATCGGAATGATAAAACAGAGACCGATAAAAATAAGACGCCTTTTCAAACTTACAAAAGAGATCCACGCAAATAATGTCCCCACCATGATAGTCGCCAACAAAAACCGAAGGCCAGCACAAGCTTCTTCTACGAGAAATAATCCCGCAGGGGTGGTGAGGTAAATACCATCATCAAGCACAGGAATATTTAGAAGGTTCAGCGCGAAGACAATAAAATCAGCTGTGAAGGTCTGCAGCAAAGGGACGATCTCATCCCCAAAAGGCACCATGAAGCCAAGGAAGCAGAATGCAAAAAGGTGTCGTTGAAATATTTTGTGCCCCAGCATGGCCCGAATACCAGCAACGAGCATAGCTACTAACCCTGCATGTTGCAGCAAGTTGATAGATAGCAAGACACCTCCCACCCAGAGTGCAGCCCCTATGGCGACAGGCCAGACAAGGTTAAGGTTTGGAGCAAGGGCAGGGAGGGGCGCCTTTCTTAATTGATAAAATAAAATGGCGAGAGAAATCGGTAGAACATAAAAACTATGGGTATAGCTCGGAGAGGAGCGCCAAATGCTCACAATGTCCCATGATGTTGGCCAGAAAAGACAAATCAATAAAATGCCCCACGCAGCCGTCAGCATCCACTGTTGAGTGGCTGTTTTCGAATGGGTTTGAAGGGCAGTTATCGTCATCGGTCTTGTCCCAAGTATGGGATTGATCATGCAGGATTTATTCCTTTCTGGCGAGGCATAAGCATTTCCTTCCATAGAGCGGTTAAAAATCAGTCTTGGCCTCAAATCGGGGCTGTGCCACAAGCACTGTGAACATGTTTTCAAGGTTTACCTGATGGACGATTTTAACAATTATCTCAAAGACTTCGCTGCGGATTTTGAAAAGCGATTTCAATCTCTGTTGACATGTGGCGTCGCGCTTGAAGGGGCGGAAGAGAGGCTATGGGCGGCGATGCGCCATGGCGCGCTTGGGGGCGGCAAGCGGATCAGGCCTTTTTTGCTCACAGAAACCGTGCGTATGTTAGCTGGTGATCAAGCTGCCGCTGAAGCTTTTCGAGCCGCAGCAGCGCTTGAAATGGTCCATTGTTATAGTTTGGTGCATGACGATTTACCCGCAATGGATAATAGTCCCTTGCGACGCGGAGAGCCGACAGTGCATGTGGCGTTTGATGATGCGATGGGAGTGTTGGCGGGAGATGCTTTGCTGACAGAGTGTTTTGTCGTGCTGGCTGATGAGGCAACACATTCAGACCCGGCAGTGCGTTCCGCTTTGGTGCGCGATATCGCTAAATCGGCAGGCGCGGATGGTATGGTCGGAGGACAAGTTTTAGATATGGCAGCAGAAGAAGGGGCGGCGCTTTCGTTAGATCAGTTAAAAACGCTGCATCGTAAAAAAACCGGTGCATTGATCTGGGCGGCTTGTTCATCAGGGGTGACTTTTGCAGGGGGCAACGCGGCGGCGCGCCAGGCGATAGAAACTTATGCCCAAGCTATTGGTCTTTCATTTCAAATCAAGGATGACATGCTGGATTATACCAGCGATGCGGCGACATT
>CALLVA010000155.1 GCA_938010655.1 uncultured Parvularculaceae bacterium | reverse complement strand
GCACCAATTTCTGGCTGTGATGCTTTCATTTTATCAACAATATCAGAGGTCAGCAAATCACTCAATGCGCCTCGGATCGACAGAAGGGGGCATATTAATCGATCAAAAGCAGGCCATAATGGCGGCGCGGCATTTTCTGCTGTGAAAGCTTGAGCGATATTTTGGTCATAATCGAGCATTACCTTCCCGTCTTTTTCTATAAAGAGACGATTGGTTATTTTTTGCCAAAACGCTTCGTCACGGCCCGGAAAAGCCACCCCATTAATCTGCTTATTTATATCTTTTGCCGCGGCCCAATCCTCAACAGTGGACTGCACTTTTCCGGCATAGCCCGCTATGCGCAGGAGGCCCGCTTCCGCCAATTCTGGCCCCACATCATTCAACACCAATCGCTCCAGCCGCGCTGGATATGCCGCGCCAAACAACATGCCAACAATGCCCCCAAGGGACGTGCCAACAATTGAAATCTGCTCAATTTCCAACGCATCCAAAATCGCCCCTAAATCATCGACATAAGTCTGCGGCACATAGCTCATCGGATCTGGCGCCTCATCAGATTGGCCCCGCCCCCGAAAACTCAATGCGAAAACAGGGCGACCTGTCACATCCCGAAGCCATGGCCCCAGCTCTTCAAAGTCTTTGGCGTTGCGGGTTAGGCCATGCAAACAAACAATCGGAATTTGGCCCGTCTCTCCCGGCCAGACCATAAGATGGTGCGTGAGGCCGTTGGCTTTGATTTTCATATCTTCGTGATGGGGCATGTCACTTGTCCTATCCTGTTCTGGCTCTCTTGAATGAATGCGCGGCCTATGGTCTTCTATGGATTAGACCGCGCAACGCACCTTACCAATATCGAAAATCCATGTTTGCTTATATCTTAAAACGGCTTGCTACGGCGATCCCCACTTTGTTGATTATTGTTGCTGTCGCGTTTTTCATGATGCGCGCGGCCCCCGGCGGCCCTTTCACCTCGGAGCGCAATTTACCCCCCGCCATTGAAGCAAATTTAAAAGCCAAATATAATTTGGATGATCCTCTCCCGATTCAATTTTTGAAATATCTTGGCAATGCCATTCAAGGAGATTTTGGGCCTTCTTTGACCAACCGAGATATGAGTGTCTCTGAATTAATCCTACAAGGCCTCCCCGTCAGCCTCACGATAGGCTTATCGTCTTTGATCCTGGCGGTATTTGTTGGCTCTTTATTAGGCGGGATTGCTGCGCTTCGGCAAAACAAAGCAACAGATTACGGCGTGATGGCCGTGGCCATGGCGGGCATTTGCATTCCGAATTTTGTTGTCGCTCCTTTATTAACACTCACTTTTGGCGTTTGGAACGACCTCTTGCCCACGTCCGGTTGGGTGGAAAATAAAGGCCCTGCGGAATTTTATCGCAGCCTCATCTTACCGATCATTGCGCTCGCCCTGCCTCAAATTGCCATCATTTCGCGGTTAATGCGCGGCTCCATGATTGAAGTCATGCGGTCTAATTATATTCGCACCGCCAAAGCCAAAGGGCTTTCCGCAGCGCAGATCATTCGCAAACATGCATTGCGGGCCGCCATCTTGCCATTGGTCTCCTATCTTGGCCCTGCCACTGCCGCTTTGCTCACGGGATCATTGGTGATTGAGAAAATTTTTGGCCTCCCCGGCATCAGTCGATATTTTGTGACATCTGCAGTGAACCGCGACTATACGGTCGTGATGGGGGTTGTCATTTTATATGCGACCCTGATTGTTGTCTTGAACCTTATTGCTGATTTGATCATCGCCTTGCTTGACCCAAAGGTGAAGCTCACATGACCAATAGCCATATTGATCTCAATAAAAATGCCCAAAGCATGGAAGCCGCATCAGAGATTGCGGGGCGCAGCTTGTGGGAAGATGCGCGGCGACGGTTGTTCTCTAATAAAGCCGCCATTACGTCGATGGTCATTTTGGCTGTGGTCGTTGGCGCGGCGCTTTTTGGGCCCATGCTTTCTTCACATGGATATGAAGATATTCGCGATTATAGCGCATATCTTGAGCCTCCCTCAAGCACGCATTGGATGGGTACGGATGAAAATGGCCGTGATCTTTTTGTGCGCACGCTCATCGGGGCGCGGGTCTCTCTTGCCGTTGGTATAGTCGCCACGATTGTCTCACTGATCATCGGCGTGACGTGGGGCGCTGTAGCCGGCTATTTTGGGGGCCGCGTGGACAATGTCATGATGCGGATTGTGGATATTCTTTATTCCCTACCTTTCATTTTTTTCGTCATCATTTTGATGGTCGTATTCGGAAATTCGTTATGGTTGATGTTCGTCGCTATTGGCGCGATTGAATGGCTGACCATGGCACGGATTGTCCGTGGGCAAACACTTTCCTTAAAAGAAAAAGAATTTGTCGAGGCCGCAAAAGCGATCGGCGTGAGCCCTCTTAAAATTGTTGCGCGCCATATTGTGCCCAACCTAGTGGGACCCGTGGTCATCTATGTGACCCTAACAATCCCTTACGCCATTCTCGCTGAAAGCTTTTTGAGCTTTTTGGGTCTGGGGGTTCAAGAACCTTTAACAAGTTGGGGCGTGTTGATCTCCGAAGGGGCCAATGCGCCGTCTGCCCCTTGGACATTGCTATTCCCGGCGGGGCTCATGGCGACGACGTTGCTTTGCTTTAATTTTATTGGAGATGGCTTGCGCGATGCATTGGACCCAAAAGACCGCTAACAATGTTTTAGAAAAACAGTAGCGGTCCTTTTGGTTAGAGGGGGCCATATGAAAGAACCGCCGAAACCGCCTGTCACAGGGGGCTGTCAATGTGGGGCCATTCGATATGCGTTTGATGCGCCGTTGCAAAACAGCCATGCCTGTCATTGCCGCATGTGCCAACGGGCAACTGGGGGAATATTCGCCGCTTTAGTCGGGACGCGCAAAGCCGACTTTAATTGGATTTGCGGGACGCCCGCTTTTTTTGCCAGCTCTGACCTTGCCACCAGAGCTTTTTGTGAAAAATGTGGCACGCCGCTTGGATTTTGCTACAACAAGCAAGACGGGTTTCAATATGTCACCATTGGCAGTCTTGATGACCCGGCAACAGCGCCGATCACCCATCAATATGGGGTGGAAAGCAAACTCCCTTGGGTCTCGTTTTGCGAAGACATGCCGCAAGATAAAACCGGGGAAGATGTTGACGCTGAAGTTGATGTACAGAAGATGAAAGTTAATCAGAGCCAGCCATGATCAATTTTGACGCCCTTCGCGCCGCCGATACAAGAACCAGCCCATTTACGTATATCGTTGCAGAGGGCGCGATCAATGAAACCCAAGCCGCTGAGGTGCGCCGGGATTATCCTGATATTAAAAAGACAGGCTATCTGCCTTTGTCGCAGCTCGATGTGTCTGGTCAATTCGAAACCCTGATCAAGGATTTACAATCCCCAGAACTCGCGGATATTTTATCTGACAAGCTGGGTCTTGAATTGCGCGATAAGCCGCGCATGATCACCGTGCGCAAACTCTCCAAAATTGGCGATGGCCGCATACACAATGATAGCGTCTCAAAAATATGCACTATGCTGATCTATTTGAATGAAGGTTGGGAGAATACAGCAGGCGGGGCGATCCGCGCGCTGAAAGGTGAAGAAAATATGGATGACTTCGCCGAGGAAGTCTCACCACTGGCCGGCAATGTCTTCGCTTTCGCCCGATCAGACACAAGCTGGCACGGCCACCCGCCCTTCGCCGGAGAACGCTATGTCATCCAAACAACATTCCTGATCAACGAAGAAGAATTGGCGCGAAAAGAAAAACGCGGCGGCTTGCAATTGCTGTTGAAGAAACTCAATCCTTTTGAAGGGAAGAAGAAGTAACTATTCTAATATAGATTCTACTAAAAACATGATTCACCCCTTTCTTTTAAAATTCTTAGCAGTTACTATAATTTTAATAGAGTCGGGGGGATCAAAAAGAATGTCCAATTTTTCTTCTTTATATAACATGGTTATGTCAAATGAGATTCTAAAAGGTGTAGTTATAGGCCTGATAGTAACCATCATAGTGGCATTGAGAAAACCTATTTGGTCAATAATTTTATGGCCATTTAGACGAGACGCTTTAACTGGCGTTTGGTATCATCATTACATAAATCGCAAGGAAGATAATTTCCAATTTGTTCAAGAAAGAGTAACTATTCGCAAGGGTATAGAATACAAACTTATTGCAGTTTTTCGCCCCATTGAGAAAAGTTCCAAGTCTAAATACGTCGCAGTGGGACATCGCGAAA
>CALLVA010000154.1 GCA_938010655.1 uncultured Parvularculaceae bacterium | reverse complement strand
ATTTTACCCTTTGACAAATTCCCATCACCCGTAACACCGACGGCAGATGAGTTGGCTGTGTTTAATGGTCGCCACCTCACCTATGCGCTAAAGGTCATGCAAGAGTTGGACAGAGACCGGGAATTTATTGAATTTGCACGGGCGTTGGATGATCAGATTCAGTCCCCCGGTGAATTGGTCGCTTATCACAAACTCATGCAGGAAGAGAACAAAATCTTCCTCTCCGTGCGCGCTGCAAAGGTTGCCCGCAAGCAAGGCGCTGAAGTGCCTGAAGTGTCTTATCCGATCTATCCTGTGCCACAGCAGGCAGCAAACTTTACGGAAAAAGCGCTCGTGCTTGGCCTCTCTCGCCAGGAAAGCGAATTTAATCCGCGCGCCTATTCCTATGCGAAAGCCATGGGCATGATGCAGATGATCAACGCCACCGCGCAGCGAACAGCGCGCAAAATCGGTGTGCGATATAGCCGCTCCCGCTTATTAGATGATCCGGCCTATAATTACGTATTAGGCGCCGCGCATTTGAGTCACTTGATCGAAGATAATGAAGGCTCTTACGTGCTGACTCTGGTTGCTTATAATGCCGGACCAAGACGCGTGACCCGCTTTATCCGCGAATATGGAGATCCGAGAAACCCTGACGTCGACCCAATTGACTGGGTGGAATTAGTGCCCTTCTCAGAAACCCGGAACTATATCATGCGGGTCTTGGAAAATACCCAGATTTATCGGGCGCAACTCACGGGTGAGCCGATTGCCGGAAAGTTGAGCGCTGATCTTACCAGAGGCGGCAGCACCATCCTTGCTCTGGAGCAAACTCCATCAACACCAGTCTTGGCGCGGCTTGAAGCCATGACCCGAAAAAGCGCCACCTATGAATTGCCCAAGAAAAAGCCCTACGCCGTCTTGGCAGATGTGCAAACAACCTTGCCGCCTTTACCCGGCGTGAAACTTGTGAAGGATGAGCAAAAAGCCCTTCAAGAGGAGGTCAAAACCCCAACCCTGAGCCCAAATAAGGAAAAATCTGACGCGGCGAAAAGTTTGAAAAAGGCCGTAGAGCAAGCGCCGAAACCGTCTTTGCCAAAAAAAGAGATTGATGAAAAAGAGATTGATGAAAAAACAATCCCTGATAAAACGGTGTCCCCACAAGACCAGAGCAAAGCAACTAATCTTGATGAGATTGGTCAAATTATAGAAGACACGGCGCAACAAGAAACTGCGCCGAAAACAACGCAAAAGCCCAACCGCCCTGCGCCAATTTCGATTGTCGTGCCGGAGCCCGCATCATCTGAAGCAGAAGATTTAAATGCGCAGCAATTGAAGCAAAGTGCCCCGACGACGGATATGTTAGAGGACGACATGCCTGCTATAGCCAGCCAAGAGACCAGCGTCCAAACCCCACCAAAGCGTCTTTGCCCAGAAATCACGGCAAAGCTCGATCAATTAGGCAGCGCTACAGACCTCAACACCGTGTTGATGCGGGAAATGCTTGAAAAAGATTTACAATCCTGCACCCAGGAATAATCACGCCTGCCCCCACTTCGCTCCGCTTCCATGGCGCAATGCTTTGCTTTCACGCCTTTTTTCTGTTAACCTTTCGGCTCTTGTTTGAGGGAGAAGACCAATGGGTGTGATTGAATTAGCGGTGTATACAACGCTCATCATCATCTTTTTAGTTATCACATGGTTCTTTTTCTTCGCGCCCAAAGCGCCTCAGCGCCCGGGAGGGTCTGGGGGCTCATATCGGCCTAACAGTGGCGACCGCGTTGTGAAGACCCCTGTTCGCCTTGTGGGGCCGCAACCTTTCAGCAAAGTTTCACCACCAGAAGGCTATCCCATGCTCGTTTGGGTCCCGAACCCCGGATATGCCAATGATGGCTATTGGGCGGGGCCCATTATCTATCGCCAATCTGGCAAGTGGACATGGGAAACCAGCACCCATGGATTTCAGGAAGTGAAAAGCGCCACGCATTGGATGTCCCCCAACAATCCGCCAGCAACCATTAAGCTTGGCTGATTAGGGCCTGACCTGACCGTCACCATGAACGAGATATTTGAAGCTTGTGAGCTGTTCCAAACCCACGGGCCCTCGCGCATGCATTTTGCCAGTGGCAATACCAATCTCAGCGCCCATCCCAAATTCGCCGCCATCAGAGAACTGCGTTGACGCATTGTGCATCACGACAGCACTATCAATCGCTCTTAAGAAGCGTTGTGCTGCGGCGACATCTTCTGTCAGTATTGCATCTGTATGCCCAGAAGAATGTTGACTGATAAAGTCAATCGCTTCGTCCAAGCCATCCACTATTTTGATTGAAGCAACGCTATCGAGATATTCAGTTGACCAATCTGCTTCAGTTGCAGGTGTTAGCGAAGACACAATCGCGCAAGCAGCTTCGTCGCCGCGCAGGTCGCACCCGGCCAATGCTTCGGCCAATGCCGGCAAAGCCTTTTGGGCAATAGATCGATCTACCACGATACTTTCCGTCGCGCCGCAAATTCCTGTGCGCCGCATCTTTGCGTTTTGGATCACTGAAACTGCTTTGGAAATGTCTGCTGCTTCGTGAATATAGCTATGACAATTGCCATCCAAATGCAGCAATGTCGGCACTTTCGCCTGATCGCGGACCAGCTCCACCAAGCCGCGCCCGCCCCGCGGAATCACAAGATCCACATAATTCACGGCTTGCAATAGCGCGGTCACCGCATCGCGGTTCGACGTTGGGATGGCTTGTACAATCGCCGGAGAAAGCCCCGTCGCTTTCAGCCCGTCTTGCATACAAGAGACGATGATCTCAGTCGAATATTTGCTTTCCGAGCCTCCGCGTAAAATCACGCTATTGCCCGCCTTTAAAGCCAGCGCGCTTGCATCCGCCCCGACATTGGGCCGAGACTCATAGATCATACCGATAACCCCAATCGGCACAGCGACACGCTCAATTTTCAAGCCATTAGGCCGATCAAACTGCGCCAATTGCCGCCCGACCGGGTCTGGCAATGCTGCAATCTCTTCTAATGCGATGGCCATAGCCTCAATCCGATCCGGCGTGAGGCGCAAGCGGTCTATAAAAGAAGCAGGTTTGGTGTTGATCACTTCCGCAATATCTTTTTCATTTGCTTCAAGCAGCTTTGGTTGGGCCATTCGAAGCGCCGCCGCCGCCGCAATCAGCGCAGCATTTTTTGCGTCAGATGTTGCAAGGCTCAAATCCCGGCTTGCCATTTTTGCGGCTTGCCCAAGAAGATTGATCATCTCTTCAGCAGAAGCGTTCGCTTGAATTTTCGGAAGATCAGCGGTCATAAGAAAGTCTTTGGGGAAAAGGATAGATATTGGGTGTCATGCATAAAGCTTATTGAGGAACAGGGAAAGTCTGACAATAAAAAACCCCTGCCGAAGCAGGGGTTTTTCTTATCCTTAATCAAGAGGCGAGCCTCTTTGTCGGGGGAATGCCGACTTAGAATCTGCCGCGAATTCCGAAGAAGACACGAGGACCATAATCGTTGACTTCATAAAGGTCGTCTTCGACATAAGCAAACTGCTCTTTTGGTTCGCTAAACAGGTTGATCGCATCAATCTGTAGGCGAATATTTGAGTTCAACTTATAAGTCGCGCGCGCTTCATGAACGCCAACTTCTCCAACATAACGCAAGCGCGTACCGTCAGAAACGAATGGCTGGAAGTAGTTGTCACGATATTTGTAGTTCCACTGCAGATCGAGATCACCGATTTGGTAGTAAACCTGAGTCGAAAGGACGTTTTCAGATAAACCAGGTAGACCGCCTGGCGCAATGATGCCCGCATTCGTCTGGACCACTGACCCATCTAGCTGACGCTCGAAGATATCGCCATAACGGCTATCTTCAAACTCAAAGTCAGATTGAACGTGGTTGTAGCTGATCTTACCGCCAAACCCGTCCCATGGTGCTGGAAGATAGCTGAAACGGTGTGTTGCCGTAACTTCAACCCCATAGAGAGAGCTTGTGTCTTCACTCGTTTGAGAAACACTTACTGGGAAGGTCACATCTGTACCGTTCAGATCGTATGTCTCATTGGCAACAACGTTTTCAAACCCGCCTTGGAATTGCTTGTAGTAAAGACCAACAGCAAGAAGCGAGTCATCATTTGGATACCATTCGAAGCCCGCATCGTAGTTCCATGACATTAATGGATTGAACGCTGGGTTACCGCTCGCCGTAACGTTTTGGATCAAATCGTTAACGGAAGTCGCATCTTCATCGTCACCGATCACGTTAATGCTCCGGCTGAAACCCATATCTGCTGGGTCTGGACGAGACATACCGCGGAAGACACCGAGGCGAATGACTTTGTCATCATCCATTTCAAAGATCGCGACCGCACTTGGCAAGACTTCTGTATAATCGTGAGACAAAGAAACTGGCGTTAAGTTACCCTCAGCAATAGTGAAGACACCGTCCGTATCAGTCACTGTTAGCTCAGGACGGAAACCTGTTGCTTCAACTTCTGTCTGCACAACACGAACACCAATATTACCAGAAACTGGCAATTCGCCCCAGCTCGTCTCGTAATTCGACATGGCATAAAGCGCTGTCGTGCGTTCTTCCACATCAATAGTCCGGCTGCTTTCTCTGATGAGATCAGGAATGCTGCTGCTAAATGCTGTCAACGGATCATCAACATCACCACGATCAGCAATCGCAAGATTGATTTCAGCAAGAATATTATTCAGTGCTGCAACAGATGTATCCGCTACACAACCAGCATCAAATGTTGCCCAAGAATTGGCTGTACTGATGATGGACCCATCATCCGCAACATTGGTCACAAGTGGTCCAGACCGAACACTGCTGAGGAAGTCTTCTTCAGGAAATTCAGTAGCACAAGCCTGGTTTGTCGCAGCGATGATATCGACCCAGCTGGATGCAAGGCCCGTAGTCTCAGAGCCACCACCATCAACAACTTGGCGGTTGTTGATGTTCAAATCAGTGTTGTCTTCGATTTCGAAAGAAAAGCGTCCGCCGGATATGGCATATGGATTACCTGAATCGATGCCACCTGGAAGCTCAAGATAATCTTGAGTGGCTAACCGTATGCCAGCTTCAAAACTCGTAAAGAACTCGTTTTCAAGCTCATAGGACAAATCGAAGCGAGCTGAGTTAATTGTATTATCACGCAGACGGTCATTATCAATGCGGACACGCAGACGGTCTACATAATTGCTGTGGTCTGTAACGTCGAACTCTTCATCATATAGCGTGTAGAGTGGCACAGTTGAATTTCTGCGATCATATTCAATAACCGGAGAGATATTAGATTGGATACGGAACTCTCTCGCATCTTCTGTTCGCTCTGTGTTGGAATGCGCGAGGTCGAAAGAAAGAGATAAACGATCTGACACATCATATTTGATGTTCAGGCCACCGCCCAAATATGTTTCATCACGCTCAAACTGACCGCCTTGAATTTCAATCGTATTGTCAGTGATTTGACGCAAGATTGCACCGGAGTCCGTGAACACTAATGAATCCAATGTCGTCGTCGTGCCACCTGGCCCGATATTCAATGACGTGTCATTGCGACGACCACCATTGAAAGTCAGGTCGTTGCGAAGCTCTTCCAAGATGCGCCGGGAATATTGTACGTCAGCGTTGATCTCTAATGCTTCGTTTGGCTGCCATTGAGCCGTGCCGAAGAAAGCGTCGCGCGTATCGTGGGTGTCATTTTGACGGAAGTGACGTTGTGACGGTGCAAAGACAAATGGCACGCCATCATCAATTGCGCGTCCTGTTGCCGGGTCGATGCTAGTATCAAAGCCTTCAGTATCAGACCCACGTTGCGTTAAGTTGTTAGGATTACGACGATCATTGAAGTCATCACAATCATCATCCCCCCGGTCTGTTGTTTCAGGGTTGTTTGAGAACCCTGTGAACGTTCCGCCATTATCTGGATCTGTAAATTGATCTAATCCATCAGAAATCACACAAGCAGCGCGCGAGTTACTTGTTGAACTTGTCTCACGGCTTTCCGCTTCAGGCTGAGAAATATCGCTGCGCTGGAAGCCAACAGAATACCCAAATCTGCCGAATTCATCACTTTCAAACTGATCAACGAGGGAGATTGTGCCGCGATATCCAATATCGCCAGCAATTGTGTCTGTCTGGTTCAATTGATCAGGGTTCACATTGCCTTTGAGTTCAACCTGGAAACGACGCTTGCCAAATTCGAGAGGCTTCAATGTTTCAATCTGGATTTGACCAGCAACGCCGCCTTCAATTTGGCTAGCATCTTGTGTTTTAAACACAGCAAGCTTGTTCACCAGTTCTGAAGGAAACTGCGAGAAGTTGACGGAGCGGTCACCCGACCCGTTCGTTG
This sequence comes from uncultured Parvularculaceae bacterium, assembly GCA_938010655.1. Taxonomy (GTDB): domain Bacteria; phylum Pseudomonadota; class Alphaproteobacteria; order Caulobacterales; family Parvularculaceae; genus CALLVA01. The sequence continues at coordinate 776 of CALLVA010000154.1, read as the reverse complement.
CGGCCCGGCCATTCACCACTGTTGATGAAAGATAAGGCCCCAGCCCCCGGATCGATACTTCCGTCGCACCACCATTTTCACGGTGAGACGCAACGCCCGTAATATTTTCTAACGCTTCACCGATGGAAAGCGCTGGCAGGTCGCCAATCTCTTCAGCTGACAAACCATCAACGATTTGCGTGTTGTTCCGCTTAAGATCAATCGAATCCTGAATGACCTTTCGCGTTCCTTGAATAACAATTTCATCGGCGTCGTCTTGCGCCAAAGCACTGTGTGAAAATGCAAGTGTTGAGACACCTACACTCAGCATCAGTGATCTTTTTAAGATAGTACCGGCAATCTTTGTACGAGAAGTGGTCATTTCCGTCCCCTAGTTAGAGTAATCCAGCAATTCTGCGGGATGATTTTTTCGTTTCGTATATGGTTACAATTATTCGAAGTCTGGTCATCAATTGTCAACTAACAAAGCTCGAATTGGTTTTAACATTGGTAGGACCAATCAATGTGTTTTTGCCCGTGTGACATAAAGGCCACCTAAATTGGTAAATAAAATAGCTTAAACAGACCGCTCCGAAACATTCAGCATATATTTAGAGCCGATAATTTGGGGGCGTCACAAAATAGGCGAATCAATGCGCGGTAAATTGCTGAATCAGAAAGAATAAATTTTTCTCAAGGGATGATTTAGTGACATGACAGACTATAGGCCACGCACGATTGACTTCACCAATGCGCTTTCGCGGATACCGCATTTTTCTTTTAGAAAAATGCTCTGG
>CALLVA010000153.1 GCA_938010655.1 uncultured Parvularculaceae bacterium | reverse complement strand
TGTGCCGTCTGCACCAGCGCGCATTTCATCGGCATTGGCTTCGCCGGACAAAGCCGCAGCGTCAAACCCTTCGCCAATCTCTACGGCCTTCACTGCATTGATCGACATGAGGGCCATCGCGATATCTGAATCAAGCTTGCCATAAACAGGCGCGCCAAGACCAGCGGGGACGCCTTTGGCGATGACTTCAATCACCGCGCCCATGGAAGACCCATCCTTGCGGGCCGTGTCCAAAATCACTTCCCAAGCTTTCGCCGCAACAGGGTCCGGACACCAAAATGGATTGTCTGTGACTGTCGTCCAATCCACCAAGTTGCGCTCAATTTTATGTTCGCCCATCTGGACCAATCCAGAGATCAACTGAATGTCGGGAAATAATTGCTTCAAGGCTTGCAAGGCCACAGCGCCCGCCGCGACCCGCGCCGCTGTTTCCCGCGCAGAAGAACGTCCGCCGCCGCGATAATCCCTAATGCCATATTTGGCTTGATAGGTAAAATCAGCATGGCCAGGGCGAAATTTGTCGGGAATATCGCCATAATCTTTCGACCGCTGATCAACATTTTCAATCATCAGCGAAATTGGCGTGCCCGTGGTGCGCGGCCCGTCGGTGCGTTCATCTTCAAAAACACCGGACAAAATTCGGACTTGGTCGGGTTCTTTGCGCTGGGTCACATATTTCGAGGTGCCGGGCTTTCGCTGGTCGAGCGCGACTTGAATCATCTCCGGGGTGAGCAAAATACCCGGAGGGCACCCATCAATAACACAGCCAAGGGCAGGGCCATGGCTCTCCCCCCAAGTTGTCACGCGAAATAAATGGCCGAAACTGTTATCTGACATGGGTCAAGTGTATAGACGAGACTATATGAAAAAAGCGAGAATAACTTATCAAAAAACCGTCTTTCCGAACATATTGTCCACGGAAGGCGTGATAAAGGCAGGGCCATTATGACTCAAAACCCAATCATCCCGGAAACACCCAGCGCGGAAGAATATGGCGCGGACGCCGATCAAGGGAGTGTTTTTACGTCTCGTGACCCATATCAGCTTTTTGAAGAGTGGCTGACTTTGGCAAAGAAGCATGAAATCAATGATCCCAATGCTATGTCCCTTGCTACAGTGGACCAGCACAGAATGCCAGATGTGCGGATGGTCCTGTTAAAAGACCTCTCAGGGAAAGGCTTCAGCTTTTATACGAACAATGACAGCGCTAAGGGCGAGCAACTGGCTGCAAACCAAAAGGCGGCTTTATGTTTTCACTGGAAGTCCATCCGGCGGCAAGTCCGAGTGCGCGGCACGGTTGATCTGATGAGCAACCAGGAAAGCGATGCGTATTTTGCCAAGCGCTCCCGCGGTTCGAAAATCGGGGCTTGGGCGTCAAAGCAATCTCACATGCTGGAAGAACAGGGCGCTCTTGAAGCGCGGGTGAAAGAGTTTGACGCAAAATTTGGCGATGACGTGCCCCGCCCCCCAAATTGGCAAGGTTACGTAGTCGATCCATTAGAAATTGAATTTTGGGTGAATCGGCCGTTCAGGCTTCATGATCGCCTTGTGTTTGCAAGACAGCCAAAAGGCTGGGTGACGGGACGGCTTTATCCTTAAAGGACTAAATGTGCTTAGCGTGACATTTTGGGTGCTTTTCTTGATTTATATAAGTAAATGTGGTCTTATTTGTTATCTATAGAAGCTCGGAGGCTGAATATAAAATGATGCGCAAATTTCTTTTTTTACTTTTTGTGACCTTTGCTATGGGGGCTTCCGCAAATGCGTCTTCTTTGAAGGAATTTGAAAAAGCGGCTTCTGAAGCAAAGGGTGGGCCGATAGAATTTACTGTCTTTATTGGCGACGATTTATGGGAGCGCCGTGGTAGGTACTCAAAGCCCAATTCCGAAGGTGGGGGGGCCGGTGCTTCTGTGTTTGATGAGTTTAATGAAAATGAATATTTAGGCGAGCGCGATCTCATATTCTTACGGAAAGAGACAACAAAAAAACTAACTAAAGCCTTCAAGAAGAACAAAATAGAGCTTGTAGAGGACGATGGGCCTTATGTTCTACATGTTTTTATCGAGAAGGCGAAACCAACGTTTCAAACTGCTGAGCAAAAAAAGAAACGAGCAGCAATTGTAAACAGTCAACAACTTGGTGGTGCGTCTATAACAGCCAAGCTATATCGTCGAAGTGATGTCTCATTAATTGCTGAAGCCGAGTATTCGCGATATGAAACTCATTTAGATCTTGATGGTAGGCCACATACTTGGCGTGATGCGATTACAGCTATAAACGGTTTTTCTACTCGTATGGGCAAAGCCTTATCAAATAAGTAAGTTGTAAAATATTGTTGTAGTGGTGATATATCATGAAAAAAGCCGTGCTCAGTCTTTGTGGCTTGTAGTCAAGGCTGAAGCTGAACGCCTTAGACGAGGATGTTTTTAACAATATGATTTTGCCTCTCTCCTTCTTCGTTGCCGCGCTTTTTCAATCACACCAAACGCCTCAGGCAGTCAGCCCTGTCACGGTTTATCAACATTGCAATTATGAGGGTTGGGCCGCGCGCTTACGGGGTGGGAACTATACAGCCGGACTCCTAAAAGATGTGGCGGATTATCGCCGCAAGGGTGTGTCGTCGATCAAAGTTGCGCCGGGCTATCAGGCCACGTTGTTCCCGCGAGATAAGTTTAAAGGCAAAAGTTTGGTTTTAACAAGCAGCACGGATTGCCTTGTTTCTGAAGGATTCAACGATAGAATGGTCAGTATTCGGATTAAGCGGATACGATGAAATCTGTTCCGTGGCATTTTTGGCTCGTCGTTCTGGTCGCTCTTTTTTTTAGTGTGTCATTAGCTTATGACTATTGGTTTCTTATGATGGCCACGCCAACAGCAGAGACAGCAGAGGTTCAGGCCGGTGCGAGAGATGCGCAAGTGGGTCAGCAACTTCTCATAAGCATCAGTTATATAACAGCGACATTAGGCGGAGTCATGCTTGCGCTTCGCCGTCGATGGAGCATGACGTTGTATTTTGTTGGGTTGTTTAGCTTGTTTGCGAATATCCTTATTTTTGAAGTTATCATCGGCAAGGGCATTGCTCTTGGAAGCCGCGGCTTCCTTCTAGTGATGTCCGTCTTCGCAATCCAGATGGCGCTTTTGTTAGTGTATAGCCTCTGGGCGCGGCGGCGGGGTTGGATAAAATAAAATCAACGCCCGATTTTCGGCCACAGACTTTATGGCCTATGCTATGACGCTTTCATGACTTTAGATTTTCTTGATCCTGAAGAATGTTACACAGCCTTGGTTGAGCGGGATGCTGCTTATGAGGGCCGTGTGTATGTTGGTGTGAAAAGCACGGGCATTTTTTGCCGAATGACATGCCCGGCACGAAAGCCCAAGCAAGAGAATTGTATTTTCTATGCCTCGATCAGCGAATGTCTCGCCGCAGATTTCAGACCCTGCAAACGTTGTTATCCGTTGCGCCCCGCAGCAGAGGGCGACCCTTCTGTGGGACCATTATTGAAGGCATTGGAAGCAGAGCCGGGGCGGCGGTGGCGCGAGGGGGATATTGCCGCGATGGGCGTTGACCCCTCCACGGCGCGCCGGGCTTTCAAACGCCATTTTGGCATGACCTTTCTTGAACTTGCCCGCATGACGCGGCTGCGCCATGGCTTTGAAAAACTGGGGGCAGGCGGCTCTGTCATTGAAGCACAATTGGAAGCAGGATTTGAGTCCGCCAGTGGGTTTCGCGCCGCTTTCGCCAAGCTTTTGGGGGTAGCACCTGCCAGCCTCAAATCAGAGGGCCTTTTGCTGGCAGATTGGATTAATACCCCGCTGGGCGACATGATAGCTATTTCTGACCAGCATCATTTGCATCTGCTCGAATTTGTGGACAGCAAAGGATTACCAGCTGAATTGAAAAAGCTGGTTGAGAGTAGCAAGGGCGATATTGGGATCGGGCGCTATGGGCCAACGGATCAGATCAGGGAAGAATTAGCGGCGTATTTTGACGGTCGTTCAGCGGATTTCAAGACGCCGCTGACGCTTGCTGGCACCCCTTTTACCAAATCAGTTTGGGAAGCGTTGCGGCGTATTCCCGCCGGGGAAACCCGTTCTTATGCGGATCTCGCTATAAGCATCGACAACCCCGCCGCTGTTCGCGCCGTCGCCAGAGCCAATGGCGCAAACCAACTCGCGATTATCGTGCCCTGTCATAGGGTCATTGGCAAAGACGGCTCCATGACAGGCTATGCTGGCGGCCTCTGGCGAAAGCAAAAGCTGATTGAATTAGAACGGCAATATCAAAAGTCGCCTTCCTGACTTCACCTCATGTTGACCTTATCAGGCGAGGGGTCTAACCAACCTCATTGATCGATTTTCAAATGAGGATTGCCATGAGCAAGGAATATGATGTTGTCGTGATCGGCGGCGGCCCCGGCGGATATAATGCAGCGATACGGGCGGGCCAGTTGGGCCTTTCTTGCGCTGTGATTGAAATGCGCGATACGAAAAAATGGGGTGGCACATGCCTCAATGTGGGCTGCATTCCGTCTAAAGCCTTGCTTCATGCATCTGAGCTTTATGAAGAAGCTGAAAAGAACTTTGCTGGGATGGGCATCAAAATGTCTGGCCTCAAAGTCGACCTGCCGCAAATGCTCAAGCAAAAAGAAGAAGCGGTGGATGGCCTCACCAAAGGCGTTGAGTTTCTCTTGAAGAAGAACAAGGCGGATATGTTTTATGGCCGCGGCGAAGTGACGGGCGCGACTGAAGTCACGGTTCATGGCGATAAAAAACAAGTGTTGAAAACCAAGAATATTGTCATCGCGACGGGCTCTGAAGTTACGCCTTTGCCGGGGGTAGACGTTGACGAAAAACAGATTGTGTCTTCCACAGGCGCGTTAGACATTCCGAAAATTCCGAAGCACCTTGTTGTTGTCGGGGCAGGGATTATCGGCTTGGAACTTGGGTCTGTTTGGCGTCGCCTTGGCTCAAAAGTAACTGTGGTTGAATATCTTGATCGGATCACGCCCGGCGTGGACGCTGAAACAGCGAAACAATTCCAACGCATTCTTAAAAAACAGGGCATGGAATTTAAGCTAGGCATGAAAGTGACCGGCGCTTCAACGACCAAAACAAAAGTGAAACTCAGTGTTGAACCCGCCAAAGGCGGCGAGACCGAGACGATTGAAGCAGATAATGTGCTCGTCTGTATTGGCCGTCGTCCGTATACGGCTGGCCTTGGGTTGGAAAATGTCGGCGTGAAAGTGTCTGATCGCGGCGTCGTGGAGACGGATCATTTCCGTACCAATGTCCCAAGCATTTGGGCGATTGGAGACTGCATCAAAGGGCCCATGCTTGCGCATAAAGCTGAAGATGATGCGGTGGCCTGCATCGAATTGATCGCTGGCAAGGCTGGTCATGTAAATTATGATCTTGTGCCAAGCGTGATTTATTCTGCGCCAGAAGTGGCATGGGTTGGCAAGAATGAAGAAGAGTTGAAAGAAGCTGGTATCGCTTACAAAGTTGGCAAATTTCCCTTTATGGCGAACAGCCGGGCGAAAACCAATCATGATACAGATGGCTTTGTGAAAGTCCTGGCCGATGCGGAGACAGACAAAATTCTCGGTGTTCATATGATTGGCACAAATGTGGGTGAGATGATCCATGAAGCTTGTATGACAATGGAATTTGGCGGGGCGTCTGAAGATATTGCTCGGACTAGCCATGCGCACCCCACACGTTCTGAAGCCGTGCGCCAAGCGGCGATGGGCGTTGAGGGTTGGACGATGCAAGCATGAGCGAAGGCTTTGCGACTCTGATCTGGTCAGATTATCTCGGCTTTGTCGGTGTCGCGATGCTTATTGGCGCTTATGCTGCTTTGCAAACAGGCAAAATTCAAGCGACGAATCCCCTTTATTCTTTATTGAATTTAGGGGCTTCAATCTTGATCGGCATCTCGTTGATTTACAATTTTAATGCCGCGTCATTCATCATAGAAGTTTTTTGGTTTATCATTAGCCTTGTGGGCTTGATACGATCTTTGAAAAAAAATCAGGCTGATTGAGACGTTTCGTCTGATCTTGCATCAGGCTTATTCGTTTTGCCTTTGGCATGCCGCCAATTCTCAATCGTTTCTGACAATTTTGCTTTTTGAATTGGTTTGGAAAGATACCCATCCATCCCAGCATCCTCAGCCCTTTTGCGGTCTTCCGCCATAATATGCGCTGTTAAGCAAACAATCGGTGTTCGGTTGAGATTATTTTTTGTTTCATAAGCTCGAATGGCCTTTGTGGCCTCCATACCATCCATTTCAGGCATAGAGACATCCATCAAAATCAAATCGAAACTCATATTTTGTGAAAACTCAAAAGCTTCTTTCCCGTTTACGGCGAAGGAAGTTTGCGTGTTCATACCATCAAGGAAACTTTTGACGACCAATCTATTCACTTCATTATCATCAGCAATCAGAACATTGAGAGGTGTATCTAATACCGCACCCGAACCTTCCTCAGAAGAGGAGGGGAAGTCAGATTCTGTCTGCATCGGCAGGTCAAGCTTGGATGCTGTCAAAGCGATAGTATCCAACAAGAGCGTTGATTTTACAGGCTTCGTCAAATAATGTGGTATACCGATTTTTTTGAAATTCAGTATTTCTTCGCTCGCATCTGTAGAAGACAAGATGATAATTTTTGTCTCTTTCAAGGCGTTGTGGCTTGTAATACGCTTGGCAACTTCAGCGCCGTCCATATCTGGCATATGGTAATCTAAGAGAACCAGATCATAAGGCGCTTTTTCTTTATGCGCGTTTTCCAACAAACTCAAAGCATCTTGGCCATTGTCAACACACGTTACTTTGAACCCCCAAAGCGCCAATTGTTCTTCTTGAATATCACGATTTATTTTCAAATCATCCACAACAAGAATCTTCAAATCAGACAAGTTCGGCAATTTACGCATTTTGCGCTCTGGTTGCTGGATGTTCTTTAATTTTAGCTCAAATGAAAAAGTAGACCCCTGACCATATTCAGACTGTACCGTCAGGTTCCCTTGCATCGCAGAAGCCAGTTTGCGCGAAATCGCAAGACCAAGTCCTGTACCCCCAAACTGGCGGGTTGTGGTGGCCTCCGCTTGGGAAAACTCATGGAATACATTTTCCAATTTGTCTTTTGGAATACCAATACCAGTATCTTCCACATCAATGCGCAACTTCGTGAAATCTCCTTCAGATGCGCCCGAAATATTGATGAAGACATGCCCTTCATGCGTAAACTTAATCGCGTTTCCGACAAGGTTTGTGACGATCTGACGTATACGGCCTACATCACCAAAAAGATGTTCTGGAATATCAGGCGAATATCTTACAGCCAATTCAATTTCCTTGGCGCGTGCAGGGGTGGACAACAATGTTGCCACATCTTCAATCGCATCTTTTAAATTGAATGGCACAGGGTCAATTTCCAGCTTACCAGCTTCAATTTTTGAGAAATCCAAAATATCATTGATGATGGTGAGGAGGGCAGCGCCTGATTTATAAATAGTATCTGCAAAGCTTTTCTGGCGATCATCGAGATCCGTAGATTGTAATAATTCCGTCATGCCGAGCACCCCGTTCATGGGCGTACGGATTTCATGGCTCATATTTGCCAGAAATGCAGATTTTGCTTCGCTCGCATCGTTTGCTTTACGCTCACTAATTTCAAGCTTCTTTTTCGCTTTGAACAGCGCGAGGGATATAATCAGTAAAATCAATGCACTGATAACCGCTAAAACGGTGATTATATGTCTCTGCTTGGTGATTTTATCTCGCGCGATGCTTTCCTCTACGAGAGTTTCAAGTTCCAGCTGGCGTAGTTTTTGTTCTGATTGAGCTGTCGTATAAGCAATGCGCATCAATGTTTTAGATTCGCGTGTGTTGCGTTGAAACTCTTCATATTTTTTCCATAAGACCAAAGATTCACGGAAACGGCCTAATTCTTCGAGAGTTAAGGCATAATCTTTATAGAAATGACCGAGAATTTCGCCATTTTTGGTGGTCTCGGCAATTTCAAGACCATTGGCAAAATAGACAGCCGCATCAGCATATTGTTCACGCCCCGCAGCAACATTCCCCAGAAGGCGCAAGCCAATGGCTTCAGCATATTGCTGACCCATTTCTTTGCCGGTTTTATAAGTTGAGAGGGCGATGGGCTCCAGAGCCGTAAAATCTTCTTTGAGCAGATAAGAGCGGCCAATATTAATTTTCATGAACAGGGCAGCTACTGCAGGATAGCTTTGTATCTCGCCTTCAGGCACTTCGAATTCGCTTAAGCTCTTCGTAAGATAGTCAATCGCCATATCTGGCTCGCCCATGCGCGAATAGGTAAAGCCTATATTATTTTTAACCGTCAAAGCATTTAATTTGTACTCTTCGTCTTCCTGATAAATCGGATATTCAAGCATTTTTCGGTAGATGCGATTTGCGCCGGCATAATCCCCCATTTGGATAAAGGCATTGGCTTGTAGGTCATAAACGGATAATTGCGTTTGCACCGATGGGTTTTTTTCTAAAAACTTATCGAGCTTGTCCAAAACAGGTAAGCCATCATCAAAATTCAAACTACTGAAATGAGAAAATGAAACAATATACAAAAATTCAGTGTATATTTCAGGCAGGACTTCACTATTTTTATAGTCATTATATATGCTTAAGGCATAAAGGTGAGCCTGATTGTTATCGCCTTTTGAAACTAAAGTTTCGATTTTTTTAGTTTCTATTTGGATTTGTTTGCTGAGTGTAAAGGTGCGGTCTTGTTGCGCTAAAATACCTTCAACAATTTCTAGGCGCTGAGCGAGGTTCTGCTGTTCGAATTCTTCCGTCCAAATCAGTTTGGTGGCATCATTGGGATCATTCTGCAAATATTTGTCAAAGTCTTGCGACCAAGCATTGGCTGATATCGTCAGCAGGCCAATGACCATTGCAGTCAAAAACCGTGATCGACTATTGATACTAAAAAGAAAAGACAGCATACATCACCACAAAATCCCATTGCATGACATATCATGCTTGTCTACAGGCATATTGTATTATGGTAAATGAATGATAAATAATCAGTGTATTAATGAATAATTAATGTTGATAATTGTTTGGTAAATAAAGAATAATTGAAGATTTAAGCGCCTTGTTTCTTTTGCGCAAAGGACCATCCAATATGTGCCAAAAGGGGAACTGCGGCGCCATAAGTCTTTGCTTTTTCCGATGAGGCATTGCCTTGCAAAGCTCTTTTATAAACGCCTTGAACAATACCAGCCATGCGGAACATATTGTAAGCCATGCAAAAATTAATATCAGGTAGACCTTTTTGGCCTGTCTTCGCTCCGTAATAATCAATCATTTCTTGGAGTGTCGGAATATTTAATTCTTCAAAATCGATATCAGCAATGCCAAACCCTGTGATTTTAGGCAGGCCCCAAGGCATCAGAAAATAAGAAAAATCAGCCAAAGGGTGACCAAGCGTTGAAAGTTCCCAATCCAGCGTGGCGATCACATTTGGGTCCGCTTTGTCAAAAACCAGATTATCGATTTTATAATCCCCATGCACAATGGCGAGTTTTTCATCGGCAGGAATAGCGCTAGGCAACCATTCAATCAGTTTATCCATTTCTGGAATTTCTGAAGTTTCCGCCGCTTTATATTGCTTTGTCCAACGGCCAATTTGCCGGGCGAAATAATCCGTATGTTTGCCATAATCTTCCAAACCAATAGTGGCAGGGTCAATTGAGTGGAGCGCAATCAGATTATCGACAGCCCCTTCGAAATAAGCGCGGCGATTTTCTGTCTCAACGTCGCCAATAATCCAATCCCAAAAAATGCGACCATCCATGAAATCCATGACGAAAAACATGGTGCCAATCACGCTTTCATCTTCGCAAAGACCATAGGTTCGCGGCACAGGGAAATCAGCGCCCCCAAGCGCGGTCATCACAAGATATTCGCGGTCAACAGCATGAGCAGATGGCAAAAGCTTGCCGGGCGGTTTGCGCCGGAGCACATATTTTTTCTGGGGCGTGATCAGTTGATAGGTCGGGTTCGATTCGCCGCCAGCAAATTTTTTGATTTCAAGAGGCCCCGCAAAGTCAGGCACATTTGCGCTCATCCAATCGGCCAGCGCTGCCTCGTCAAATTTCAGCCGCTCTGGCGTTTCAATTGTGCCTTTGGTCATCAAGATACTCCCTGCTTGAAGGAGGAGTATCAATGATTGCAAGGGCGAGTGCAACGCGGAGCCGCAGTTGATCAAAGATATTTAATTATATGTCAGCTCGCGGGTTTTGCCTTTAAAGACCACATAAGACAACACAGTGTAAGCCAAGATCATCGGCAGGACCACGCAGGCCCCAACGAGGATAATCATCAAGCTGCTGCTATCTGCCGCCGCCTCATAAATCGTCATTTGGTCTGGCACGATGTAAGGATAAAATGAATAAGCGAGGCCGATTTCCGCCAGAATGAAAAGGCTTGCGCAGGCAAAGAACGGCCGCCACGCGCCCACATCGCCTTCTCGCGGCAGCTTCGTCAATTCGCGCCAAATATAAACCACGAGAAGAAGGGAGAGAATGGGCAAGGGGGAGAGATAGATCATCGCGGGCATGGAAAGCCATTTGTCGAAAATCCGCTCGCTGGCGAGGGGAGAGGCGATTGAAATCGCGGCCATGCCAATAGTCGCCCACAGCAAACCAAACTTGGCCCATCTTATCGCGCGCAATTGCAATGCCCCATCGGTTTTCCCGATTAGCCAACCCGCGCCAATAAATCCATAGCCTGCGGTCAGGCAAATGGCGATGAGACATGAAAACGCATAATCAAGAGGCGTGAAATTAAGCCCAGTGAGATACATGCCGAGCATAAAACCTTGAGAAAGCGTTGCGAGGAGAGACCCCGCAAAGAAAATTCTGTCCCATAAATCCTTATATTTAATATCCGCTTTTGCCCGAAATTCAAAAGAGACCCCGCGCATAATCAGTCCAAGGAGCAAAACAAACACAGGGAAGTATAACGCGGTTAGAATAATCCCATGGGCGGTTGGAAAAGCGACCAGCAACAAACCAATCGCCAGCACCAGCCATGTTTCATTGGCGTCCCAGAACGGGCCAATGG